>JBEIJM010000115.1:0-10897 GCA_040380205.1 Gemmatimonadaceae bacterium
CCCATCCACGCGCTGTTCCACCCGTGGTAGTACACGCGGCGTGCGCCCCAGTCGCAGTCGTACGACAGCCAGCCGCCAATGGGGAACCCCACGCCGAACGACCAGAACCGGTTCCCCACCGCCGCGCGGAACACCGGCTGCGTGTAGATGACCACCGGGTCGTACACCGGCACGTAGATCACCCGCGGCTGCGCCGGCGTGATGACGTAGCTGCCACGCTCCACCACCACCTGCTGCTGCGGGGTGGAGAGCAGGTTCCCCTGCTGGTCGGCCATGCGCCGCAGCCGCTGCACCGCCGCCATCACGTCGGACGACTGGTTGGCGTAGGCGACCCCCAGTGCGGTGGTCCAGTCGATGCGGTCGGCCAGGAGATTGAGCGCCGACGGATAGTGGGCCACCGCCTTCACGCTGACGTCCCACCACTGCTCGTCGAGGCGTCCGGCGCCGTAGGCGCGCACGTGGGCCGCCGCCTCCTGCAGCTGGTCGGGGAAGGTGGCGGCCACCAGCAGCTGCGCCAGGAGGGCGTCCGGGTACAGCGCCACCGGCCCCAGCAGGTTGTCCAGCTGCTGATCGCCGTAACGGGGCGGGAGCTCGCCGGTCACGGCCGAACTGTTGGGGTACCCGCCGGGGTAGCCCCCCGGCTGCGCGCCCGCCACCGGGATGGCCAACAGGCTGCCCAGCAGCACCGGCCCCGCCAGGGCCAGCCACAGGGGACGAGGGCGACGTGCGCGGGGCAGGGCAGTCATGGAGCCACTCCGGCGTGGCGGACAGGAAGGAGGCGAGGGTGCGCCCGAGACCGGGGCCCCCGCTGGGGGTTGAGCGGCCGTACCCCCGTGGGACGGGAACGTTTCCCGGGTTCCAATCCGTGCCCCGCTGTCACGGCAGGGACCCCGGCGCGTTACACGGAATGGAACGGGCCCGTGGCGAAACGATTGGTGACGCGGCGTGACAGTGGGCGTCCCTGAACGTTCCAGACCGTGGAACCTTCGCGATGCGACGCGGCATCTCACCCCTCCCCCCGTCCCGCCTCATGGACCTCCTCGCCCGCCTTGGCCTTGCTCCCGACGCCCTTGACGGGCAGACCGTGATGATCACCGGCGCCGCCCGCGGCATTGGCGCCGAAGCCGCCCGGACGATGGCGCGGCTGGGGGCGTCGGTGGTGCTGGTGGACATTCGCGCCACGGGCGCGGCGGTGGCCGAGGCGATCGTGGCGGCGGGAGGGCGCGCGCAGTTCGTGCACGCCGACCTCAGCCAGACCGCGGCCATCCCCGGGATGGTGGAGGGGGTGCTGGCCACGCACGGGGCGGTGGACGTGCTCATCAACAGCGCCGCGCGGCTGCGCGTGGGGCCCGCGTCGGTGCAGCCGGTGGAGTTCTGGGAGGACGCCTTCCGCACCAACCTGCTGGGGCCCGTGATGGTCACCCAGTGCCTGCTGCCGGGGATGCTCGCCCGCAAGCGCGGCACGGTGATCTCGCTGATCTCCATCGAGGGGATCCCCATGCTGGGCGGCTACTGCGCCGCCAAGGTGGGGCTCCGTTCGGCGATGGTGTCGATGGGGCGCGAGATTGCCGGCGATCAGGGGGTGTCGGTGTTCTCCATGGTGCCCGGCTCGGTGGAGACGCCGCTGGTGCACGAACTGGCGGAGAGCATGGCCGCGTACTTCAACATGACCAAGGACGAGGTGCTGGCCAGCTTGGCCAACAACCAGGGGTAAGAGGGGCTGATCCCGGTGCAGCACACCGCGGCGGCGCTGGCCTGGTATGCGGCCAACGGGGCGCAGTTCCACGGGCAGGTGCTGGACGGGATGTTGCCGCTGAGCCGGGCGGGGATCATCACCATTCCCGGGATGTCGGCGGGGGACGAGCAGGTGCCGCGTCCCGTGGACCGGATCCCCAACCCCGAGCGGGAGATGGAGGAGCTGGTGCGGATCAACCGCGGGCTGGAGCACCGCATCGAGGAGCGGACGCGCGAGCTCAAGCAGCTGACGGCGGAGCTGGAGGCGCGGTCACTGGAGCTGGAGGCGGCCAACCGCCAGCTGCAGGCGCACAGCCACACCGACGTGCTGACCGGGCTGTGGAACCGGCGCTATCTGGAGTCGATGGTCCCCTCGCTGTTCCAGCGCCGCCGCGGCGACCTGGGGACGTCCGCCCCGTTGGAGCAGCAGGCGGTGGTGGTGGCGCTGGACCTGGACGGCTTCAAGGGGGTCAACGACCAGCATGGGCATCATGCCGGCGACGCCGTGCTGCGCCAGGTGGCCGACCTGCTGCGCTCGCTGATGCGCACCACGGACACCGTGGCGCGGTGGGGGGGCGAGGAGTTCGTGGTCGTGCTGCGCGAGACGGAGCGGGCGGCGGTGGGGGCGGCCGTGGAGCGGATCCGCGCGGCGGTGGCGGCGCACCCCATCTCGCTGCCGTGCGGCACCACGATCCGCGTGACCTGCTCGTTGGGGTTCGTGCCCGTGTCACTCGGGGACGCGGGGGCTGCCCTCCCCTGGGATCGGGCCATGGACATGGCGGACCGGTGCCTGTACGCCGCCAAGCGCGCGGGGCGCAACGCGTGGGTGGGGGTGGGCGTGGCGCCCCGCGCCACCATCCCCACCGACCAGCCGATGCCGGCGGACGCCATCCCGTGGCTGATTGCCGCGGGGGCGCTGGAGCTGGAGACCAGCGTGGCGGCGCGTGACACGCTGGTGTGGAGCACGACCGATCGGGTGAGCCGGCCTACCCCGGCGGCAGGGGCTCCGGCCACGCCAGCCTGACCCCCGCCGCCTCCAGCTGCCGCTGGTAGTCGGCCAGCAGCCCCGGTGTGTGGCGCACGGCGCGCGGCGCGGAGCCGCGCCGCCGCGCCAGCGCCACGAGGTGCCCCACCGCCTCCCCCACGTTCCACTCGATGGGGTGCAGGCGGTAGCAGCCGTTGGTGAGGTGCGTGACCCCCAGGTTCTTGCACGCCGGCAGCAGGTTCTCCATGCGCCGCGGCAGCAGCGCCCCCAGCGGAATCTGGAAGGGGAGCGTGTCGCCGTAGCGCCCGCGGTCGCCGCGCGTGGAGACATGCAGGTCCATGGAGTAGTGCCCGATCCCCACGCTGTCGGGCCATGGCTGCGCGCGCGCCGCCTCCTTCGCGGCCCCGGTGGCCGCCATGCGCCCCTCCAGCGTCACGTGCTGCTCCAGCACCGTGGCCTCGGCCAGGATGCGCCTCCCCTCGCGGATGTACGGCGCCTTGGCCATCCCGTCGGCGGTGCCCACCACGTCGGGGCGCAGCCGCAGCCCGCGCCACCCCTGCCCGCCGTCCGGGCGCGGGCACTCCACCTGCAGCCAGTACAGCAGTGAGCGGCTGAGCTCGCGCGCCGCCTCCAGGTGCTGCGCCGCGTCGGCCGCGCTGCCGTCGGTGAGCGAGCCCCACGCATAGTCGTTCTGGATCCAGTTGACGATGGTGCAGTCCTGGTCAAACGCCCCGCCGGCCGCGCCGCGCGTGAACAGGTCGCGGTCCACGATGCGGCGGTAGCTCCAGAACCCCTTGCGGGTCACGGGATCGAAGCCGATGGGGCGGCTGTCGGGGTCGTCGAACGACAGCAGCAGCGCCCCCGCCACCGGGTCGGAGCGCATCCGCTCGGCGCGCCACCGGTCGTAGGTGCGCGGGCGCGCGATGGTGTGGTCCTCCCCCGGGCGCCAGTCCATGGCGAAGCACACCGTGAACCCCTGCACGTTGTCGGGCTCGGGCGTGTCCTTGGCGTGCGGCTCCCCCGTCTGCGCGCGCGACTCGGCGCCCACCACGAACTCGGTGCCGGTAAGCGGCAGCAGGTCGCCCAGTTCGGTGGCGTCGGCAAACCACGGGGCCTCCAGCAGCACGTCGCGCCCGGTCTCCAGCGATTGCGCGCGCAGCGCGCGCACGCGGTCCCCCTGCACGTCGGCCGCCACCACGCGGTGGTGCCGAAGGATGCGCAGCGCCCCGCTGGCCACGTGCGGCGCCAGCAGCGCCTCCAGCTCCGCCAGCCACGCGCGCGGGTCGGCGCAGAGGCGCGACACCCAGCCGGTGCCCGGGTTGAGGAGCCGGCGCGCGCGGGCCTGCGCGGTGAGCGGATAGTCGCGGCGGTAGCGCTCGCGCACCGCCTCGCGCAGCGCGCGATAGGTGGCGGTGCCGCCGATGCTCTCGATCCACCTGTTCTCGTCGGGGGGCACCGCCTGCGCGGTCAGCTGCCCGCCGATCCAGTCGGTCTCCTCGGTGAGGATGACCGTGAGTCCGTTGGCGCAGGCGGCCAGCGCGGCGGCGCACCCGCCCATGCCGCCGCCGGCAATGACCAGGTCGGCGCGCAGCGCCTGCGGAGCGGCCCCGCGCGCCAGCAGGCTGCGGCACCCCGGGGCCACCAGCACCAGCGGCGCGCCCAGGGCCAGCTGCCGCACGAACTCGCGGCGGGAGGTGGGGCGCGCGGTCATCGCGTCCAGAACACCAGGCTGCCGCACCCCGACATGCCGGGCTCGAACTGCGGGGGCACCAGCCCGGCGGCGTACACCTCCACCCCCAGCAGCTGCTCGGGCTTGACCAGCATGTCGATGTCGGTGAGGGAGGTGGCGCCCAGGTTGAAGCCGTTGAGGTACACGGCGGGGGTGCAGCGGTCGGCGAACAGCCCCTTCATGGTGAGCGTGGGCCCCAGTTCGCCCGCCTCCAGGTACACGCCGGGGATGGCGGTGAAGAGGTCGGAGGTGACGAGGGGGACGCGCTGCGCGATCTGCTGCGCGGTGAGGAAGCGCCCCATGCCGCCGCGCGCCCGCTCACGGAACTCCTCCAGCATGGTGAAGCGGTTGTAGGCGGCGATCACCTTGACGGTGTCGAGCACCGACCGGAGGGTGGCCAGGGTGGTGACCAGGGGTGGGGCTCCGTCCACCACCTGCAGCAGCTGTCGCACCGGGAAGTAGCCCACGGCGCGCACCTCGAGGGTGCGGGTGCCGGCGGGGGGGTCGGCCAGCCGCCAGCGGCCGGCGCTGTCGGTGCGGGTGGTGCGTCCGCCCACGGTGACGAGGGCGTCGGCCAGCGGGCGGGCCCGGCGCGCATCCCGCACCACCCCGGAGAGCGGTGCGGCGCGCTCCGCATCGGCGCCCACCAGCAGGGGCTGACGGATGACCACGCCGGGGGGCAGTTCCAGCTCCACGCGGTCGGTGCTGTCGGCGCCCTGCTGCGCCTGCACGACCACCGTGCCGGGCGCGGGGAGCTGGCAGAGCGCAAACCAGCCGTCGGGGCCGGCGGTGACCGAGCGCACCGGGGTGGCGCGGGCCAGGGCGCCACCGGCGCCCAGCGTGAACTCCAGCCATTCCGCGCGCACCGTGGCTCCCGGCAGCGGCATGCCGTCACCGGCGCGCCGCACATGGCCCACCAGCAACACCTGCCGCTCGGGGTACGGCACGGGGCCGCACAGCGTGCTCTGCACCGTGGCCGCCGACGGGACGGCCAGCGGCACCGGATCAGCGTGGCCGTCGCGCACCGTGAGGGTACGGGCGGGGGCGTCCACCCCCAGCGTGTCCAGCAGCGGGTGATGGAAGCCGATGGTGTAGGCGCCATCGGCGAGCCCGGCAAAGGCAAAGGCGCCGGTGTCATCGCTGCGGGTGGTGGCGCCAAAGGGGCGGGTGCTGCCCCGCGCCACCACCTGCACCGTCGCGCCAGCCAGCGGGAACCCCGTGAGGCTGTCGTGCACCATGCCGCGCACCGTAGCCCCGCTGTCGGCGGACACGCCGACGCCCCGCGCCGCGAGCGGCGGCGTGGCCAGTGGCGGTGCTGCGAGCAGCAGCAGCAGGGCGAGGGGGCGGCGCATGGGGGCGTAGGCGTGGCGAGGGGGCTTTCCGCAAAGGTACCTTCGCGTGCCCCCTCGTGGTTCCCCTTCTTCGTCTCCCCCCATGGCCTCCCGCTTCGCGTCCCTCCTGCTGTTGACGCTGGTCGCCCGTCCCGTTCCGGCGCAGGCGCCGTCGCTCACGCTGGACCAGGTGGTGAACGCCGGCCCCATCGCCGGCAGCGCCCCGGGGGCGATGGCGTGGTCCCCCGATGGGCGCACGCTGGCGTTCACCTGGGACAGCGCCGGGGGCGGGCGGCGCGCCGTGTGGGTGGTGGGGCACGACGGGCGGGGGCGCCGCGTGCTGCTGGCGGCCGCCGGGGGGAGCGCGCGCGAGCTGGCGTGGCTCCCAGACGGGGGCGCGCTGCTGCTGCTGCGCGGCGAGGCGCTGGAGCAGGTGGCCGCCGCGGAGGGAGGCGTGACGCGCGTGGCCGCGGTGCCGCGCGATGCGCACGCGCTGGGGGTGTCTCCCGACGGGCGGCACGCCTCGTACCTGTCGGCGGGGGACCTGTGGGTGGTGCCGCTGACGGCCGCCGAGGGGGCGCCGCGCCGGCTCACCACGGTGGGGGTTCCCTCCATTGCGGCCGTGCCGTTGGGGACCTACGCGCGGATGGACCGTGAAGTGGGGGACGCTACGTGGGGGTCGGCCGCGCCGCCGTATGCGTGGGCGCCCGACGGGCGCACGGTGGCGGTGCAGGTGGTGGACCGGCGCGCCGTGCGGCAGGTGGCGTTTCCGTATCCGCTGGGGCACGACCCGGCCCGGGAGCCGCTGGCGGCGCCCCCGGTGAACACGCTGCGCCGCAGCTACCCGGGCGACGTGAACGAGGCGCGCACCGTGGCGCTGGTGGCGGTGGCCACCGGGGCGATGACGCCGCTGCCGTTCCCCGAGCCCACCGAGGCGCAGCAGCTCAATTTGGCGTGGTCGCGGCAGGGGGCGCTGCTGGTGGACCGGGAGCGCGACGATGCCACCGAGCGGTGGGTGCACGTGGTGGCGCCGGGCGCGGCACCGCGGCTGGTGTACCACGACCGGCGCGCCACGCGCATCTACACCGAGCACGGCTCCGCCTGGGCCGACGACGGGGCGTCGCTGCTGCTTACCACCGACCGCGACGACCGCTACCGCGTGTTCCGCGTGGCGCTGCGCGACACCGCGCCGGTGGCAATCACCCCGGCCACCTCCGACGTGCAGGGGGCGGCGTGGCCGCTTCCTGGCGGCGGCGTGGCCTGGCTGTCGTCGGCGCCGGTGGTGGCGGAGCGCCACCTGTGGGTGCGGCGCGGGGCCGCGGCCCCGGTGCAGGTGACGCGCCGCGCGGGGACGCATCGCGTGCTGGTGGCGCCGGGCGGGCGCTGGGCGGCGTCGGTGGTGAGCGACGACGTCACCCCGCCCCACCTGCTGCTGCTGTCGCTGGAGGGCGGGGCCGAGGTGGCGGTGACCACCGCGGGGGGGGCGGGGCTGGCGGCGGCGGGGCTGGTGGCGCCGCGGTACGTGCGCTTTGCCGGCGCCGATGCCGGGGACACGCTGCACGCCAAGGTGTGGCTGCCGGCGGCGGCGGCGCGCGGGGCGCGGGTGCCGGTGGTGTTCGGCCCCGTGTACTCCAACACCGTGCGCAACCGCTGGGGGGGGACGTACGGACTGCTGCAGCAGCTGCTGGTGCAGCGCGGGTACGCCGTCATCCAGGTGGACGTGCGCGGGTCCACCGGCTACGGGCGCGCCTTCCGCGAGGCGTTCCTGTTCGAATGGGGGGGGCGCGACCTGGATGACCTGGCGGCCACGCGCGCCTGGCTCGCCACGCAGGGGTGGGCCGACACCGCGCGGCTGGGGATCTTCGGCTCGTCGTACGGCGGGCTCATCTCGGTGTACGCCATGCTGCGGCGGCCGGGGCTGTTCCAGGCGGCGGTGGCGGGGGCGTCGGCGGTGGACCCGCGCTTCTTCGGCAGCGACGACGTGGCCATCACGCGGCGGCCGGCCACGCACCCCGCGCCCTTTGCGCGCGGCGCGGCGCAGTACGCCGGCGGGCTCACGGGGCACCTGATGCTCATCCACGGCATGATGGACGACGTGGTGCCCTTCCACACCGCGGCCGACCTGGCCGAGGCGCTGATGCGGGCCGGGAAGGACTTTGACCTGGTGGTGGCGCCGGGGGCGACGCACGGGTGGACCCAGCAGCCGCACCATGCGCGGTACCTGCTGGGGAAGCTGGTGGACCACTTCGCGCGGTGGCTGCCGGCGACGCCGTGAGCGGTGCCGCGCGGTGTCCCGGCCGGGACGCCGCGCCGACGGGCGGGGCCGCTACCGCAGCCGCACCACCACCGTGCGCAGCGCCGCGGCCGGCACGCCGCCGTTGGTGGAGAGCCGCACGATGGCGGTGCTCCCCGCCGGCACGCCGAAGCGCAGGTACGCGCTGGTGCCGCCGGCCAGCGACAGCCGCGCCGGGGCGTTGGAGGTGAGCAGCCGCGCGTTGATGGGGTACACCCCCAGCGCCGTGCCCCCCCCGAACCGGAGCCCCGGGTAGATGCTGCGGAAGTTCCACGCCACCAGTCGGTAGCGGGTGTCCAGCAGCGGCGCCTGCGCCGCGCTGAAGTCGTCGGCCAGCAGCGACACGCTCCAGTCCTGCAGGTAGTCGGCGAAGGTGCCGGTGCCCAGCACCCCCTGCAGGTTGGCCACGCCGCGCGTGGCGCTGTTCACCAGCGCGCGGAAGAAGGGCGCCTCGCCACTGGCCCCCTGCCGCCCCGCGGCGAAGCGCAGGAAGGTCCAGATGGCGCCCCGCGTGGCCAGCGAGTCGTTGGGGGCGTACGGGGAGTTGACCTCGGGGTTGGTCAGGAACTGGTAGAAGCGCGAGAAGTTCTGCGACGCATAGTTGCGGAACAGGTCGCTGCGCGCGGTGGAGCCGCCGATGTCCGACAGCGCCAGGTTCTGCCGCGACCCCACCCCCAGCACGCGCCAGTAGAGCAGCTCCTCGGCGATGTGCGACAGCCCCTCGTCCAGCCACGTCTCCTCGGTGCTCACGGCGCCCGGCGTGACATACAGCCGCCGCCCCGCGTTGATGAGGTGCTGGAACTCGTGCGCGATGGTGGTGGTGTTGAGGAGCGTGACCTCGTCCTTCGTGCGCTTGTTGCCGTTGATCGTGCCGTTGGGGTCGGGGACCAGCAGGTAGAACAGCTCCGCCTCGTTGGAGCCCGCGCAGGCGGCCAGCCCGCCGCGCGCCACCTTGGGGTACAGGTCGCGGGCGAAGAAGAAGCCGCCGATGGTGAACGAGGCCAGCGCGGGGGTGAGGGCGTTGACCGCGCGGGTGTAGAAGAGGATGATCTTCCCCTGCCCGCCCACGTTGGTGGGGGCGCCGAAGGCGGTGGTGTCCAGGGGATAGACCAGCGTGTCGAAGGTGGCGGCCACCGCGGCCAGCTCCGCGTCGGTGTAGCCGCCGGCCGGGTTCTCGTTGTCCACCGCCACGATGGCGTTGGTGGACACCGCGGCCACGCGCGCGTTGCGCGTGTCGGGGCTGCTGCACGCCTGGTTGGCGTTGGCGTTGAGGCGGAGCACGTCCCCCACCTTCGCCTCGGCCACCAGCGCGGGGGTGAGGGCGCGCGCCGCCTGCCGCGCGCGCCACCAGTCGCGCGCCTCCTCCACCAGCGGGGCCAGCTCACGCTCGGCCATGGCGCGCCGCGCCGCCTCGGCGCGCCACGGCGCCAGCAGCCCCTCGCGCGCTCCCGCGTCCAGCGCGCCCTGGGCGGGCGCCATCACCGCGGGGATCGTGGGACCCGTGTTGCCGATGGCAATGACATCCAGCGGCGTGGTGGTCCCGAACGACGGTGCCGTGGAGATGACCGCCAGCCCGTACTCGGCGCTGGTGGCGCCCGCCGGCGCGGCCAGGCAGAGGGTGGCGCTGCCGGCACCGGCGGCGGGGACCACGGCCTCCCCAAGCCCCAGCGCGCGTGGCGGCGCGGCGCCGCACACGCCGGCGGTGCTCACCGTCACCGGCACCGTGTCGGCGCGTCCGTTGGCGTCGGCCACGATGCGGGCCAGCCCCGCGGCCACCCCGGTGACCACTCCCGAGCTGGCCACCGTGGCCACCGCGGGCGCCAGCGAACTCCAGGTGATGGCTTGCCCCGTGAGGGTGTTGCCGTAGCTGTCGCGCACCGCCGCGCGCAGGCGCAGCGTGTCGCCGATGCCGATGGCGGCCTCGTCGGGGGTGGCGATGACCGCGGCGGCGGGGCCTGCCAGGATGGTGGCGGCAAAGGCCGCCGGATTGACGCCGGTGACCTGCGCCGTCACCCGCCCCACGCCGGCCGTGGTCCCCAGCGTCCAGGTGGTGGTGGCCAGGCCGCTGGCGTCGGTGAGCGCGGTGCCCGGGCTCACCGTGCCCGCGCCGGCGGCCACATCCCACTCCACCCGCTGCCCGCGAATGAGGCGCCCCTTGGTGTCGCGCACGATCACGCCCAGGCTGGTGGCCAGGGGGGTGCCCACCACGCCGGTCTGGTTGTTCCCCGCGCTGATGGTGATGGAGCCCGGGGTGACCGGCTCCTCGCTGGTGCCGCGGCACCCGCCCGCCGCGAAGAGCAGGGCGGCCAGCAGGGCCAGCCGGCGGCGCGGGAGGGCGCGCGCGTGGGGCGACAGGGGGGTCCGGTGCATGGTGTTAATTTGGAGGCAGTTGCCGCACGGGCGCGCCCCCCCGGTGGAGGGCGAGGTCGTTCCGTCCCGTACCCAGTCTGTCCGTCACCGGTTCCCCCATGGCCGTGTCCCCCGCCCCCGAACTGCTCCCTCCGCAGGGACACCTGCGGCATCGCGCCCCCTATGACAGCGTGCTGGACACCATCGGGTGGACGCCGCTGATCCGGCTGTCGCGGGTGGCGCGCGGGATCCGCACCCCGCTGTACGGCAAGGCCGAGTTCTTCAATCCGGGGGGGAGCGTGAAGGACCGGATCGGCGAGCCGATGATTGCGGCGCTGGAGGCGTCGGGGGCGCTCCAGCCGGGCGGGACCATTGTGGAGGCCACCAGCGGGAACACCGGGGTGGGGCTGGCGATCGCGGCGGCGCTCAAGGGGTACCGGTGCATCTTCACCATGCCCGACAAGATGTCGCAGGAG
>JBEIJM010000116.1:0-10872 GCA_040380205.1 Gemmatimonadaceae bacterium
AGCACCGCGTCCGGCAGGTCGATGCCGTACAGCTTCCAGAAGGCGTGGTAGTCGCGGTAGTAGTCGAAGTAGTCGTCGCGCGTCTCCAGCACGCGCCAGTAGTACGGGTACTCCTCCGGCTGGAAGGAGTCCTTCCCGAAGAGCAGGCGGTCCTGGTACTTGATGAAGAAGTCGTGCGCCGCGCGCGGCTGCCGCCCGATGTCGTACAGCACGGCCCCCATCTCGGCCAGCACGTTGGGCATCTGGTCGAACATCGTCCCCAGCCGCCCCAGGTCGTTGGCGTGCCACCCCAGGTGCGCCGCCACGAAGGTGGTCTTCGGGTGCCGCCGGAACAGCGAATCCCGCTCGGCCATCAGCTGCTCGAACGACGGATACTTGTCGGCCGGGTAGCGCCGCTCGGGGAAGAGCGACAGCTCCAACCACCGCTCGTTGGTGTAGTCGATCTCGCGGAAGAACTCCTGCGGGTCGGCGGTGTGGATGAACACCGGCAGCTTGAGCCGCGCCGCCGCCTCCCACACGGGGTCGAGGTCGGGGTCGTTGATGCGCAGCCGGCTGCCATCGGCCTTGCGCGTGGAGAGCCCCAGCCCCTTCCCCACCTCGCCGATCCCCACGGCGCCCGCCTTGGCGTCGGCCTCCAGCTGCGCCACCGCCTTGGCGGCCCACCCGGGGGTGCCCACGCCGGCAAAGCTGATGCCGGTGAGGAAGCGCACCCGCTCCTTCATGGTGGGGGACGCCTTCACCAGCGCCACGCCCTTGGCCAGCGCGTCGCCGGAGGTGTTGTTGGCGGCGATCATGAGCCGCACGTTGATGGAGTCCAGCGTGGGGCCGAACCGCTCCAGCGCCTCGGCGCTCCCCAGCTGCGCGTTGGTGGGGTGCCCGTGGAAGTCGATGACGGGGAACTTGGCGCGCCACCGCATGGTCCCCGGCACCTTGAGGGTGCTCTTGGGGCGGTAGTCCACGATGCTGGGGGCGGGGGTCTGCGGCGCCTGGCAGAGGCGCGGGCGGATCTCGGTCATCCCCGCCGGGCACGCCTCGCCGGCCTTGATGGGGGTGCCGCCGCGGAAGCCGGGCTGGGCGAGGGGGACGGTCATTGGCGCCAACAGCGCCAGGGCGGCGGCGGTGCGAAGCGGACGCGGGATGCGGGCGAGCGGGACGGACACGGGCGGCTCCGGGAGCGGTGGACTGCGGCAGGACGAGCGCTCCCCGGAAGTTGCGCGCCGTGGGCGTCGGCCAACAGGGGAGAGGCCGCCCGCCCGGCCGCGCCCGCGGATGCCCCCCCCGGTGTCAGGCGACGATCGGACCACCCAGGGGGGCCGTCCTCACGACCATGCAGGCATCGGCGCGCATGCGGCACGCCGTCTTCCTCATTCAGGCCGGAGGGTCCGTCGATGCTCATGACCGTCGCGATCATTCTCATCGTGCTGTGGCTGCTGGGGATGGTGACGTCCTACACCATGGGAGGGCTCATCCACGCACTCCTGGTGATCGCCATCATCGTGTTCCTCGTCCGCGTCATTCAGGGGCGCCGCGTCACCTGAGCCGGCCTTCGGCGTCCCAGCCGCGCCGCGTGGCACGCTACCGGGGACCCGCTCTCGGCGGCGATGCCCGCACCGCCGCCGGCGCCGCGAAGAACGCGCGCAACTCCTCCACCATCCGCGCCCACGCCGCCGGCTCCACGGGGAAGTGGCCGCCCCCCTCCAGCTCCACCATCCGCTTGGGGCCGGCCAGCCGCGCAGAGGTGCGGCGCGTGAGCGCCGCCGGTGTCCACCGGTCGGCACCGGGGTGCACGATGAGCACGGGGGGACCGGCGTAGCGCTCGGGGGGCACGGCCAGGCGCATCTGCGCAAACGAGCGCAGCAGCCCCAGGCGCACCGGACGCTGGCCAATCAGCGGGTCGTCGCGCAGCAGGCGCACCAGCGCGCGGTCGTCGCTCATCCCCGCAAGCGGTACCAGCTGCGCGAGGCGCACGCGCACCCGGTCGGACACGGGCGCGGTCACACGCCCCAGCGGCAGGAGGACGCGCGCCTTCCACCAGGAGCCCGACACGGCCCGCACCACGTCGGCGTCCTGCGGGTCCCCCAGCATGGTCATGGCAATCCCGTCCACCGGCGCCCCCTGCGCGGCGGCGTTGTAGGCCACCCAGCTCCCCACGCTGAGCCCGAAGAGGAACACCGGGGCGCGCGTGTCCTCACGGAGCGAGCGGGCGAGGTCCCCCACCAGCGCCGTCCACTGGGTGGCCGTGGCAGCCCCATCGGCCGGGGTGGTGAGCCCGTACCCCGGCAGGTCGGGGGCCACCACGCGCCACCCGGCGCGCGCCAGCGCCGGCCCCACCGCCATCACCAGTCGGCCATTGCCGCCGCCGCCATGCACCAGAATCACGGTGCCGCGGGGCGTGGTGTCCGGCTCCAGCCGGTCCAGGTGCACCGACAGGCCGCGCCACGCCCACCGCTCCTCCACCAGCGGGGCGGCGGCCAGCGCGGCGCCATCGGGGAGGGCGGGGAGGTAGCGGCGCCAGGAGTCGTGCTCGGCGTAGCGCGCCGGGGGGGTGGCCGACGAGGCGCACCCGGTCAGGAGCAGCGGAAGGAGGAGCGGGAGCAGGCGAATACGGCGACGCAGCATGGGCACGGACCGGCTTTCAAAAAGTGGAGCAAGTGTTTCATTTTGGTAGTTTATGGAGCAAACGCTCCATTATTCAAGGGTGCTGTGCTACATTGTTCATCCATGGACCCCCACCCACCTGACGCCAGCCCCGCCACGGCGGTCCGTCGCCAGGCACGCGGTGTGGACCGGCGCGAGCGGTTGCTGGACGCGGCGGCCGCGGTGATTGCCGCGCACGGGTGGGGGGAGGCGTCGGTGCGGGAGATCGCCGCGCGCGCCGGGGCGTCCATGAGCTCGCTGTACCACTTTTTCCCCGACAAGGAGGCGGTGCTGCTGGCGCTAGGGGAGCGGTACCTGGCACGGATCGTGGCGGCGTCCGACGCGTGGAGCGCGCCATCCATGGCGGCGCTGCCGCTGGACATGTTTTTCGGGGAGCTGTTTTCGGGGCAGCGGGCGCTGCTGGTGTCGCTGCCGGGATTTGCCGGTGTGCACGAGGCCATCGCGCGCGTCCCCGCCGGCGCGGCGCTGGCCCGGCGGATGGAGGCGCTGCTGGCCGAGCGCGCGGCCACGTTGTTGCGGTGGCGCTATCCGGAGCTGGCCGAGGCGCGGCGCCGGGCGGTGGCGGCCTACCTGGTGGTGGTGCTCCACGCCGTGCTGGAGCGGGTGCTGCTGGCGCCGGACGGGGAGGGGGCGGTACTCCAGGCCGAGGCGCTGGAGGCGATGCGGCGGTACCTCGCGCCGCTGGAGGACGCGCGCGATGCGGCACGCGCCCGCGCGACGGAACCGGTGATGCCCACTGCTTTGCCCCCCCCGCAGTCGGAATCGACGGCATTTCCGCCGCCATCGCCATTGTGACACGCGGCACGCGCGCGAGTCGCGGCAGCGACCTTCACGTTGGTCCCCCTACGGCAGCACCACGATCCGCTTCACCAGCGAATCCGCCGTGGCCTTGCCGTTGACGATCTCCCGCGCCCCCACGAAGCGCACGGTGGCCGGTCCCGCCTTGGACAGCTGCACCGAGACGGCGTACGGGTACATGCGGTAGTCCTTGGTGCAGGGCATCATGACGGCCGACGAGGGGTACCGCATGTAGGCCACGATGCGCACCGTCGACTCCGTGGTCACCAGGTCCGTGCCGTCGGGGGCGTTGCAGGCGAGCGTGCCGCTGCCGGCCCCGTACCCCGTGACGGTGAAGGGCACCCCGGCGCGCACGGTGTCGGGGGCCACCAGCCCCGAGACCGGGTCCAGGTGCAACCGGGCCAGGTCGCGCGAAAATCCGGGCATCTGCTCGGACGGGGTGGCGGTCGTGCACCCCCAGGCGAGCGTGGCGAGGATCCCGAGGGCCGGGAGCCGGCGGCTGGCGGAAATCACGGATGGACGGGGCATGGCGGGGCTGGCAGCGACAGGGATTGGGATTGGGGACGCGATTTCCCGGAGAACACGTGAGGGGGCGTCTCCCCCATGTCCGGGGCCGCCGCCGACGCGGTACGCGTTGCGCATGCCGGTGGCGGCGCCGGGGCGCTGGAATCCAACAAGAAATCTTGATATATTGCGGGATGCCGATTCCCACCCCCCATGCCGCGGCCGCCCGCCTCTTCCATGCGCTCTCCGACGAGACGCGCCTGGCGATCCTGGCGCTGCTGCGCGACGGCGAACGGTGCGTGTGCGACCTGCAGCAGCCGCTGGGGGCGGCGCAGTCGCGCCTGTCGTTTCACCTGAAGGTGCTCCGCGAGGCCGGGGTGGTCACCGACCGCCGCGTGGGGCGCTGGGCGTATTACCGCATCACGGCGCACGCAGCCGCCGCCGCCGAGCAGGCGGTGCGACAGCTGCTGGCGGGCGCCGACACCACGTTCCCTCTTTCCCCGGAGCGCGCATGTCGACCGAATCTGCCGATGTCACCACCGTCGTCCGCGAGAAGTACGGCGCGGCGGCCCGCCGCGTGCTCGCCGTTGCCGACGCCGCGCCAACCGCCGACGCCGGCGGGTGCTGCGGGCCGGTGAACAGCTGCTGCGGTGGCGACGCGTTCAACGGCACCGTGGACCCCATCACCAGCAACCTGTACGTCAGCGGCGAAACCGACGTGCTCCCCGAGGCGGCGGTGCTGGCCTCGCTGGGGTGCGGGAACCCCACGGCGCTGGCCGAGCTGCACCCCGGCGAGGTGGTGCTGGACCTGGGCTCGGGCGGCGGGATTGACGTGCTGCTGTCGGCGCGGCGCGTGGGACCCACCGGCAAGGCCTACGGGCTGGACATGACCGACGACATGCTGGCGCTGGCCCGCCGCAACGCGGCGGAGGCGGGGGTGACCAACGTGGAGTTCCTGCAGGGGCGCATCGAAGCGATCCCGCTGCCGGACGCCAGCGTGGACGTGATCATCTCCAACTGCGTGATCAACCTGTCGGCGGACAAGGGGCAGGTGCTGGCGGAGGCGTTCCGCGTGCTCAAGCCGGGGGGGCGCTTTGCGGTGAGCGACGTGGTGGTGCGGGGAGCGGTCCCCGCGGCGGTGCGCCGGTCGATGGAGCTGTGGGTGGGGTGCGTGGCGGGGGCGCTGGAGGAGGAGGAGTTCCGCGCGCTGCTCACGGCGCAGGGCTTCACCGGCGTGGACATCGAGCCCACGCGGATGTACCGCAGCGAGGATGCGCGCGCGTTCCTGGCGGGGAGCGGCATGGATGTGGACGCGCACCTGGACGACATCGACGGGCGCTTCATGGCGGCGTTCGTGCGGGCCACCAAGCCGGCGGCGGCATGACCCCCTATCGCGTGCTGGTGCTGTGCACCGGCAACTCGGCGCGCAGCCAGATTGGCGAGGCGTTGCTGGCCACGCTGGGCGCGGCGCGCGCGGCGGGGCGGGTGGAGGCGGCCAGCGCCGGCTCGCGGCCGGCGCCCCGGGTGAACCCGTACGCGGTGGAGGTGCTGGCCGCGCACGGCATCGCGTGGGACGGGCGCACCCCCAAGACGATCGACGACGTGGCGGGGGAGCGGTTCGACCTGGCCATCACGGTGTGCGACAATGCGCGCGACGCGTGTCCGTTCTTCCCCGGGGCGGCGGCGCAGGTGCACTGGGGGCTCCCCGACCCGGCGGACCACACCGAGCCCGCGGCGGCGCGCGCGGCGTTCGCCGAGGCATACGCGGCGTTGCGCGGGCGGGTGGAAGCGCTGCTGGCGCTGCCGCTGGAGACGATGGCGCCCGCCGAGGTGGTGGCGGCGGCGACGGAGATCCACGGGGGGTAGTGGGCGAGAGGCGGATGGACACTGAGCCGATGCCGGGGTATCTTCGGGTTGTGCCCACCCCCATCTACCACACCACCATCCCCTCGCCGCTAGGCGACCTGCTGCTTACGGGCAACGGGCAGGCCCTCACCGGGGTATACCTCACGCCGCACCGGCACGGGCCTACCGCGGGCGGCGACTGGGTGCGTGACGAGGCGCCCTTCGCCGAGGCGCGTCGGCAGCTGTCGGAGTACTTCGCGGGAGCGCGCACGGTGTTTGACCTGCCGACGGCGGCCACGGGGACCCCGTTCCAGCAGCGCGTGTGGCAGGCGCTGTGCGCCATCCCGCACGGTCACACGGCGTCGTATGGCGACATCGCGCGCGCCATCGGGAATCCCAAGGCGGTGCGCGCGGTGGGGCTGGCCAACGGGCGCAACCCGCTGTCCATCGTGGTGCCGTGCCACCGGGTGATTGGCAGCGACGGCTCGCTCACGGGGTACGGCGGGGGGATCGAGCGCAAGCAGTGGCTGCTGGCGCACGAGGCGCGGCAGGGCGGCCCCTGACCACGGTCCGCACCCCCTTGTGGGCGAACGCGGGGGCCGGGGAGCGCCACGGTGCGCGCGTCCCCGATCACCCGTCTACCCGAAGATCTCGATGAACCGGTTGGTGCGCCCGGCCGTCAGCCCACCACTGTACAGGTGGGGGACGGAGATGGGCAGGGAGAACCGCTGCCAGCTGTCGGTGGCGTGGAACGCGAAGTCCTGCGCGCGGTCGTTGGCGATGAGGGCGAACCCCTTGGTGCTGCCAAACTGGGCCAGCACGGCGGTCCTGAGGGCATCCATGTCGGTGGTGGTGCGAAACGTGGTGCCCAGCCAATTCGCGGTGGCGGTGGCATCCAGCACGGCCTCGTCGCGGTCCTTGTACCCCACGTACACCACCCGCCCGGGGATCAGGTCGGTGAACTCGAAGAAGTGCGGCAGCGTCTGGGCCAGGCGGAACTGGGTGGCGCCCCCCAGTTCGCGCGAGGCGGCAAACCAGTAGAACCCCGGGTAGATCGCCTGGAGCCCTTCCACCAGGTCGATCACCTCCATGCCGTTCCCCGCCGACTTGGCGGCGATCCCCCGGATCACCTGGGTGATGAGGGGCGCAAAGGTGCTCCAGTCCTGGCTGGGGGCCACCAGCGCCTCGACCTTGGTGGCAATCGTGTCCACCAACCCAAGTCCGGGCCGCTGATTGCTGAACATCTCGGTCACGCCCCGCTCGGCGAAGTACATGCGCTTGCGCAACTCCGCCTGCTGCGTCGTGGTGAGCGCGGTGAAGTGCGAGGCGCCGTACTGCGCCAGGCACGCCTGCTGGGCCTTGATGCCGCGCATGAACGTGAGCGTCTTGAGGCCGCGCATCACCTGACTGAAGAGGTGGTTGGCGGTGAGCGTGATGGTCCACGGGTCCCCGTGGCACTGGGCGGCCACCTGGTCCAGCAGCCCCTGGCTGAGCGTGTTGTCGTAGTTGGTGGCGACCTGGATGAGCTGGAAGACGGCGTTGGCCAGCCGGTCGGTGTCGAAGTTCATCACGTTGGCGCGGGCCACCGCGCCGAAGTACTGCTCGGCGTCGGTGTGCGCGGCGGCGCTGTACTGGAAGCTCACTCGAACCCACGCGTACGAAGCGTCCGCATTGCCCCCCCAGATCCAGTGGGCGTTGGTCTCCGGCATGCCGGCCACCTGTGTGCCCCATGGCCCGGTCCCGTAGGCGCCGTAGTCGGTGGGCGCCACCCACGACGACGCCGGCAACGCCGTGACGGTGGCGAAATCCTGCGGGGTGGCCGTCACGCACAGCTCCCAGATGGGCGCCGGCGGGGTGGCCCCATTGGTGTCGGTGCCGGTGGCATACGTGCGCACCAGCCCGGATCCGTCGGCGCCCCGCTCGTAGGTGGTGAACGCGGCCAAGAACCCGCCGGGCCCCCCGGTGTTCTCGACCTGGAAGTACAGGGTGTTGGTGCCGTCCCGCAGCGGCAGGTCCTGCGCCGTGCGATTGGTCGCGCCGAAAAACGTGGGCATGGCGCGAAGCCCCTTGGCCACATTCCACCGGTCGAGCGCGGTCATCGTGCCGACGGTGACCGAGGCTGGGGCCGGCAAGATGACCTGGTCCCCGGCGCTGTTGCAGAGCACCACGCTGCGGATGATGTTGTCGCCCGTCATGACGCCGGCGTTGAGCTGGGCGTACCCCGCCTCAAAGGCCCGCATCACCTCCGAGGCGTGGGCGATCACCGCGCGCGCATCGACCAGTTCCGCGAGGTACACCTGCTTGACGACCTCGTTCTGCAGGTCCTGGATCTGCGCCGAGAGGCGGTCGCCCAGCCGGTCCACGCGATCGCCGATGCGGTCGATGGCATCCAGGATCTGGTCGGTGTCGCTGGGCTGGAACATCATGAAGATGTCCAGCGCCGCGCTGGCGATGCCGAGGACGGCGGAGACCTTGGCCAAGGTGCGCAGCTGTCCCACGAAGGGGATGGCGGCGCCGGCGGCGGTGGTGGCCGTGGTGGCGCTGCTGGCCGCCGACGCGGCGGTGTGGGCGGCCGTCACCCCGGCATCGGCGGCCTCCTCCATGTTCTGGATGAAGGTGATGGCATTGTCCACGACGCCGTCGCGCACGGCGTTGACCAGGACCTGGGCGGTGCTGCCGGCGTCGGCCGGGGTGAAGGCATAGGGAGGGGGAAGCGCCATCGTGTGCTCGCAGGAAGGGTGGAGAGAGGGGCTGCGCGAACTTGCAACCGTACGGCCCCGTCCGCCATGCTACGTATTCCCCATGCCCGCCGCCGTCCCGCTCCCCGTCTTCATCCGCCCCGCCACCGCCGACGACTTGTCATCGGCCGCGGCCATCTACAACGCGGGGATTCGCGGGCGGCGCGCCACCTTCGAGACGCGCGAGCGCACGGCCGACGACCTGCGCGCGTGGCTGGATGACCCGCGGCATCCGTTCCTGGTGGCGGTGGCGGTGGCCGCGGACCCGGCGGCGCCCGGTGACCCGGCCCCCGGGGACCCGGCGCCCGGCACGGTGGTAGGGTGGATCCACGCCTCGGCCTACCGCGCCCGCGCCTGCTACGACGGCATCGGCGACTTCTCGGTGTACGTGGCGCCTGCGGTGGCCGGCCGCGGGGTGGGGGACGCGCTCATGGCGGCGTTCCTTCCGGCGTGCGCCGGCGCCGGGCTGTGGAAGGTGCTCTCGCGCGTGTTCCCCGACAACGCGGCCTCGCGCGCCCTCTGCGCGCGGCACGGCTTCCGCGAGGTGGGAACCTACGAGCGCCACGCCCAATTGGACGGGGTGTGGCGCGACGTGGTCATCGTGGAGCGCCTCCTTCCCCCTGCCTTCACCCCCCTCGCTTCCAACCCATGAACGGCATCGACCGCCCCGCCCTGGGGCTCCTCATTCTTCGCGTAGTGGCCGGCCTCTCCCTCTCGCTGGCGCACGGCATGGGGAAGCTCCCCGTGTCGGACAAGTTCATCGAGGGGGTGGGAGGCATGGGCTTCCCCGTCCCGGTGGTGTTCGCCTGGGCCGCGGCGCTCTCCGAATCGGTGGGAGGCATCCTGCTGGCGCTGGGGTGGTTCACCCGCCCTGCCGCCGCCATGATCGTGGCCACGATGACCACCGCGGTGGTGCTGCGGCACGCGGGCGACCCGTTCGGCAACCGCGAGCCGGCGATCCTGTTCGGGGCGATCGCGCTGATGTTCCTGCTGGTGGGGGCGGGGAAGTACTCGGTGGACGAACGGACGAGGGGGTAGCCACTGATGAGGTGGCAGTTGCCGTTGCCGTTGCAGTGAACGGCAACGGCAACGGCTCCCTCCCAACCGGCTTCTCTCAACGTCCCCCTGGGCCGTTCACCGCCTGCAGCAGCGTGACCGTGCCTTTCCGCCGCGCGGCCTCGCCGGCTGACGACCCGCGGTACTTGCCGATGCGCACGATCACCAGGTCGTGCGACGGGATCATCCAGGCGCTCTGCCCGCCCGCGCCCAGCATGGCGAAGGCGTCGCGCGGCATCGGCTCGCGCCCGTCGCCGTTGATCCAGAAGAACGCGCCGCCGTACTGCGGCCGGCCGTCGGCCACCCACGCCGGCGCCAGCGTGCGCACATGCTCGCGCACGAACCCCTCCGGCAGCAGCCGCTCGCCGTTCCACACGCCATCCTGCAGCTGCAGCATCCCCAGCCGCGCCCAGTCGCGCGCGGCGATCACCTCGCCGCCGTTCCCCAGCAGGTTCCCCGCGGGGTCGGCCCAGATGATGGCGTCGCGCATCCCCAGCTTGTCAAAGAGCACGCGCTGCGGGAAGCTGAAGTAGTCCTGCCCCAGCTTGGCGGCCCCCAGCTTGACCAGGTAGCTGGCCAGAATGGGATCGGTGTTGCGGTAGCGCCCCACGGTGTTGGGCGCCCACTGCTGCGGCCGCGTGGCAGCCCACTGGTAGGCGTTGGGACCGTTGTAGTAGTACAGGTGGTCGGGGTACCCCAGCGACGCCTCGTAATCCGGGTCCTGCGGCGCGCGGATGCGCAGCCCGCTGGACATCCGCAAGATGTCCTGGATGCGGATGGCCTGCCGCGGATCGCCGGGCTGCTGCCACTCGGGGATGGGGGCGGGCTGGTCCAGCCGGTACACCCCCAGCTGGATGAGGCGCCCCACCAGCGTGCCGGTGAGGCTCTTCCCCATGGACCAGCTCTCCAGCGGCGTGTGGATGCCGATCCCCGGCGCGTATCGCTCACCGATGATGCGCCCCTTGTGCGTGATCACCACCCCCAGCGTCATCGCCTCGGCGGGGCCGAAGATCTCGTCCACGGCACGCGTCACCATCGCCGAGTCCACGCCGGCGGGCCACGGGGCGGTGGGGAGCACGTCACCCATGGGCCACGGCGTGGTGGCGGCGGGGGGAAGGTTGGGGGGTGACCTCCTGCGGGGTGAAGCGCACCGAATCCTCGCCGATGGTGCGCGTGACGCACCCCTGGCTGCCGTACACCTTGGCGGCACGCACCACGCCGCCCGGCAGCGTGAGGCGGATCTCGCGGCGGGCGCGGTCCACCACGGTGTCGG
>JBEIJM010000117.1:0-10761 GCA_040380205.1 Gemmatimonadaceae bacterium
CCGAGGCGGCGGCCGCGGCCCGCCCGTCGGCGGGCGTCCCCATCGTGGTGCGCGACCGCGACGCGGGGGCGTGCGCGGCGGCGCACGCCAATGCCCAGCGCGCCGGCGTGGCCGACGACGTGCTGGTGGAGGAGGGGGCGCTCTCCACCACGGAGCTGTCCCGATGGGGGGCACGCGGGCTGCTGCTCACCAACCCACCGTACGGGCTGCGCGTGGGGGACGGCGGGACGCTGCGCGGGCTGTACGCGCGGCTGGGCGACGTGGTGCGCGCCGGCGGCGGCTGGGAGGGGGCGCTGCTGGTCCCCGACCCGCGCATGGGAGCGGCCACGGGGCTGCGCCTGCGCCCGGTGCTGCGGACCAGCAACGGCGGGATCCCGGTGACGCTGCTGCAGGGCTAGGGGCTCGAGAAGGCTGGTGCCTGTCCGCTGGCGTCTCCTGCCTGAGGCGGTGAGGGGCCCTAGGTATGAGGGAGAGTCGGCGAGGGCGTAGGTGCCACGTGGCGGGCCAACCCATCGTACCGAAGACCTCGACAACTCTCCCTCCCACCTAGGGCCCCTAACCACCTCAGGCAGGAATAGGGCCCCTCACCACCTCAGGCAGGAGATGCCAGTCCCCCGAGCGATCAGGGCCGAGTTACGCCGCGGCCTCGTCCGCCGGCCGCCGCCAGCGCGGCGCCACCGCCGCCCGCGCCCCGCGCGACAGCAGCAGCGGCCAGAACTCCTCCGTGGACAGCGCCGGCGCGAACAGGTACCCCTGCCCGAACTCGCACCCCAGCGACAGCAGCTTCTGCCGCTGCGACTCCGTCTCGATCCCCTCCGCCACCGCCGTCATCCGCAGCGTCTCGCTGAGCCCCACGATCGCCGTCGCCAGCACCGAGCCGTCCGTCCCCTGCTCGACCACGTCCACGAACGCCTTGTCGATCTTGAGGATGTCCACCGGGAACCGCTGCAGGTAGCTCAGCGACGAGTACCCCGTGCCGAAGTCGTCGATCGCGATCGCCACCCCCAGCGCCTTCAGCGCCGTCAGCCGCGCCATCGTCAGGTCGGTGTTCTGCATCGCCATCGACTCCGTCAGCTCCAGCACCAGCTGCGACGCGTCCAGCCCCGACTCCTCCAGCGCCTGCCGCACGTCGTCCACGATCTCCTGGCTCTGCAACTGCCGCCCCGAGAGGTTCACGCTGATGCGCACCGGCACCCGCCGCTCGTCGGTCCACCGGCGCGCCTCGCGGCACGCGCGCCGCAGCACCCAGCGCCCGATCGCCACGATCAGCCCCGTGTCCTCCGCCAGCGGGATGAACACCCCCGGCGGCACCACCCCCCGCTCCGGGCTCCGCCACCGCACCAGCGCCTCCGCCCCGATCACGTGCCCCGTGGCCAGCTCCACGATCGGCTGGTACACCAGGAAGAACTCGTCCAGGTCGATCGCACGGCTCAGGTCCGCCTGCATGTCCAGCAGCTGCAGCGCCGCCGCGTGCATCCGCGGCTCGAACAGCACGTACTGCCCCTTCCCCCGCTGCTTCGCCACGTACATCGCCAGGTCGGCGTTGCGCACCAGCTCGTCGGACGTCTCGCCGTGCTCCGTCCGCGCGATCCCGATGCTCGACGTGACGAACACCTCCTTCCCCGCCAGCACGAACGGGCGCGCGAACGCCCCTCCCACCCGCTCCGCCACCTGCAGCGCCTCGGAGACGTCGCGCGTCTCCTCCAGCAGGACCGCGAACTCGTCGCCTCCCAGCCGCGCGATCAGGTCGCTCCCGCGCACGCAGGTGGCCAGCCGCCGCGCCGCCTCCACCAGCAGCCGGTCCCCCGCCGCGTGCCCCAGCGAGTCGTTCACCGTCTTGAAGTTGTCCAGGTCGATGAACATCACCGTCACCGCCTGCGACTGCCGCTGCGCCCGCGCCAGCGCGTGCCCCACCTGGTACAGGAACAGCGACCGGTTCGCCATGTCGGTGAGCGGGTCGTGGAACGCCTGGTGCATGTACTGCTCCTTGATCACGCTCTGCTCGGTCACGTCGCGCGTGTTCAGGACCAGGCCGCCGATCCGCGGCTCATGCACCAGGTTCGTCCCCACCGTGTCGGCGGTCATCCACCCGCCCGAGGCGTGCGCCACGCGCCACTCCCGCTTGAGCACCCCCGCCGTGGCCCCCAGGTCGGCCGGCGCGGCCCGCGACAGCTCCAGCAGGAACTGCTGCGCCGTGAGGGCGTCGTCGGGGTGCACCAGCGCCGTCAGCCGCGTCCCCACCAGCGCCGCCGGGTCGTGCCCGAACACCGACGCCATCGAGGGGCTCACGTAGCGGATCGCGCCGTCGGCGTCCACGATCGTGATCACGTCGCTGCTGTGGCGCACCAGCGCCTCGAACCGCGCCTCCGTGTCCAGGGCGGTGCGCTCGCTGCGCAGCAGCGCCCGCGCCGCCGCCGCCTGCCGCCAGAACGCCAGCCCGGTGAGCACCGTGGCCCCCAGCGCCAGCCCGAACAGCGGCTCCTGCTCCCCGTCCCCGGCCAGCGCCACCAGGATCCCGAAGCTCGGGAACACCGCGGCCAGCGGGATGAGCCGCGCCAGCGCCCGCGGCTGCAGCTGCGCCGTGTCCGCGCTCACCGGCGGCTCCGCGTGGCGCGCCCGCAGCGCCGCCAGCGACAGCAGCACCGCCGTGGCCAGCGAGCACGCCACCACCAGCATCGTGGGGAATTGCCCCTGCCACGCCACCAGCACCGCCGCCAACGCCCCGCCCGCGAACTGCACCGCGACCGCCACCGCCACCAGCCGCAGCAGCGGCGACAGCGCCCCGATCCGCCCCCACACCACCGCCAGCAGCAGCCCGTGCACCACCGCCAGCAGCACCTGGCCGTGCAACGCCGCAAACCCCACCACCCCCCCCTGCTCGATGGGGATGCTCACGCGGGAGACGTTGTTCCAGGTGATCAGCGCCCCGCCCACCACCACCGTGAGGATGTCCAGCGCCAGCGCGGTGCGCGCCGCGCGGTCCACGGGGGAGGCGGGGTGCGCCATGAGTGCCAGGTACACGCACAGGCCGCGCAGCAGCGGCACCGCCAGCCCGAACCACGGGGCCACCGGCACCAGGTGGCCGCTGACGCCCAGCGCCACCGCCACCAGCACCGCCACCCCCGGGGAGACCACCGCCGCCAGCAGGTACCACCGCATCGGGGCCAGCGTGGCATGCCACTCCCCGCGGCGGAAACCCCACCAGAGGACCACCGCCGCCACCACCAGCGACCACACCGACGACAGGAGAGCCCCCTCGGCGAGCGCCGGGGGAATGCCGTTGACCGTCAGGGCCAGCCGAATGGGGTCCAAGGCGAGGCGGGGCGAAACAGAAGGGGTCAGGGGCACCCGGCATGCGCAGACCCCCCGCATCCGGCGTGGCTCAACTCCCCATCAGACGCCACAACGCCCCCTCCGGTCACGCCACCGCGTCCCCCGCACGGGAACGCCTCCGGATCACCCGGCGGTGGGCTCCCCGGCGGCACGGGGGCGCCACCAGCGCGCCGCCAGCAGCCCGGCCAACAGTGCCGCCGCCAGCACCGGCTCCACCACGTCCTTTTTCACGGCCCAGAAGTAGTGGAGGCACGCCGACGCCCCGGCCAGGTACGCCAGCATGTGGAGCCGCCGCCACCGCACCCCCCCCAACCGCCGCACCGCCCCCTTGGTGGAGGTGGCCGCCAGCGGCACCATGCACAGCAGCGCCAGCATCCCCGCCAGCACCCACAGGTGCTCGGCGATGTCCTCGCCAATCGCCGTCCAGTCGAAGAAATAGTCCAGCCCCACGTACGCCCCGAAATGCGCCAGCCCCCACCAGAACGCCGCCAGCCCCAGGAACTTCCGCTGGGCGATCAGCCACCCCCACCCGGTGAGGCGGATGAGCGGCGTGACCGCCAACGACCCCAGGAGGAAGCGGATCGTCCACTCCCCCGTCTCATGCTCCACCGCCTCGATGGGATTGGCCCCCAGTTCGCCGGCCACCCCCTCGGCCACCAGCGCCACCAGCGGCAGCACCACCACGCCCCACAGCACCGGACGCATCCAGCGGCGCGCCACCGGCTCCAGGCGGTCCAGCCCGGCGGCCACCCTGCCCCGAAGATCAGCCATGCCCCCGCCTAGTAGTTGCGACGCAGGTCCATCCCCGCGTACAGCGAGGCCACCTGCGCGGCGTACCCGTTGAACGGCAGCGTGGCGCGACGACGGAACTCCCCGATGCGCCGCTCCCGCGCCTGGCTCCACCGCGGATGGTCCACCTCGGGGTTCACGTTGGCGTAGAAACCGTACTCCTCGGGCGTCACGTCGTTCCAGGTGGTGTTGGGCATGCGGTCGGTGAAGCGCAGCGACACGATCCCCTTGATCCCCTTGAAGCCGTACTTCCACGGCACCACCAGCCGCAGCGGCGCGCCGTTCTGGTTGGGGAGCGCCTTGCCGTACATCCCCGTGGCCAGCATGGCCAGCGGGTGCATCGCCTCGTCCAGGCGCAGCGCCTCCTTGTACGGCCACGGGAGGATGGCCCGGCGCTGCCCCGGCATCTGGCGGGGATCCAGCAGCGTGGTGAACTGCACGAACTTGGCGCTCGGGAGCGGCTCGCAGCGGGCGATCACGTCGCGCAGCGCCACCCCCTGCCACGGGATCACCATCGACCAGGCCTCCACGCACCGGTGCCGATACACCCGGTCCTCCACCGGCAGCCGCGCCAGCAGCGCGTCCAGGTCCAGCCGCCGCGGCGTCTTGACCATCCCCTCGATGGCCACCGACCACGGGCGCGCGCGGAAGTCCTTGGCGTATTCCTTGGGGTCCTCCTTGGCCGTCCCGAACTCGTAGTAGTTGTTGTAGCTGGTGGCGTCCTCTTCGGGGGTGATCGTGTCCTCCTGCCTGGGGGCCATCGCCGCCGCGGGGGCCGCCAGCGCCCCCAGCGCCAGCGCGCCGGCCGCCCCCATGAACGCCCGGCGGTTCAGGTACAGCGCCTCGGGGGTGATCTCGGAGGCGGGCAGGTCGTCGGGGCGGCGGATGAGCATGGGGGACGGGGGCGAGGGGGAACCCGGGGGCGGGAGGCACGAGGGCGGGGCGCAACGCCCGGACCCTGAATTGTATGCGGGGAACGCCGACCCGGTTCCCCGGGATTGGCCTTGGGCCGCCCCGCCCCCCCGTGCCTTGACCCGCCGCCCCGGGACCCGCTTTGTTCGGGGATGGCCCCCGCCCCCGCGCCCGACGCACCCGACGCCACCCTTCCCCCCGTGCTGGCCCGCACGCTGCGCCAGTTCCGCCTGTTGGGGCGCGAGGAGAAGATGCAGGCGCTCCTCGCCTGGTCGCGCAAGCTGGAGCCCCTCCCCCCTGAGCTCGCGGCGCTCGATCGGACCCCCTTCACGGTCCCCGAGTGCCAGACGCGCGTGGACCTGTTCCCGCGCCGCAACCCCGACGGCACGCTGCACTTCTACGCCGACGTGAACGCCCGGCAGTCGCCCACCATCGCCGCCGTGCTGGCCATTGCCTTTGCGGCCGTGAACGACCAGCCTCCGGCGGTGACGCTGGCGCTCCCGGCCGACCTGGTGCGGCAGCTCATGCAGGACATCGGGCTGGGCGCCCGCGAAAGCGGGCTGGCCGCCATGATCACCCGGCTGCGCCGGCACGCCACCGACGCCCTCACCCCCGCCTGACCGTTCCCCGTCCCATCACCCTCGCCTGCCCCCCGCCATGCCCATCACCATCACGGTCCGCAAGAACGGCTCCCTTGGCCTCTCCGCGGAGGACGCCGCCCAGGTGGTCCTCGTGGACCACGAAGGGAACGTCATCCCCCCGCGCGCCGAGGGGCGCCCCATGTCGCTGTGCCGCTGCGGCGCGTCGGCGGTGAAGCCGTTCTGCGACGGCGCGCACAAGGCGGCCGGCTTCTGCGATCCCGTGGAATCCGCCCCCGCCGAACCGCCCGCCGCGTAAGGGCACCCGCCGTGCGTCGGATGGGGCGGACCCTGCTCAATTGGTGGGCCTGGGTGGAGACCGTGCTGGTCGTCATCCTGGGCACCCCGGTGGTGGCCCTCGTGTGGCTGTGCACCGCCCCCTTCGACCCGGGGCGCTACGCCGCCGGGCGCGCCTTCCGCCTGGTGGGCGTCACCGCCATGCGCCTCAACGGCCTGTGGCGCTTCCGCGCGCGCGGCACGCTCCCCGACCCGCGCCGTCCGTACATCGTGGTGGCCAACCACGAGTCGTGGGCCGACCCGTTCCTCATCAGCTGCTTCCCCTGGGAGATGAAGTGGCTCAGCAAGGACACCTTCTTCAAGGTGCCCTGCCTGGGGTGGATGATGCGCATGGCGGGGGACATCAAGCTCGTGCGCGGCGAGCGCGAGTCCACGCTGGCCGCGCTCGAGCAGTGCCGCGACCGGCTCCGCAAGCGCGTCTCGGTGATGATCTTCCCCGAGGGGACGCGCTCGCGCAGCTGGGAGATGCTCCCCTTCAAGGACGGCGCCTTCCGGCTGGCCATCGAGGCCGGCGTCCCCATCCTCCCCATCGCCGTCGCCGGCGCGCGCGAGGCGATGGCCAAGGGGACCTTCCAGTTCCGGCCGGCGCACGCGCTGGCGCAGCTGCTGGAGCCGGTGGACACCGCCGGGCTCACGCTGGCGGACCTCCCCGCGCTCAAGGCGCAGGTGCACGCGCGCATCGACACGGCGCGCCGCGCGCTGGCCGCCGAGCTGGGGATCGCGATGCCGGCGGCGGACACCGCCGCGTAGCGCCACGCTGACCATGCCGTACGCGCCACGGGACGAGGCGGCGCTGGAGGCGGCGCTGTCCGCCCCCGATGCCGCCACGGTGGCGGCGCTCGCGTCGCTCGCCGGGGACGTGGTCATCCTGGGCGCCGGCGGCAAGATGGGCCCCTCGCTGGCGCGCATGGCGCGCCGCGCCATCGACGACCCGGCGCGCCGGGTGATCGCGGTGTCGCGCTTTGCCGACGCGCGCGTGGCCGACGCGCTCGCGGCCGGCGGCGTCACGGTGGTGCGCGCCGACCTCGCCGACCCCGCGCAGGTGGCTGCGCTCCCCTGGGCGCCCAACGTGCTGTGGCTGGCGGGGCAGAAGTTCGGCACCACCGGTGATCCGGTGGGCACCTGGACGCACAACGTGGTGGCGTCGGTGCATGCCGCCGAGCGCTACGCCGGCGCGCGGGTGGTGTGCTTCTCCACCGGCAACGTGTACGGGCGCATCCCCGTGGCCCACGGCGGCTCGCGCGAGGAGGACGCGCTCATCCCCGACGGCGAGTACGCCGCCAGCACCATCGGGCGCGAGCGGGTGTTTGCCGCGGTGGCGCGGCGCACCGGCTCGCCGCTGCTGCTGTACCGCCTGTTCTACGCCTGCGACCTGCGCTACGGCCTCGTGACCGAGGTGGCGCGGCGCGTGCTGGCGCGCGAGCCCGTCGACCTGGCCACCGGATGGGTGAACATCATCTGGCAGGGGGACGCCAACCGCCTCGCGTTGCGCGCGCTGGCCGCGGCCGACACGCCGCCGGTGGCGCTCAACGTGACGGGGCCCATGGTGGCGGTGCGCGCGCTGGCCGAGCGGCTGGGCGCGGCCGCTGGCGAGGCGCCGGTGTTCGTGGGCACCGAGGCCCCCGACGCGCTGGTGGCCAACGTCAGCGCGCTGCAGGCGCGGCTGCCGCACGACCCGCTGCCGCTGGACGCGCTGTGCGCGTGGGCGGTGGCGTGGGTGCAGGGCGGCGGCCGCCTGCTGGACCGCCCCACCAAGTACGAGGTGCGCGATGGACGCTTCTGACCCGCTCCCGCCGTGGCGGCAGGCGCTGCTGGCCGGCCAGGTGATCCCCGCGCATCCGCTGGCGCTGGCGCCGGGTGACGGGGCGCCCGCCATCGACGAGCGGCACCAGCGCGCGCTCACCCGCTACTACGTGGCGGCGGGCGCCGGGGGGATGGCGGTGGGAGTGCACACCACCGGCTTCCGCATCCACGATCCCGCCGTGGGGTGGTACGCCCCCGTGCTGGAGCTGGCGGCGGACACCGCCACCGCGGCGCTGGCCGCGCGCGGCGATGACGCCGCGCCCTTCGTGCGCGTGGCCGGACTGGTGGGGGACACCGCACAGGCGGTGCGCGAGGCGCAGGTGGCCTCGGCGCTGGGGTACCACGCCGGACTGCTGTCGCTGGGGGCGTGGCGCGACGCGCCGGAGGACGCCGTGCTGGCGCACTGCCGCACCGTGGCGCAGGCCATCCCGCTGTTCGGCTTCTACCTGCAGCCCGCCGTGGGCGGACGCCGCCTGTCGGCGCGCTTCTGGCGCGCCTTTGCGGAGATCCCGCAGCTGGTGGCCATCAAGGTGGCCCCCTTCGACCGCTATGCCACGCTGGACGTGGTGGCGGCCGTGGCCGCGGCGGGGCGCGACGACGTGGCCCTGTACACGGGCAACGACGACGCCATCGTGCACGACCTGCTCACGCGCATCCCCGTGGCCACGCCGCACGGCGAACGGTCACGGCACTTCGTGGGTGGGCTGCTGGGACAGTGGGCCGTGTGGACGCGCCGCGCCGTGCAGGGATTGGACCGCATCCGCGCGTGGCACGCCGCCCAGGAGGCTACGCTCCCCGCCGAGTGGTTGGCGTGGGGCGCGGCGCTCACGCGGGCCAACGCCGCCGTCTTTGATGCGGCGCACGGCTACGCCGGGTGCCTGCCGGGGATCCTGGAAGTGCTGCGTCGGCAGGGGCTCGTGCGCAGCACGCGCACGCTGGATCCGGCCGAGGCGCTGTCACCCGGACAGGCCGAGTCCATCGCCGCCGTGGCGCTGCAGTATCCCGAGTTGGTGGACGACGCCTTCGTGGCCGCGCACCGCGACGACTGGCTGCGGTAGCCGCGGGCGCGGGCGCGGGCGCTAGCGGCGCTGGGCGTCCAGCCACCCCTGGAGCATCAGCACGATCCACAGCTTCTGATGCCAGTTGCGCGTTCCCGACTGGTGTTCGTCCCACGCGCGACGCACCAGCCGTGCGTCCAGCAGCCCCTCCCGCGCCAGCCGCTCCTCGGAGAGCTGCGCCTCGGCCCAGTCGCGCAGCGGACCGCGCAGCCATTCGGCCACCGGCACGCTGAACCCCATCTTGGGACGGTCCAGCAGCGCGCGCGGCACATGCCGGTAGGCCAGCTGCCGCAGCGGCCACTTGGTCTCGCCGTCGCGCCGCTTGAGCGCCAGCGGCAGCCGCCACGCGAACTCCACCACGCGATGGTCCAGCAGGGGCGCGCGCGTCTCCAGGCTGGCCGCCATCGCCGCCCGGTCCAGCTTCACCAGGTTGTCATCGGGGAGGTAGCTCACCAGGTCCATCGCCATCAGGTCGTGCGGCACGCTGTCCGTGCGCACCTGACGAGCGGGATCGGTGAAGATGGTGAGCGGCTCCTCCCCCTCGCGCACCAGCGCCGCCGGCTGCTGCCAGGCGCTCAGCAGCCCGCGATACAGCTCGGTGGTGGTGTGCGAGGTCAGCAAGGCCGCCCCCTTGAGCAGCTGGTCGCCGACCCGCACCTGCGGCCCCCACCCGGCCGCACGGCGCGCAAGGCGCCCCAGCACCCGGTCCCAGGCCGAGGCGGATACCCGGCCGATGGCGGACGCCATCACCTGGCGCACCGGCTGCGGCACCGCCCGGAGCAACGCGGCCAATCGGACCCCCTGCCAATAGCGGTTGTAGCCGCCAAACAGCTCGTCGCCCCCATCCCCCGCCAGCGCCACGGTCACCGACCGGCGCGCCAGCAGCGCCACCAGCGCCGTGGGCAGCTGGGAGGCGTCGGCAAAGGGCTCGCTGTAGATCGTCGCCAGCCGCGGGATCATCTCCAGCGCGTCGGCGGCGGTGACCATGAGCGTGGTATGGTCGGTGCCCAGGTGGCGCGCCACCGCGGCCGCGTGATCGGCCTCGTTGAAGGCCGGGACATCAAAGCCCACGGCAAAGGTGGGAACCGGCGCCGTGGCCTGCCGCTGCATGAGCGCCGCCACGACGGTCGAATCGATCCCCCCCGAGAGGAACGCCCCCACCGGCACGTCCGCCCGCATCTGCCCCCGCACCACGTCGTCCAGCAGCACCCCCAGCGCGTCCACCGCCGCTTCCGGCGAGCCTCGCCACGGTTCCATCTGCCCGGCGTCCACCACGCGCTGGGCCGACCAGTAGGGCACCGGCTCCGCCGCCGTGTCCCCCGGGCGCACGGTCAGCATCGTCCCCGGGAGCAGCTTGCGCACCCCCCGGTAGATGGTCCACGGCGCGGGGATGTGGTTGAGGCGCAACAGGGCGGTCAGCGCCTGGCGGTCGATGTCGGCGCGAAAGGCGGGGTGCACCCGCAGCGCCGGCAGCTCGGAGCCGAACAGGAAGTGCCCGTCCATCCAGGCGTAGTAGAGGGGCTTCTCCCCCACCCGATCGCGCACCAGCGTGAGCGCGCGGCGCTGACGGTCCCACACCACGAAGGCGAACATCCCTTGCAGCCGGGGCAGGGTATCGGCAATCCCCCAGGCGTCGATGGCGGCCAGCAGCGTCTCGGAGTCCGTGCCACTGCGCCATCCCTGGGCGGGGGCGGATCCGCTCCGGGCCAGCTCCTGACGCAGCGCCGGGTGGTTGTAGATCTCGCCATTGAACACCAGGTCGTAGCGCCCGGCCGCCGAGGTCATGGGCTGGATGCCGGCGGAGGAGACGTCCTGGATGGAGAGCCGGGCGTGCGCCAACCCGACGGCGTGCTGGGGATCCACCCACACGCCCTGTCCGTCGGGGCCCCGATGCCGGATGGCCGCGATCATCCCGGCGAGCACCGTCTCGC
>JBEIJM010000118.1:0-10747 GCA_040380205.1 Gemmatimonadaceae bacterium
GCCACCACCCGCTGCTGCAGCCCGGCGACGTCGATGCGCACCGGCCGCACGCCGCCGATGGCCCGCCCACTGTCCGCCGCCGCCCGCGCCACCGCCGGGCGCAGGCTGTCGCCGCGCGCACCCTCCTCGTCGCTCTCGGGGCCGAACGGGGTGGGCTCCCCCGCCGCCAGGATGGCCAGGTACAGCGCCCGCGTGTCCGGGCGGTCGTACTTGGTCATGTCCAGCAGCGACGAATTCAGCCCGAAGTTCGTTGACGCGAAGAACCACAGGTACTTCCCGCCGGCGTCCCATGCCGGGTCGGTGGCGTCCGCCATGCCGTCGGTCACCTGCGTGGCCTTCCCCGCCGCCACGTCATACACGAAGATCGCCCGGAACAGCGACGTGAGCCGCTTGGGGTACGCCAGGTACCGCGAGTCGGGGCTCCACACCGGCACGATGGACCGGTCGGCCATGAAGTACGGGTCGGTGTCCGCGAGGGTCGCCCGCCCCGTGGCCACGTCCACCAGCCACAGCCGGAAGTGCGTGTCCTGATAGGCGATCATCCGCCCGTCGGGAGACCACGCCGGGCTGTACGGCCGGCTGGGCTCCGGCAGCGGCAGCACGCGCTTCGCCCCCAGCCCGTCCTGCGGAGCCAGCACCAGCGCGTACTCGCCGGACGCGTCGCTGAAGTACGCCACCCACTTCCCGTCCGGGGACCAGAGCGGCGCGATCTCCGCCGCCCCGCTGGTCTGCGTCAGGTTGCGCGCATCCCCCTTCTCGGCCGGAATGGTGAACACCTCGCCGCGCGCCTCCACCGCCGCGCGCTTCCCCGTGGCCGACAGCGCCAGTGCGGTGATGCGCCCGCCCACGTCCTTCCACTGCGGCATCATCCACGGGAAGTCCCCCGTCGCCGTGATGGGCACCGGCTGGTGGCGGCCCGTGGTGGCGTCCAGCAGGTGCACGCGCCCCGCCTGCTCGAACACCACCGCCGTCCCCTGCGCATCCAGCGCCTTCACATCGAAGTCGGCGAAGCGCGTCACCTGCGCCACGGCGCGCGTGCGCGGATCGAAGCGCCATACGTTGGAGACGCCATCGCGGTCCGACAGGAAGTACACCTGCTCCCCCACCCACACCGGGTCCATCTCCTTGGTGCCGGCAAAGGGGGTGGTGTCCAGCGCGAAGGAGGCCAGGTCCAGGATCCAGATGGGCTTGTTCTGCCCGCCGCGGTAGTTGCGCCGCTCCTCGTCCCACGATGTGGCCATGCGGTACGCCACCCGCTTGCCGTCGGGGGACAGCTTCCCCTGGTTGGCACGCGGCATGGGGAGCGCCGTGGCGGCCCCGCCACTCACGGGCACGGTGTAGAACCGCGGCACCCCGGTGGGCGCCCACGTGCCCCGCGGCGACGAGAAGAGCACCGCCGTGCCGTCGGGGGTCCACCCCTGCACCAGGTCGGCCCCCGGGTGCCAGGTGAGGCGCACCGGCTGTCCCCCGTCCACCGGCACCACGTACACATCGGTGTTGCCGCCGTACTCGGCGCTGAACGCCACCCGCTTCCCGTCGGGCGACAGCTTGGGGTGCTGCGTCTGCCCCTGGAAGCTGGTGAGGCGGCGCGCCGCCCCCCCGCTCCGCTCCACCACCCAGATGTTGTTCGCGTAGGCGAAGGCGATGTGCGTGGCGCTCACCGAGGGCGAGCGCAGCAGCCGCGTCTCCTGCGCGGGCATGTCGGTTGCGACGACGCCGGCCAGGGTGAGGGCGGCGAGAACCACGCGCGGGGAGGAGGGTCGCATGGACGGGATCGGAAGGGACGGTGGGACAGCGGCGGCGGCCGAGGCCGGATCCGGAAGAGGATACCCCCGCGCCGCGTCCCCCGTGAGGGGCGTGCGGGGGGCGCACGGCCGTCCGGGGCGCTTGCCCGCGCGACGTCCCGCACGGCAGCTTTCCGCCATGCGCCCAGGCACGGCCGGTCCCTCTCTTCGCACGGCTCCCGCCAGCCGCGGGCGTGCCCCCCGGGGGCGCCGGGCGCGGTGGGCGGCGGTGCTCCTCGGCGCCCTCCTCCCTGGCGCCGCACCGGCCCAGTCGGCGGGCGACGGGGTGGTGCGGGGGACGGTGCGCACCGATGCCGGCATCCCGCTGGGCGGCGTGCAACTGCGCGTGGTGTCGGCCGGCGGCGGGACGCTACGCGCCGAGTCGGACGAGGACGGCCGTGTGCAGCTGGCCCGGGTGCCGGCGGGCCCGGCATGGGTGCAGCTGCGCCGGCTGGGGTATCGCCCCGAGTCGCTGGCCGTCACCGTCACCCCCGGCACCCCGGTGGAGGTGGCGCCGCGCATGGTGCGCACCGTGGTGGAGCTGACCGCCGTGGTGGTCCGGGGGCGCAGCGAGGTGGCCGGCCCCATGGCGGGCTTCTTCCGGCGTCAGCAGCAGGGACATGGCCGTTTCTTCACCGCCGCCGACGTGGACCGCCGCAACCCCATCCAGTTCACCGACCTCCTCCGGGGCGTCCCCGGCATCCGCATCGAGCAGCGCGGCCTGAACACCGCCGTGCGCATCCGCGGCAGCCGGTGCGCGCCACTGGTGTGGCTGGACGGCCAGGCCATGGGCGCCGGTGAGGTGGACCTGGACGCCTTCGACCCCCGCTCGTTCGAGGGGATCGAGATCTACGGCGGGGGGGCCAGCGTCCCCGCCGAGTTCCAGCGCAACTTCGTGATGAGCAGCAGCTGCGGCACGCTGCTCCTCTGGTCCAAGCGCGGCGAGCCGCGCGCCAAGCGGCGCGCCAAGGACGCCCTCACCCCCGCCGCGCAGATTGCCCTGTGGCTGGAGCGTGGCGAGGTGTTCGCCGCGCGCGACGTGGACCGCCCCGCCGCCCTCGACTCCACCGCCCTCGTGCGTCCGGTGTACCCCGACTCGCTGTTCGAAGCGCGGGCCTCTGGCGCGCTGCTGGCCGAGTTCGTGGTGAACGCCAAGGGCGACGTGGAGCTGGACAGCTACAACGTGGTCACCACCACCCACCCGCAGCTCGTGCCCTCCGTGCGCAACGCCCTGCGCGACCAGCGCTTTGCCCCGGCGGAGCGCGGGGGCGAGCGCGTGCGCCAGGTGGTGCAACAGCCCTTCACCTTCGTGCCCGACTCCACCGCCCGCCGCCGCAAATGACCCGCCCCGTTGCCTGCCTGCTGTTCTGCGCCGCCCTCGCCCCGCTCCCCGCCCAGGGGCGCCCCGCCGCGGGCCGCCAGGAGATCGGCCGCACCGTGGCCGGCACTCCGGTGTTCCTGGAGACGAAGACGCTGCGCCGCCACGGCGACACCGTCACCGTGGCGGTGCGCGCGGCGCTGGCGCCCCCCATCCGCCACCCCCAGGGCGACCTGGTGAGCACGCGCACCATCACCATGGTGCACTGCCCCACGCGCACCGTGGCCACCCGCGAGAGCTGGTACTACACCGATGCGGCGGGGACGAAGGCGGGGATGCACCGTACGGTCAAGCTCCCCGGCTTCGGCCCCGCCACGAAGGGCTCACTGGGCGACGTGGTCCTCCGGCACCTCTGCCCTACGGGGTGATCCGCGCGGGGCGCCGGTCCACCACCGCCGGCAGCCCCTTGGCCGACAGCTGCGCGTTCAGCGGCGGCAGCCCCTCGGCCAGCGCTTTCTCGATGTCCGCCAGGTGTCGCGCCAGCTGCGCCTTGAGGATCCCCTGCACCTCCACTGCCTGCGTGGTGGGGCGGAAGTCGGCGGTGGCCACGCCGTTGGCCAGGTAGCCGATTTTCGAGATCAGCATCGACCCGAAGCGCACGCCGTCCTGCCCGGTGCCGGTCTGCCGGAGATCCACCAGCGTCATCTCCTGCGCCACCAGCGCCGCGTCCAGCGCCTGCGCCGCCCGCGTCACCTCGGGGTCGCGCGCCAGCCGCTGCACCTGCTGCAGCTGCAGCCGCACCGCCTCCAGCCGGTGCACCGCCGCGCCCGCGGCATTGAGCTCCCCCTTGATGGCGGCCAGCGTGCGCACCTGCTCGGCGATCTCCGCCTCGGTGCCGGCGCTGTTGGGGTCCTTGCGCACCTCCAGCGGCTGCGACTGCGCCACACCGTCCACCGTGAGACGCACCGTGTAGCGCCCGGGGGGCATCAGGATCGACAGGCGGCTCGTGCCCGGGGCTACCCGCCCCTCGGGGCCGGCAAGGATGTGCTCCGCGTACAGCGGCGAGGTGAGCAGCCGCACCTCCACGCTGGGCTCGTCGCGCAGGTCCCAGTGCAGGCGGTTGATCCCGGCCGCGTTGGAGCCGCGCAGCGTGCGCACCACCGCCCCCGCCGCATCCAGAATCTCCACCGTGGGCGCCGCCTTGGCGGGGGCCTGCAGGTGATAGTTGATCGACGCGCCGTACTCGGGGTCCGTGCCGGCGGTGGGGTCGTCGTACGTGGTGCTGGGCGCGGTGATGGGACGGAACCGGTACGCTGCCCGCGGCGGGAAGAGATGCGACGGCTTGGCCGCCACCTCGGCGGTGAGCTGCTGCAGCGGGGTGAGGTCGTCCAGGATCCAGAAGCCGCGCCCGTAGGTGGAAATCACCAGGTCGTTGAAGTGCTCCTGCACCACGATCCCCGATACCGGCGCGTGCGGGAGGTTGTTCTGCAGCGGCAGCCACCGGTCGCCCGCGTCGTAGGACACGTAGATGGCGTTCTCCGTCCCCAGGTACAGCATCCCGCGCCGCACCGGGTCCTCGATGATGATCTTGGCGTAGCTCAGCATGCTCACCGGGATCCCGGCCACGATCTTCACCCACGTCTTCCCGAAGTCGGTGGTGCGGTAGACGTAGGGGGTCCGGTCGTCCTCCTGGTGCGCGTCCACCGTGATGTAGGCGGTGGCGTCGTCCCACTTGGAGGCGGCGATGGAGCGCACCGACCCCCACGCCGGGATCCCGGGGATGTTGGCGGTGAGGTTCACCCAGGTGGCGCCGTCGTCGCGCGTGAGCTGCAGCTGCCCGTCGTTGGTCCCCGCCCAAATGACGCCCTTCTGGCGGGGCGACTCGGCGATCCCGTACACCACCCCCGCGTACTCCACGCCGATGTTGTCCGGGGTGAGCCCGCCGGAGCTCTTCATGCGGCTCCGGTCGTTGCGGGTGAGGTCGGGGCTGATCACCTGCCAGCTGTGCCCGCCGTCGCGCGTGCGGTGCACGTGCTGGCTGCCGGTGTACAGCGTCTGGTGGTCGTGCGGGGAGATGAGCAGCGGCGCGTCCCACACGAAGCGGAACTTCTGCAGCTCCGCGGGGCCGTTGGCCTGCTGCGGCCACACCTCCACGTGCCGGAACTGCCGCCGGTTCTCCTCGAAGCGCACCACGATCCCCCCCACCATCCCGCTCCCCGACGCGGTGCTGTAGATGATGTTGGGGTCCACCGGGTCGGGGGTGGCCCACCCGCTCTCCCCCCCGCCCACCGAGTGCCACATCCCGCGCGAGATCCCCGCGCTGCGCCCCCCCTGCACGCGGCTGTTGCTGGGGCCGCGGTACGAGGGCTCGTCCTGCTTGTTCCCCAGCACGTTGTAGGGGACCTGGTTGTCCACCGTCACGTGGTAGATCTGCGCGTTCGACAGCCGCTGCCGGAACCAGGTGCGCCCGCGATTGGTGGTGATCGAGAGCCCCTGGTCGTGCGCCACGATCTGCCGGCTGGCGTTGGTGGGGTCCATCCAGACGTCGTGGTGGTCGCCGCCGGGCGCCTCCTGCCCCGACAACACCTGCAGCGTCCGCCCGCCGTCGATGGAGCGGCTGTACGAGGCCGTCAGGAACACCAGTTCGTTCTCGTTGTCCGGGGTGACCGCCATCCGCGAGTAGTAGTGCGCGCGCCCCATCGCGTTGCGGTCGCGCGTCACCAGCTGCCAGGTGGCGCCGTCGTTGTCGCTGCGCCACAGCTGCCCGCTCTCGGTGGCCTCGCCGTTCCAGGGCACGCCGTCCCCCGTCTCGATGAGCGCGAACACGCGCGACGGGTTGGAGCGGGCAACGGCCAGCGCGTGCTTGCCGGTGACCTTGCCGGGGAGCCCGTTCCCCACCAGCCGCGTCCACGTGGCGCCGCCGTCGGTGCTCTTGAACAGCCCGCTCCCGGGGCCGCCGCTGCTGCGCCCCCAGGTGTGGATGACGATCTGCCACATCCCCGCGTAGAGGATGCGCGGATTGGCCGGGTGCATCGCCAGGTCGGAGCACCCGGCGTCCGGCGACGTGAACAGCACGCGCGTCCAGGTGGCGCCGCCGTCGGTGGTGCGGAACACCCCGCGCTCCTCCTGCGGGCCGTAGGCGGTCCCCAGCGCGCACGCCAGCACCACGTCCGGGTTGGCGGGGTGCACCACCACGCGCGCGATGCGCCCGGTCTTCTCCAGCCCCATCAGCGCCCATGTGCGCCCCGCATCGGTGCTCTTGTAGATCCCCTGCCCGATCGAGATGTGGCTGCGGATGTGCGCCTCGCCGGTGCCCGCCCACACCACGTTGGGATCGCTGGGGGCCACCGCCAGCGCGCCGATCGACTGCACTGGCTGGTCGTCGAACAGCGCCGTCCAGTGCACGCCGCCGTCGGTGGTCTTGTAGATCCCCCCCGAGGCGGCGCCCACGTAGTACGTGGACGGGTCGCCGGGGATGCCGGCGGCGGAGGTGAAGCGGTTCCCCTCGGGGCCGATGTGGCGCCAGGGGAGCGCGGCGTACTGCGACGGGGACACCGCCGCGGCGGACGCGGGAACCTGGGGCGCGGCGCCCCCCCGCCGCTGGGCGGCGGCAGGGGAGGCGGCCGTAAGCAGAAGCCCGGCCGCCGCCACCGCGGCGGCCAGGGGACGGACAACGCGGGGACGGCGCATGCGAAGGCTCCGGATGGGGGAAATCAGGCCATCTTCGCCTGGAGGCGCCGGTCGATGGCGTCCAGGAACTCCTCGGTGTGCAGGAACGGCGTGTCCTTGGAGATGAGGATGGCCAGGTCCTTCGTCATCTCCCCGGCCTCCACCGCCTCGATGCACACCTGCTCCAGCGTCTCGGCGAAGCGCGTCACCTCGGCGGTGCCGTCCAGCTTCCCGCGGTGCGCCAGCCCGCGCGTCCACGCGAAGATGGAGGCGATGGGGTTGGTGGAGGTCTTCCGCCCCTTCTGGTGCTCGCGGTAGTGGCGCGTGACGGTGCCGTGCGCCGCCTCCGCCTCCATGGTCTTCCCGTCGGGGGTGAGCAGCACCGAGGTCATCAGCCCCAGCGAGCCGAACCCCTGCGCCACGATGTCCGACTGCACGTCGCCGTCGTAGTTCTTGCACGCCCACACGTAGCCCCCCTCCCACTTGATGGCGCACGCCACCATGTCGTCGATGAGGCGGTGCTCGTACGTGAGCCCCTTCGCCGCGAACTCGGCGGCGAACTCCGCGTCGAACACCTCCTGGAACAGGTCCTTGAACTGCCCGTCGTAGGCCTTGAGGATGGTGTTCTTGGTGCTCAGGTACACGGGATAGTTCCGCTGCAGCCCGTAGCGGAAGCTGGCCCGCGCGAAGTCGCGGATGGAGTCGTTGAAGTTGTACATCCCCATCGCCACCCCGCCGTCGGCGCCGAACTGCGCCACGTCGAAGCGCATCGGCTCGCCGCCGTCGGCCGGCGTGTAGGTGATGGTGACCGTGCCGGGGCCCGGCACCTTGAAGTCGGTGGCCTTGTACTGGTCGCCGTGCGCGTGGCGCCCCACCACGATGGGCTTGGTCCACCCCGGCACCAGCCGCGGGATGTTGGAGATGATGATGGGCTCGCGGAAGATCACGCCGCCCAGGATGTTGCGGATGGTGCCGTTGGGGCTCTTCCACATCTTCTTGAGCCCGAACTCCTCGACCCGCGCCTCGTCGGGGGTGATGGTGGCGCACTTCACCGCCACGCCGTGCCGCTTGGTGGCCTCGGCCGAGTCGATCGTGACCTGGTCGTTGGTGGCGTCGCGGTGCTGGATCCCCAGGTCGTAGTAGTCGAGCTGGAGGTCCAGGTAGGGCAGGATCAGCTTGTCCTTGATGAACTGCCAGATGATGCGCGTCATCTCGTCGCCATCCATCTCGACGACGGGGTTCACCACCTTGATCTTGGCCATGCGGAGGTCCGGGGGATGCAGGCTGGAAAGTCGCCCGCCGCGGCGGAAGCCGGGGGGCGGGAGCTGGGGCGGATGGGCCCGCCCTCCCGCACCAAACTGCGCCCTGTACCGCCCTGCGGCCAGTCGCCGCGCGCGCCGGCCGACGCTACCCCGCGGCCGCCTCGTCGTCTGCCGCCCCCGGCGCCTCCTCGAACACCCCCAGCGCGCGGTTCTTCCGCACCCGCCCCGCCGGGAACACCCGCCCGTTCATCGCCACGTACACCCCGGGCGCAAGCGCCTGCGCAAAGCTGAGCGCGCTCCCCAGGTTGAACAGCCCGTCGGAGCTGCCAAAGGCGTAGGGGACCATGGCCCCGGTCAGCACCACGGTCTTGCCGGCCAGGGCCTGGTCGGCCGCCAGCACGGCCGCGGTCTCCACCATGGTGTCGGTGCCATGCGTGATCACCACGTGCCGCTCGGCACAGGCGGTGCACGCCGCGGCGATGGTCGCGCGGTGCGCCGGGGTCATCTCCAGGCTGTCCACCAGCATCAGCACCTCCACCGCCACCGCCACGCGGCAGCGCCCCCGGCGGAGCATCTCCTCCACGTGCGTGGCCCGGAAGTGCAGCGTGCCGGCCAGCTCGTCGTACTCCTTGTCGAAGGTCCCCCCCGTCACGAACACGCGCAGCATCGCCCCTCCCTCACCCCATCTCGGGTTCACCCGGGGGCGGCACGATCGGCGAGGCCGCCGAGCCCCCCGGGCGCCGGGCGCGCCGGGCCTTCTGGGCCGCCTTGCGCGCGGCCTTCTCGGCGGCCGCGCGCTCCACGGCCGCGATGGCCCCCTCTCGCGCGGCAATCACCGCCTCGCGCGCCTGCCAGTCGGCGCGGTCGCGCGCCTCCGCCTCGCGCGTGCGCCGCAGGCTCTCCGCGTCGCGCCACGCGGCCACCCGGGCGTGGTCGCCGCCCAGCAGCACGTCGGGGACCGCGTGCCCGCGGTAGTCGGCCGGGCGCGTGTAGCTGGGGGCGCTGATCCCGCGCCCGAAGAAGGAGTCGGTGCGCGCGCTGTCCTCGTCCCCCAGCGCCCCCGGCAACAGCCGCACCGTGGCGTCCACGATGGCCAGCGCCGCCGGCTCCCCGCCGCTGAGCACGAAGTCCCCCAGCGACAGCTCCTCGGTGGCCAGGTGGTCGGCCACCCGCTGGTCCACGTCCTTGTAGTGCCCGCACAGCAGCGTCAGCGACGTTCCCGCGGCAAAGCGCTCGGCGTCGGCGTGCGTGAAGCGCCGGCCGCGGGGCGAGAGCAGCACGATGGGGGCCGTGGCGCCGATCGCCTCCACGGCCTCGAAGAAGGGGGCGGGCTTGAGCACCATCCCCGGGCCGCCGCCAAAGGGGTAGTCGTCCACCGTGCGGTGCCGGTCGTGCGTGTGGGCGCGCAGGTCCACCAGCCGGTACGACACCACGCCGGCGGCGGCGGCGCGCGCGGGGATGGACAGCCCCAGCGGCCCGGTGAAGAACTCGGGGAAGAGCGTGACGATGGTGACCTGCAGCATGGCGCGCGAGGGCGGGGCGGTCAGTCCAACAGCCCCGGGAGGGGCGCGAACACCAGGGTACGCGTCTCCTCGTCCACCTCCACCAGCAGCTCGGGGACCAGCGGCACCAGCGGGCGCCCGGTGGCGGTCTCCACCTCCAGGATGTACCCCTGCGGCGCGTCGTACACGTCGCGGACGGTCCCCTTGACCCCTTCCCCCTCCACCGCCACCTGCATGCCGATGAGCGTGTGCAGGTACAGCTCCCCCTCGTCCGGGGGGGGAGGCGGTCGGCCTCCACCAGCAGCTGCCGCCCGCGCCACAGGTCGGCGGCGTCGCGGTCGGCCACCTCGCGCACGCGCACCAGCCATTCGCGGTTCATCGGGCGCCCGTCCTCGAGGTGCAGCGGCACCGGCGCCCCGTCCTCCAGCACCGGGTTCCCCGCCCGGTCCCCGGCATAAAGCACCGCGCCGGACGTGAACACCACGTCCGGCGCGTCGATGATCGGCTCCACGGCCCAGGCGCCGCGCACCCCGTGCGCGCGCTTCACCGTGCCCACCGCCACCAGGGGACCCAACTCAGCCCTCGGCACCACCCTCGGGGAGGGCCACCGCCGACGCCTGCAGCTTGGAGGCCAGCCGCGCCTCGTGGCGCGCCTTGAGCACACCGGCGCGGCGCAGCAGCGAGCGGACAGTGTCGGTGGGGGTGGCACCCACGTCCAGCCAGTGGTTCACGCGATCCATCTTGAGCGCCAGGGCGTTCTCGCCCGTGCGGGGCTGGTACTGCCCGAGGATCTCGATGAAGCGGCCGTCGCGCGGGCTCTTGGAGTCGGCGGCGACGATGCGGTACATGGGGGTCTTCTTCCGCCCTTCGCGGCGGAGACGGATCTTCACGGCCATCGGGTACGCTCGGAGTGTGGGGTCGCGTGCTGCTGGTGCCCGGCCCGCCGGCGCCGCATCTTGGGACGGCTCGACGCGGTGGCGGAACAGGAGCACCGTCCGGGCTCATCGCCACGCCGGCAGTTCCGGCGGGCACCCGGCCCCCCGGTCTGTTGGGGGAGCCTCCAAATATACCCCCCCACCCGCCTCGCGCCAATGCTTGCTCCCGCTCGCCGCCGTGCCGCCGAGGGCACCCTGAGGCCCCTGGGCACCCTCCTGGCGCTCGTCGCCCCCCTGGCGGCGGTCGCCGTGCCGGTCCGCGCCCAGCGCCCCGCCC
>JBEIJM010000119.1:0-10589 GCA_040380205.1 Gemmatimonadaceae bacterium
GCGCGCCCCGCCGCGCCGGCAACGGCGCCCAGGTCACCGCGCAGGGCGCCGCCACCACCCGCGCCACCTCCAGCTTCACCGTCGACTCCCTCCCGCGCACCCCCGCCACCGTCAGCGCCGACGAGGCGCTGCTGCAGCTCATGCCCCAGGTGGACATGACCGTCGGCGGCGGCGCCCCGGGCTCCGGGCTCCGCCTCAACGGCACCGTGGGCGTCGTGGTGATGATGGGGCTCCTCACCCTCCTCCCCACCCTGCTCCTGATGATGACCGGGTTCACCCGGATCCTCATCGTCCTGAACTTCCTCAAGCAGGCGCTGGGCACGCAGACCGCCCCCCCGGGCGCGCTGGTCGCCAGCCTCGCCCTGCTCCTGACCGGCTTCGTGATGGCGCCCACGCTCTCCGAGGTCAACCGCACCGCCCTCACCCCCTGGATGGACGGCACCATCTCCCAGGTGGAGATGATGCAGACCGGCGTCAAGCCGATGCGCGCCTTCATGCTGCGCCAGACGAAGGAGACCGACATGGCCACCTTCCTCCAGCTCAGCCGCATGCCCAAGCCCGCCAACGTCGACGAGGTCCCCCTCCACGTCGTGATGGCCGCCTTCGTGGCCAGCGAGCTGCGCACCGCCTTCCAGATCGGCTTCGCCATCTACCTGCCGTTCATCATCATCGACACGGTCGTCGCCTCGGTCCTCATGAGCATGGGCATGTTCATGCTCCCCCCGGCGATGATCTCCCTCCCCTTCAAGCTCCTCCTCTTCGTGCTCGTGGACGGGTGGAACCTCACCATCACGAGCCTGGTGCAGAGCTTCAAGTAGCCCCCGCCCTCACCCCGGCCGGGGCAAGGACGTCCCCCGCGCACCCGGCAATTCCTGCCGCATGCCCGGGATGCTCCACGGCGCGGCCTCGCCCCCGGCATCACGCAACTGCTTGTCCCGCAACCGGTTCACCGCCGCTCACCCGGCTGGGGCCGGTTGGCACGGCCCCTGCTTTTCCCTGGGGCATCGCTCCCTGCCCTTTTTGCGCCCTCACGGACCCCGGATGTCCCACCAGCTCGTCATCGACCTCTCCCGCGACGCGATCCTGACCGCGCTCATGCTGGCGGCTCCGCTGCTGCTGATCGCGCTCGGCGTGGGGCTGGTGATCTCCATCATCCAGTCGGTCACCCAGATCCAGGAGCAGACGCTGGCGTTCGTCCCCAAGCTCGTGCTGGTGGGCGGCACCTTCATCGTCGGCCTCCCCTGGCTCCTGCAGATCCTCATCAAGTTCACCGTCACCCTCATCCGCGGCATCCCCGCGATGGTGGCGTAGCGTCCCCATGGACGGCTCCGGGCTCCCCGACCTCTTCGCCCCCGGCATGGCGACGGCGCTCATCCTCACCACGCTCCGCGTGGGGGGGCTGGTGCTCGTCGCGCCCATGTGGTCGGCGAAGACCATCCCCATGCGGCTGCGGTCGGTGTTCATGCTCCTCCTGGCGCTGCTCCTCCTCCCGGGCGCCGTGGCCAACGCCGAGCCGGCCTCCCTGGCCATCACGCCGGCCACCTTCCTCGGCGAGACCGCCATCGGCTTCGCCATCGGCCTGGCCGCCGCCTTCGTCATCGCCAGCGCCGAGTTTGCCGGCGAGCTGATGACCACCTCCGTGGGGCTCTCCGGCGCGGCCATCTTCGACCCCGTCAACAACCAGCAGGGCGCCATCCTCGGCTCCTTCATGCAGGTGCTGGCCCTCGTCCTCCTCGTGGGCGGCGGTGGGCACCTCGTCATGGTCCAGGCCGTCGCCAACTCCTTCAGCGTGGTCCCCCTCGGGGCTCCGCTCGCCCTCGGCGACGGCCTCCTCGCCATCACGCGCGCCGCCGGCGTCCTCTTCCGCAGCGGCATGCAGTTCGCCGCCCCCGTGGTGGCCGCGGTGCTCATCACCAACATCGCGCTGGCCGTCCTCGGCCGCGCCGCGCCGCAGCTCAACATCATGAACCTGGCCTTCCCGCTCCAGATCGGGATCGGCCTCCTCACCCTGGCCGGCGCCCTCGGCGTGATCGTCCACGCCCTGACCGACTGGACCCCCGGCTTCACCGGGACCCTCGACACCTTTGCCCGGGCGGTGCAGGCGGCCCCCGAGCCGGCGGGGAGGCGCTGACCCATGGCCGAATCCGATTCCGGCGAAAAGACCGAAGCCCCCTCAGAGAAACGCCTCGAGGACGCGCGCAGCGAAGGGCAGCTCCCCAAGAGCCCCGAGCTCACCACCGCCGCCTTCCTCCTGAGCGCCACCCTCGTCATCACCGTCGCGGGCCCGCCCCTCTGGCGCTTCCTCCTCGACACCATGGGCGCCACCCTCGGCACCGCCGGGGACGAGGGGAAGCGCGGCCCGGCCGCCATCCCGTGGCTCCAGGAGCTCGCCTTCCGCACCCTCGTCGTGGTCGTGGCCATCGCCGCCGGCATGGCCGTGGTCGCCGTGGCCGTGCAGGCGCTGCAGACCGGCGGCCTCTTCACCACCAAGACCCTCGCCCCCAAGTGGGGGCGCCTCAACCCCGTCAGCAACCTCGGCCGCCTGCTCGGCAAGCAGGGGATCGTCGAGCTCGCCAAGGCCTTCGCCAAGCTCCTCATCGTGGGGTGGGCCGTCTACGCCACCCTCGCCGGCGCCTGGCCCGACGTGCAGGCGCTCGCCCTCGAGCCCTCCCCCACCGCGATGCTCGACATCGTGGGCGGCTACGGCATGCGCCTCCTCCGCAACGCCGGCATGATGTTCCTCGTCCTCGCCGGCGCCGACTACGCCTTCCAGCGCTGGAAGACGCTGGAAGACCTCAAGATGACCAAGCAGGAGGTCAAGGAGGAGTACAAGGCGCAGGAAGGGAACGCCGAGGTCAAGAGCCGCCGCCGCCAGATCGCCCGCGACCGCGTCCGGCAGCAGATGTTCAAGGACGTCCCCAAGGCCGACGTCGTCATCGTCAACCCGGTGCACATCGCCGTCGCCATCAAGTACGACCCCGACGTCGCCCCCGCCCCCTACGTCATCGCCCTCGGCCGCCGCAAGGTCGCCGAGCGCATCAAGGACATCGCCTTCGACCACGGCATCCCCGTGATCGAGAACATCCCCCTGGCGCGCGCCCTCGTGGCCGCCGCCAAGGTGGGCACCCTCATCCCCGTCGAGCTGTACCTCGCCGTGGCCGAGGTGCTCGCCTTCGTCCTGCGCCAGCGCGAGCGCTTCGGCACCCGCTGGCGCGGCACGGTGACCGCGTGACCAGCGCCGCCCTCCCCGTCCCCGCCGGCGCCCGCGCCGGCGCCAAGGCCGCCGAGCTCGGGCTCGCCGTCAGCGTCATCCTCGTCCTGGCGCTCATCGTCGTCCCGCTCCCCCCGATCCTCCTCGACCTCGCCCTCGCCGCCAGCATCGGCCTCTCGCTGGTCGTGCTGCTGGTCGCGATGCACACCACCAACCCCCTCGAGTTCAGCAGCTTCCCCGCGCTGCTGCTCCTCCTCACGCTCTTCCGCATCGGCCTCAACGTCTCCTCCACCCGGCTCATCCTCACCGAGGCGCACGCCGGGCAGGTCATCGAGGCCTTCGGGCAGTTCGTCATCGGCGGCAACTACGCCGTCGGGATCGTCATCTTCCTGCTGCTCATCGGCATCAACTTCATCGTCATCACGAAGGGCGCGGGGCGCATCGCCGAGGTCGCGGCGCGCTTCACCCTCGACGCGATGCCCGGCAAGCAGATGGCCATCGACGCCGACCTCTCGGCGGGGCTCATCGACGAGAAGGAGGCCCGCACGCGCCGCAGCGAGATCGCGCGCACCGCCGACTTCTACGGCGCCATGGACGGCGCCTCCAAGTACGTGAAGGGCGACGCCATCCTCGGCATCCTGGTCGTCGTCGTCAACATCCTCGGCGGCATCTTCATCGGCGTCGTGCAGCGCGGCATGCCCATCGCCAAGGCCGCCAGCACCTACACCATCCTCACCGTCGGCGACGGCCTCGTCTCGCAGGTCCCCGCCCTCATCATCAGCACCGCGGCCGGCCTCATGGTCACCGCCGCCACCGGCACCGACCGGATGGGCGTGGTCCTCTCCAGTCAGCTGGGCGCCCACCCGCGCGCCATGTGGGTGGTCTCCGGCGTGCTCGGCTCCTTCGCGCTCGTGCCGGGGCTCCCCGCCTTCCCCTTCGTCGCGCTCGCCAGCACCGCCGCCTTCGTGGCCCGCATGGCCACCCAGGCCGCCGAGAAGCGCCAGGTCGCCGCCCTCGTCACCACCCCCGGCGAGGAGATCGAGGCGCCCCCCCCGGCCGATCCCATGCGCGACCTCCTCCAGGTCGACGCCATCGAGCTCGAGGTCGGCTACGCCCTCATCCCGCTGGTCGACGAGTCGCAGGGGGGCGACCTCCTCGAGCGCATCTCCCTGCTCCGCAAGCAGGCGGCCCTCGAGCTCGGGATCCTCATCCCGGCCATCCGCATCCGCGACGACATCCGCCTGCCGGCCAACGAGTACGTCATCAAGCTCCGCGGCTCCGAGGTCGCGCGCGCCGAAGTGCTCCCGCGCTTCCTCATGGCGCTCAACACCGGCGGCGTGGTGGCCGAGATCGACGGCGTCGAGTCGGTCGATCCGTCCTTCGGCATGCCCGCCAGGTGGGTCGCCGCCGCGCGCCGCACCGAGGCCGAGGCGCTGGGCTACGTCGTCGTCGAGCCCACCACCGTCATCGCCACGCACCTGCTGGAGACCCTCAAGGCCTCCGCCGCCGACCTGCTCGGCCGCCAGGAGGTGCAGGAGATGGTGGAGACGCTCAAGAAGTCGCACCCCGCCCTCGTCGAGGACATCATCCCCGGCAAGGTCTCCCTCAGCACGCTCCACCGCGTCCTCCAGCGGCTGCTGCGCGAGCGCGTCCCCATCCGCGACCTCGTCACCATCCTCGAGGCGCTGGGCGACGGCGCCGAGCAGAGCAAGGACCCCGAGGCGCTCACCGAGGGGGTGCGGCGGTCCCTCACCAACGTCATCGCCCGCCTCTACGCCGACCAGACCGGCGTGGTCCGCGGCATCACCATCGGCGCGCGCCTCGAGTCCGCCCTGGTGGGGCTCTTCTCCCCGCGCGCCATGGCCGGCGCCAGCGCCCCGCTCCTCACGCCGGACTCGCTGGCGGGGCTGCTGCGCGACCTCAACCAGCTGGCCACCATGTACGCCGCCGATGGGCGCCCCCTGCCGCTCATCACGCCGCCGTCGCTCCGCGTCGGCGTCCGCCGCCTCATCGAGCCCGTCCTCCCCAGCCTCCCCATCATCTCGCTGGCGGAGCTGCCGGCCGCGATCACCCTGAGCAGCGTCGCCACCTGGGAGATGTCCGCCCATGCGCATTGAGCACTTCTCCGGCCCGGACCTCCCGCGGGTGGCGGAGCGCGCCCGCCGCCAGCTGGGGGAGGACGTCCTCATCCTCCACACCCGCACCACCCGCGGCGGCGGCCTCACGGCCGTCGAGGTGCTGGCCGCGCCCCCCGACGTCGTCGCCCGCATCCGGGCCCGCCTCGAGTCGCCGCCGCTGCCGGTGGTCCTGCGTCGTCCCGACGACCGCCCCTTCGTGATCGCCCTCGTGGGCCCCACGGGTGCCGGCAAGACCACCACGGCCGCCAAGCTCGCCGTGCGCCCGGGGCTCTTCCAGGGCGCCCGCACCGGCCTGCTCACCCTCGACACCTACCGCGTGGGGGGCGTGGAACAGCTGGCCACCTACGCCGAGCTCGCCGGCATCCCCTTCGAGGTCGTCTACGACGCCCGCGAGGTGGACGGCGCCATGGCCCGCCTGAGCGAGCAGTGTGACCTGGTCATCGTCGACACCCCCGGACGCAGCCCCGCCTCCGCCGCCCTCACCGAGCGGTGGCGCACGCTGCTGGACGCCGTGGGCCCCGACGAGGTGCACCTGGTCCTCCCGGCCACGCTCCGCCACGACCTGGCGCAGCACCACGTCCTCACCTACCAGCCCACCTTCGTGCACCGCGGCGCCACGCACCTCCTGCTCAGCAAGGTGGACGAGGTGCCGCAGTCGTCGGGGGTGGCCGACCTGGCCATCGCCGTCGACCTCCCCACCCGGTGGGTGACCGACGGCCAGGAAGTCCCCGCCGACCTCAAGCCCGCCGTCCCGCGCCTCATGGGCGTGCTGGGGATCCCCGTGGACGCCGAGCCCGGCTGGGTGCGCGCGTGACCGGCCTCGCCCTGCTCGCCCCGCGCCCCACCCAGGCTGACGCCCTGGGGAGCCGCCCGCGCCCCGTGGCCGGGCGCGGACCGCGCGGCACCCCCACCCTCCTGTGCGCCAGCGGACGCGGCGGCAGCGGCACCTCCCTGGTGAGCGCGCTGCTGGCCGTCGCCGCCGCCGGGGAGGGGCACCGCGTGGTCCTCGTGGACGCCGACGACTTCCTCGGGCCGCTGGCGCTGCTGCTGGGGGTCACCCCGCGCGCGTCGTGGCTGGACCTCCGTGCCGGCCGCCTGCAGGGGGCCGACGTGGCCACCCCGGTCAGCACGACCCTCACCCTCGTGGCCGGGGGGCCGCCGCTGGCCACCCCCGCCGGCACCGCGCTCACCGCCGCCGAGCGGCGCGCCTGCCTGCAGCGGGTGGGGGAGCTCACCGCCGACGCCGACCTGGTCGTCGTCGACGCCGGCGCCCGCCTCGACCCGCTCCTGGCCGCCGTCGGCCCGCACGCCGACGAGCGCGTGGTCGCCGTCAGCGGCGCCAGCGATCCCATCGGCCTGGCCGCCACCTACGCGCTGTGCAAGGCCGTGCGCCAGCGCCACGCCACCCTCCCCATCGAGCTCCTGGTCAACCGGGAGACGGGGAGCGATGCCCGCCGCCACTTCGACCACGTCGAGGCCGGCACCCGCCAGTTCCTTGGCGCCCCGCTGCACTGGGGCGGCGCCATCCCCGCCGACCCCACGCTCGACGCCGCGCTGCGCGCGGGGATCCCCTTCCCCGAAGCCGCCGCCGGCTCCCCGGCCGCCCTCGCGGCGCACACCCTCGTGCGCCGCGCCCTGGCCGGGACCCTGTCCACCCGCTCCGGTAGCTGATCGTGCCCCTCGCCCCCTCCTCCGGATCCCCCGGTGCGCCCCCCCTCTGGGAGGCGTATCGTGCCGGGGATGACGCCGCCCGGGATCGCCTCCTCACCGAGCACCTCGGGCTCGTCCATCACGTCGCCCGCCAGATCGCGCGCACCCTCGCCGCCCGGGCCGACTTCGACGAACTCGTCAGCGCCGGCACCATCGGGCTCATGACCGCGCTGGAAGGCTTCGACCCCACCCGGGGGCTGGCCTTCTCCACCTTCGCGGCCCCCCGCATCCGCGGCGCCATCCTGGACGAACTGCGCAAGCAGGACCACGTCCCCCGCTCGGTGCGCCGCAAGACGCGCGAGATCAACGCCGCCCGCGAAGCCTTCACCCGCGAGCACAAGCGACAGCCCTCCCTCAAGGAGCTGGCCGCCGCCATGAACGTCGACCTCGCCACCCTCTGGCGCTGGCAGTCCGACGTGGAGGGCGCCAACCAGGTCCCCCTCGAGCGCACCCCGGGGGAACGCGAGCACGGCGCCCCCGCCCCCGCCGAAACGCTGCCGGGGAGCGACGGCCACGAGGTGGACGCCGCCCTCACCCACGAGCAGGAAGTCCTCCACCTCCGCGACGCCATCCTGCGCCTCAAGGAGCAGGAGCGGGTGGTCCTGTCGCTCTACTACTTCGAGGAGCTCAAGCTCCACGAAATCGCGAAGGTCCTCGAGCTGACCGAATCGCGCGTGTCGCAGATCCGCACCAAGGCGCTCGGCAAGCTGCGCCTCGACCTCAAGCCCCTCCGGGAGCGCCCCGCATGAAGACCCTCCTCGCCCGCTGGCCGCGCACCGTCGCGACCCTCCGTCTCCTCGCCCTCGGCTCGCTGGCCCTGGGGCTTGGCATCCTGCTGGGCACCCTGGCCGTGGCGCTCGACGTCCCGCAGCCCTTCCTGGTGGCCGTCGGCGGCGCCGCCACCCTGCTGTTGGCGCTCATCACCATGCTCCAGCCGCAGCTGGTGGCCACCGACGCCGCGCAGGCCAACACCGAGCGCCGCCCGCGCCGCGCCCAGCGCAGCAGCCCTCCCACGGTCACCCTCCGCCGCGGCACCGCCGGCAAGCCCGTCAGCCGGACCCCCCGCGCAGTGGAAACGCTGGCCGCCGCCGGCGCCGCCCCCACCGACATCGCCTGGCAGACCGGGCTCCCGGTCGACGCCGTCTCCATGGTCCTCACCATTGCCCGCGGGCGGCAACTCCAACCGCCTGTCACCCCCTGACGGCACGAATTGCCGAGGCGATCCACAGGCCGCCCTGCGGCCGGTGGACCCCGCCGGCTCCTGTCAAGATGTTGCAAGACAGTAGGTTACGCTAAATTTCACGAATGTCGCCATGGTCGGGCCCGTGTGGCCCGACCATTGCTTTTGCACCAAGGGAGTGCGTGGCCCCCTGCGGGTCTCCCATCCCCTTGCCCATGACCATCCCCCTCCGCACCTCCGGCCTCACCAGTACCGCCTCCGCGCTCCAGATGCTGGAACGCAAGCAGGCCGTGCTGGCCAACAACCTGGCCAACGCCTCCACCCGCGGCTTCAAGGCGGAGCACCCCTTTGCCCGGCTGCTGGACAACGCCCGCGCGGTCACCGAGACCACGCTGGACACCACTGCGGGGACGATCACCAACACCGGCAACCCGCTGGACCTCGCCATCGAAGGGGAGGGGTTCTTCGTCACCCAGACCCCCGGCGGCGAACGGTTCGTGCGCACCGGCAGCTTCCAGCTGGACGCCGACCGGCGCCTGGTGGACGGCCGCGGCAACCCGGTGCTGGGGGAGCAGGGCCCGGTGGTGCTCCGCCCGGGGGTGGTGACCATCGACGCCGACGGCATGGTGCAGCTCAACGGGCGTCCGGTGCAGCGGCTGCGGCTGGAGCGCGTGGACGACGCCGCCGAGCTGCAGCACGAGGGGGGCACGCAGTTCGTCCCCGACGACACGCGCCGGCTGGTCCCCCCCGCCGAGCGCCGCGTGCGCCAGGGGGCGCTGGAGGAGTCCAACGTCAATCCCATGCTGGCCATGACCGACATGCTCGACCTGCTCGGGCAGTTCCAGGCCGCGCAGAAAGTGCTCACCGCCATCGACGAGGCGCGCGGCATTGCCGTGACCGACCTCGCCAAGCCCGTCTGAGGAGCCTCGCCCCATGGATCCCGCACTCCGCGCCGCTGCCAGCGGCATGATGGCCCAGCAGACGCGCACCGAGATCATCGCGCACAACCTGGCCAACGTGAACACCCCCGGCTTCAAGAAGAGCCGGGCGCACTTCGAGGACCTCCTGTACCAGACGGTGCAGGGGCAGCAGGTCATGGGGCAGACCGACACCCAGACCGCCCCCGCCATCCAGATCGGGCGCGGCACCCGCCTGGCCGCGGTGCAGCGCCTGCACGAGCAGGGGCCCATCGAGCAGACCGGGCGCAACCTCGACGTCGCCATCGAGGGGGACGGCTTCTTCCAGATCCAGCTCCCCAACGGCGAGATCGGCTACTCGCGCGATGGCAGCCTGCAGATCTCCGACCAGGGGGTCCTGGTGACCAACGCCGGCTACGCCGTGCAGCCCCCCATCCGCGTCCCCGCCGACGCCTCCGAGCTCACCATCTCGCAGACCGGCGTGGTGAGCGTGCGCCGCGGCCGCGACGTGAACCCCACCGAGCTGGGGCGCCTGGAGCTGGCGCGCTTCGCCAACCCCAGCGGGCTGCTCACGCTGGGGCAGAACCTGCTGGCCCCCACCGCCGCCTCCGGGCAGCCGGTGCTGGGCTTCCCCAACGACGAGGGGATGGGACGCCTGCAGCAGGGGAGCCTGGAGGGGAGCAACGTGGAGATCGTGCAGGAGATGGTGGAGATGATCGCCGCGATGCGCGCCTACGAGCTGAGCTCCAAGGCGATCAAGACCTCCGACGAGATGGGCCAGATCGCCAACAACGTGGTCCGGTGATCACGATGTCCCGCCGTGGGGTGCTGCCCCTGGCCGCGGCCGCCGTCGCCCTGCTCCTCGCCCCCGCGGGCGCCAGGGCGCAGGGCGCGCCAGCCGACGCCGCGCTGCCGTACGGCACGCACCGCGTCACGCTGGCCGTGGCCACCCGCGCGCTGGCGCGCGGCGACACGCTGGTCGCCACCGACGTGGCGCTGCGCGACACGGTCATCCGCTGGCAATGGAACGGGGTGGCCCCCGACACCGTCCGCCCCGCACCGGGGTGGGTGGTGCAGCGTCCCATCGCGGCCGGGGAGCGGCTCCGCCCCCCTGGCGTGATTCCGCCTCCCGTCGTGCGCGCCGGCACTGCGGTCACCGTGGAGTACCGGGATGGCCCGGTGCGCCTGCGCCTGGCCGGCATCGCCACCAATTCCGCCCCGCTGGGCGCCCCCGTGGGCGTCCGCCTCGATCCCACCCGCCGGCTCGACGGCATCGCCGTTGCGCCCAACCTGGTGCGCCTCAAGTGACCGCTCCCCTGTTCCGCCGCCCCGCCGCCGCCCTGGCGGCGCTCCTGGCGCTCCCGGCCCTGCTGGGCGCCCAGCCGGCGCCCGCCACGCCCCCGGCCGCACCCGCCTCCGGTGCACCCGCCGCC
>JBEIJM010000120.1:0-10568 GCA_040380205.1 Gemmatimonadaceae bacterium
CCCTGCGCCGCAAGCCGAGCGCCGACTGCCCATGCCATTGGTGGCCTATTGTCCGTCTGAGGCACGGCGTACATCAGACAACGCCTGAGTGCCGCCCGGTCAAACAACTGCCGGGGCTGACGCCTGTAGTGTCCGTTCTCGCCGCGGATACAAGCGATATGGTCCGACATGTACCTCCAACTCAAAAGTTGGTTCTGCCAAGCGGGGTGCGCGCCCGCTTCCCGACCCCCTGACCGGAGCACCCCCCGTGGCATCGATCTACATGCCGTACATCATCGAGCGCTCCAGCCGCGGCGAGCGCACGTATGACATCTTCTCGCGGCTGCTGATGGACCGCATCATCTTCCTCGGCTCGCCGATCAACGATGACGTGGCCAACATCATCATCGCGCAGATGCTGTTCCTCGAGGCCGACAACCCCGAGAAGCCGATCCACCTGTACATCAACTCCCCCGGCGGGTCGGTGTCGGCCGGGCTGGCCATGTACGACACCATGCAGTTCATCAAGGCGCCGGTGCACACCACCTGCATGGGGATGGCCGCCAGCATGGGGGCGTTCCTGCTGTGCGCGGGCGCGGCGGGGCACCGCAGCGCGCTGCCGCACTCGCGCATCATGATCCACCAGCCGTCGCAGAGCGGCGGCGGCGGGTCGGCCTCCGACATCGAGATCCAGGCGCGCGAGATCCTCTACCTGCGCACCAAGATGAACGAGCTGATGGCCAAGCACTCGGGGAAGCCGGTGGAGCAGATCGAGCGCGACACCGACCGCGACCGCTTCATGAGCGCCGTGGACGCCAAGGAGTACGGGCTGGTGGACACCGTCATCGAGCAGAAGCCCGCCTGATCGCGCCACGCGCGGCAGGCGGGGACGCGGCGGGGCCGGGGACTCCCTCGGCCCCGCCGTCGCGTTTCAGCCCGGCGTTCGCACCTGCATCCGGATCTCGGTGGCGGGGCGCGTGGTGAGGCGGGCGTAGGGGCGCACCGTGTCGGGCGCCAGCGCGGTGAAGTCGAAGCGGCGCACCAGGCGGGCGAGGATGAGCGCCGTCTCGATGGTGGCGAAGGCCGCCCCCACGCACACCCGCGGCCCCGCGCCGAAGGGGAGGTAGCTGCCGGGCACCTGCTGCGCCTCCCGCTCGGGGAGGAAGCGGTCGGGGTCGAAGCGGTCGGGGTGTGGCCACAGTTGCTCGTGCCGATGGATGCTCCATGGGGCGATCATCAGCATGGTGCCCCGCGGGACGCGGCGCTCGCCAATGACGGTGTCGCGCGCCGCCACCCGCGGCAGGAAGGTGATGGGCGGGTACAGTCGGAGCACCTCGCGGAACACGTTGCGCACGGTGGGGAGGCGCTTGGTGTGCTCCAGCCGCACCGGCCCCGCCCCCACCACCGCCTCCACCTCGGCGCGCAGCCGCGCGACCAGGTCGGGGCGCTGCGCGAGGATGAAGAACGCCCAGGTGAGGGAGCTGGCGGTGGTCTCGTGGCCGGCCAGGAAGAAGACCCCCAGCTGGTCGATCAGCTCCTCGCGGGTGAAGGGGGCGCCGGTGTCGGTGTCGCGCGCCTCCAGCACGGCGCCGGCGATGTCGTCCAACCCCGGGGTGGCCAGGCGGGCGTCCAGCATGGCCCCCAGATGGCGGCGGATGTTGCGGCAGGCCTCCACCACGGCGGGGGGCTGCGCGTGCGGCGACCAGGGGCGGTCCCAGAGGAGCCGCTTGAGGTCGATGCTCCCCACCTGCCGCTCGAAGCGCATGAAGTCGTCGAACACCGCGCGCGAGGTGTCGCCGCCCAGCGGCACCGAGAAGATGGTGCGGGTGATGACGTCGGCAGTGAGATGGCTCATCGCCGCGTCGAGGGAGAAGGCGGCGCCCGCGGCGGCCTGCTCCGCCAGCCACCCCTCGAAGTCGTCCACCGCGGCGGCCATGAAGTCGAAGGCGCGGTGGATCCGCATGTGCGAAAAGGCGGGCTCGACCATGCGGCGCTGCCGCCGCCACGTGTCGCCGCTGGTGACGAACATGGAGTTGCCGACGAGGTCCTCAAGCGCCTCGACGAAGAGGTCGTTCTTGGGGAAGAGATCGTGGTCGGCGAGGATGCGGGCCACCCAGGCGGGGTCATTGACCAGCAGGATGCCGCGCCGGGTGTACCCCAGCGGGGTGATCATCTCGCGGTACGCGAGGTCCGGGAGGAGGCTCAGCAGGTCCTTTTCGCGGCGCCAGAGGAGGCGCAGCAGCGAGGGGACCGGCGGGCGCGGCCGCGGAGCGGGGGGGCGCCAGCCGGCGGCGGCGGGGTCAGCCACGCGACGCCAGCGGCGCGGCCACGGGGGACGGGCGCCGGCGCTGCTGCAGCCGGATGCGCGCCTGGTGGTAGATGATGATGGCCAGTCCCACCACCAGCGGGATGGCCCACATGCGGGGGTTGAGGGCGTTGGCGGGCATGAAGCGCACGAAGCCGAAGGCCATGAAGGCGGTGTACACCGAGATGCCGGCCCCGATGATCGCCTTCACGTGCTCCAGCTGGTAGGTGAAGCGCGCAGGGGCCGGGCGGGCGATGAACCAGAAGTTGGTGAGCCCCGAGGCCACCCCCACCACGCTGATCCCCATCATGAGCACCTCGCCAATGCGCCACCCCTGCCAGGCGCACAGGAGCGCCATGACGATGACGAGCGCGTTGGAGGCGAGGTTGGCGGGGTGGCGGTTGGCCGCATGGTCGCGCTTGTTGCGCACCGTCACCAGGCCGTGCCAGACCAGTTGGAGGGTGAGCACGGCCAAGTAGAGCATCATCCAGCCGAAGATCCCCTGGATGCGGCGGGGGTCCCAGTCGGTGAGGTGGGGGTGCGTGCCCACCGGGTCCAGGAGCGTGCTGACGGCCATCCCCACCGCCATGGTGGCGGTGACGGCCATGAGCCGGGCAAACAGGAAGCCGACGCGGCGGTGGGTGGCCGATCCCTTGGCTCCCAGCGTGGGAATCCAGAAGAGGACAAGCCCCACCGCCCCGGTGAGCACATGGACGGCCAGGAATCCCTTGAAGGGCCACATGGAGCGCGGGGTGAAGGGCGGCACCGGCCGGGACGGTCGAGGGCGTCCCGGAGCAGAGGAATCGGGCTGATCCTCTTGGCTGATAGCCTACCGCGCCCCGGGAACGGCCGCCAGCATGGACGGGGCGAAGCGATTCCTGCTTGACCCCGTCCCGGAAAACCGGCTTATTCCACGGTTGGCAGGGACGCCGCCGCCCTCCCCGGGTTCCGGGGGGTTAACTCTGGCGGGAACCGGCCGAAGCTGTAGCTGTAGTCTGTGTTGGGGGGGCCAAAGCCGGCCCCCGGACCCTTGCGGCCCGTCCCGGAATCCCATGTCCCACGACAAGCACCTGCGCTGCTCCTTCTGCGGAAAGTCCAAGGATGCCGTCCGGAAGTTCATCTCCGGGCCGTCCGTGTACATCTGCAACGAGTGCATCGCCCTCTGCAACGAGATCCTGGCGGAGGACGAGGAGCGCGAGGTCGCGGACGCCATCACGCAGGTCCCCACGCCGCGGGAGATCAAGGGGATCCTGGACCAGTACGTGATCGGGCAGGAGCAGGCCAAGAAGGCGCTGTCGGTGGCGGTGTACAACCACTACAAGCGCATCAACGCGGCGGGGTCGGCGCGGGAGGACGACGCCGAGCTGGACAAGTCGAACATCCTGCTCATCGGCCCCACCGGGGTGGGGAAGACGCTGCTGGCCCAGACGCTGGCGCGCATCCTGGACGTGCCGTTCACCATCGCCGACGCGACCACGCTGACGGAGGCGGGGTACGTGGGGGAGGATGTGGAGAACATCCTGGTGCGGCTGCTGCAGGCGGGCGACTTCAACGTGGCCGAGTGCGAGCGCGGCATCGTGTACATCGACGAGATCGACAAGATCGCGCGGAAGTCGGAGAACCCGAGCATCACGCGCGACGTGTCGGGGGAGGGGGTGCAGCAGGCGCTGCTCAAGATCCTCGAGGGGACGGTGGCGAGCGTGCCGCCGCAGGGGGGGCGCAAGCACCCGCAGCAGGAGTACATCCAGATCAACACGAAGGACATCCTGTTCATCTGCGGCGGGGCGTTCGACGGGCTGGAGAAGATCATCGAGGCGCGCACCGGGCGTCGCACGATCGGGTTCGGCGACGAGCGCCCCGACGGGCGGGTGCGCCCGATCGCGAAGGCGGCGCCGTCGCGGTCGCCCTTTGCCGAGGTGGAGCCGGACGACCTGCTGCGCTTCGGGATCATCCCCGAGCTGGTGGGGCGGCTGCCGGTGTGCGTGCCGCTGGACGCGCTGGATGAGGAGACGCTGGTGCAGATCCTCAAGGAGCCGAAGAACGCGCTGACCAAGCAGTACGGGCGGCTGTTCGACCTGGAGGAGGTGAAGATCACCTTCGAGGAGACGGCGCTGCGGGCGGTGGCGCGCAAGGCGCTCAAGCGCGGGACCGGGGCGCGCGGGCTGCGCGCCATCCTGGAGGAGACGCTCCTCGACACGATGTTCGACCTTCCCACGCGCGACGACGTGGTGGAGGTGCGCGTGACGGAGGCGGCGGTGGAGCGCGGCGGCCCGCCGCTGCTGGAGATCGCCCCCGCCCGCCAGAAGAAGGAAGCCTGAGCCCGGCACGACGCGCGGCCCCGCCGCGCCGACGGGTCCCGCTCCTCCCGCTTCGCGACGTGGTGCTGTTTCCCCACGTCGCGATGCCGTTGTTGGTGGGACGTGCGGCCTCGCTGGCCGCCGTGCAGGCCGCGCGCGACGGTGACGGGCTGCTGCTGCTCACGGCGCAGCGCGCCACCGAGGCCGAGGATCCCGCGGTCGGCGACGTGCACCGCACCGGGGTGCTGGCCCGCCTGGTGGATGTCACGCCGTTGCCGGGCGGTACCGTGCGGGTGCTGGTGGACGCGCTGGAGCGGGTCACGCTCACGCGCATCGCCCGGGGGAGCGGCGGGGCGCTGGAGGCGCTGTGGAAGGGGGCGCCGCTGGGGGGTGGCGAGGCCCCCGTGCCCCCCGCGCTGCGCGCCGCCGTGCGCCATGCCGTCACCCGGTTCGAGGAGTACGCCGCCCTGCAGCGGCAGCTCCCCCCCGAGGTGGTGGCCTACCTGCACAGCCAGGAGGTGCCGGCCCGCCAGCTGTTCACCATGGCGGCGCACCTGCAGGGCGATCGCGCGCTGCGCCAACGGCTGCTGGAGGCGCCCACCATGGCGGCGCTGGCCGCGGAGCTGGCCGCCGTGCTGGCCTCCGAGGTGGAGCTGCTGCGCCTGGAACGGCGCATCGACGAGCAGGTGCGCGGCACCATGTCGCAGCACCAGCGGGAGTTCTACCTGCAGGAGCAGCTGCGGGCCATCCACAAGGAGCTGGGGGCGGGCGAGGAGGATGAGCCCGAGCAGCTGCTGCGCCAGGTGGCCGAGCGCGGGCTCCCCGAGGCGGTGGCGGCGCGGGCGCGGCGGGAGATCCAGAAGCTGCGGCGCACCCCCGCGCACTCCCCCGAGGGGGCCGTGGTGCGCGGCTGGGTGGAGTGGGTGCTGGCGCTGCCCTGGGCGAACCGCGCCCCCGAGCACACGGACGTGGAGCAGGCGCGGCTGGTGCTGGACGGCGACCACTTCGGGCTGGGCGAGGTGAAGGAGCGGCTGCTGGACCACGTGGCGGTGCTCGCGCGCGCGGGGCGGCTGCCGGGGCCGATCCTGTGCCTGGTGGGGCCGCCGGGGGTGGGGAAGACGTCGCTGGGCCGCTCCATCGCCAAGGCGCTGGGCCGGCCGTTCGTGCGCGTGGCGCTGGGGGGCGTGCGCGACGAGGGGGAGATCCGCGGGCATCGCCGCACCTATGTGGGGGCGATGCCGGGGCGGATCGTGCAGGGGATGCGCCGCGCCGGCGCCCTCAATCCGGTGTTCCTGCTGGACGAGGTGGACAAGATGGGGCACGACTGGCGCGGCGACCCCGCCGCCGCGCTGCTGGAGGTGCTGGACCCGGAGCAGCACCACGCCTTTGGCGACCACTACCTGGACGTGGACGTCGACCTGTCGCAGGTGCTCTTCCTGACCACCGCCAACACGCTGGCCGGAATCCCCGAGCCACTGCGCGACCGGCTGGAGATCGTGCGCATCCCCGGTTACCTGGAGCAGGAGAAGGTGGGGATTGCCGAGTGGTTCCTGGTGCCGCGGCAGCTGTCGGCGCACGGCGTTCCCCCCATCTCCGTGGCGCTGGCTCCCGACGTGATCCCCGCCATCATTCGCGGATGGACGCGCGAGGCGGGGGTGCGCGAGCTGGAACGGCGCGTGGCGCGGCTGGCCCGCAAGCTGGCGCGCCGTCCCGCCGTCGCGGAGGGCGCCCCGCCGATGGCCGTGACGGTGGCGGAGCTCCCGGCGCTGCTGGGCCCGCCGCGCTACCAGGACGAGCCGCTGGAGACGGACGGCATGGTGGGGGTGGCCACCGGGCTCGCCTACACCGCCGTGGGCGGGGAGCGCCTGGAGATCGAGGTGAGCGTGGTCCCCGGGCGCGGACGGCTGCAACTCACCGGCACCTTGGGCGACGTGCTCAAGGAATCGGCCTCGGCCGCGCTGGGGTGGGTGCGCGCGCGCGCCACCGCGCTGGGGATCCCCGAGGATTTCGTGCGCACGCGCGACCTGCACATCCACCTCCCCTCGGGGGCCACCCCCAAGGACGGCCCGTCCGCCGGCATCGCGCTGGCCACGGCGCTGGTGAGCGCCCTCACCGGCGTGCCGGTGCGCCGCGACGTGGCACTCACCGGCGAGGTGACGCTGCGCGGGCGCGTGCTCCCCGTGGGGGGGATCCGCGAGAAGGCCATGGCCGCGCGGCGCCATGGCGTCGCGCGCGTGGTGCTGCCGCAGGGGAATGCGCGCGACCTGGAGGAGCTCCCCGCCGAGGTGCGGGACGGCGTGGCGTGGCACCCCGTGCGCACCATGGACGAGGTGCTGGCGCTGGCGCTGGAAACCCCCGAGGAGGCGCGATGATCATCCGCTCGCTGGAATACCTGGGCCCGATGGCCACCCGCGGCGGATGGCGCCCCCCCGCGGAGCTCCCCGAGGTCGCCTTTGCGGGGCGCTCCAACGTGGGGAAGTCGTCGCTCTTGAACCGCCTGATGCGGCGCAAGGGGTTTGCCCGCGTCAGCAACACCCCGGGGCGCACGCGCGAGGTGCACTTCTTTCGCGTGAACGACGCCTTCGTGCTGGCGGACCTGCCGGGCTACGGCTACGCGCGCATCTCCAAGGCACGCAAGGCGGAGTGGCGCCCGCTCATCGAGGGGTATCTGGCCGATTCCCCGCAGCTGCGCGGGGTGGTGCAGCTGCTCGACGTGCGCCATGATCCCACGGGTGACGATCACGTGATGCTGGACTTCCTGGCGGAGCTGGGAGTGCCGGTGATCGTGGCGGTGACCAAGGTGGACAAGATCAAGCCGCTGCAGGCTGCGGCGCGCGTGGCCGAGCTGACCACGCAGCTGGGGCTCGACCCGGAGCAGGTGATCCCGTTCAGCGCCCGCACGGGCGCGGGGCGCGACGAGCTGGGGGCGGCGGTGGAGATGCTGGTGACCCAACCGGATTGGAGGACGGCACCATGACGGATTCCCTGGGCAGGGCTGCCGCGCCGGGCGCGCGGCAGCGGTGGGCGGCCACCGCACGGCTGGCAGCGGTGATCGCCCTGGCGGTGACCGCCATGGCGCTGGCCGCGCCGGGGCTGGCCGCGCCGCTGCCGGCGCAGCAGGCGGCGGCGGGGGACACCCTCGATCCCAATTGGGTGCCGGCCGGCTTTGGCACCCTGCGCCAGGACGACATCGCCATCAAGGTGTCGCCGGCCAACGGCCTGCAGGTGCGCGCCATTCCGCTGGACGAACGGTTCATCCGGCTGCTCTCCCCCGACTCGTACCGGGCGCTGCGCGACCTGATGGTGCGCAACGAGGCGGCGCTTCGGCAGGTGCAGGAGCGGAACCGCCTCCCGGCCTATTCGGTGTGGTACGTGAGCTTCTTTGCGCTGGAGCAGGGGGAGACGCGCTTCTCCCCGCAGGAGCTGATCCTGAGCAACAGCGGGCGGGACTTCCGGCCGCTGGACGTGCTGCCGCTGACGCCGGGGTTCGGGGCGTTCCGGCTGCGGCAACGCGAGGTGCAGTCGGGGCTGCTGGTGTTTGACGGCCAGCTGGAGCTCAACCAGCCGATCTCGGCCATGATGGAGAGCACCACGTCGGTGACCGACTGGGGCGCGGTGCTGCAGCGCGTGGAGCGCGAGCGCACGCTGGTGCGGTCGCGCGCGGCCTCCGCGGCCAAGCGTCCCCCCGCCCTCCCCTGACCCTCGCGCGTCACCCCACCGGGAGGGGGACGCGCAGCACATCCTCCACCGCACCGGCATCACCGGTGCGCAGCAGGTGCAGCGTGTGGCGCACCGCCTCGTGCTCGCGGGGCCACGCCAGCGTGCGCAGCGCGGTGCCGGGGGCGCACCAACGGGCCCGGTCATGCTCGGGGCCCAGCTGCGGCGGGACGGGCGCCTCCACCACCGCCGCAAAGACGGTGGCCAGCTGCAGCGTGTCGGGGGTGGGCAGGTAGAAGGGGCTCACCCCGATGCTGTACAGCCGGGCCACCCCCAGCCCGGTTTCCTCGCGCACCTCGCGCAGCGCCCCCTCGGCGGGGCGCTCGCCGGGCTCCAGCCGCCCGTGCACGATCTCCCAGGCACCGGGACAGCGCACCCCGGGGGCGCGGCGCAGCAGGAGCAGCTGCCAGCGGGACCGGGCGCCGACGGGCGCGGGCGCCAGCACGACCACATCCACCACCCCCACGGTCACGCGCGTGGTGGGGGTCTGCGAGGCGGCAGGGGGCGGAAGCGGGAGCATGGCCCAATCGTAGTGCCACACGCTGGCGCTCCGCGAGGGGGCGCGGCGCGCGACGACCGGCTCAGGGCGCGGGGCGCGCCGGTCGAACTTTCCCTCTGGGCCCGGTAGTTTCCGCGGATGGACACGCTGGCCGATTTCCTCACGCGCGCCGCCCCCTGCCGGGACACGGGCGGGCTGGTCCCCGTGTGGCGCGACGTTTTGCTGGACCAGGTGACGGCGGTGGGGGCGTTTGCGCGGCTGCGGCGCCCCCCGTTTGCCTTCCTGCTGGAGTCGGCCCCCGCCGGCGGGGAGGCGTGGGCGCGGTTCACCTTCCTGGGCACGGAGCCGCGCGCCGCCTGGCGGCTGGTGGACGACGTGGTGGAGCTGTGGAGCCCCGAGGCGGGGTGGCACGGGGCGCACCGCGTGGCGGATCCGCTGGCCGACCTGCAGGCGCGGGTGGCGGCGATGCGCCCGGTCCCCTGCCCCGAGCTGGGCCCCTTCTGGAGCGGCGCCGTGGGGTACTTCGGCTACGACGTGGTCCGCCACATCGAGCGGCTGCCGCACGCGCCGCCGCGCACCACGTCAGTCCCCGACGCCTGCTTCCTGTTCACGCGGGGGCTGGTGGTGATCGACAACTGGCGCGGGCAGGCGCGGGTGATCGTGTCGGTGCCCGTCCCCGCAGGGGTGGACGACGCGGGGCTGGCCGCGCTGCACGCGGAGGCCTGCGCCACCATCGACGCGCTGGTGGCGCGGCTGCACGCCCCCGAGGCGCTGCCGCCGCTGGCGCTGGACCCTGCGGCGGCGCCGGCGACCGCGGGGTCGCGCTACGGCCGCGAGGCGTTCCTGCGCGACGTGGCGCGCATCAAGGAGTACATCGCGGCGGGAGACGCCTTCCAGGTGCTGCTGGCGCGGCGGATGACGGTCCCGCTGGACTTTGACCCCGCGGCGCTCTATCGCGCGCTGCGCGCGCTCAACCCTTCGCCGTACATGTACCACCTGGTGCTGGACGGGGTGGAGCTGGTGGGGAGCTCTCCCGAGCTGCTGCTGCGGGTGGCTGACGGGCGGCTGACGGTGCGCCCCATTGCCGGCACGCGGCCGCGCGGGCGCACGCCCGAGGAGGACCAGCGCATGGCCGACGAGCTGCTGGCCGACGAGAAGGAGCGCGCCGAGCATGTGATGCTGGTGGACCTGGGGCGCAACGACGTCGGGCGGCTGGCCGAGTACGGCACGGTGCGGGTGACCGACCTGATGACGGTGGAGCGCTACTCGCACGTGCTCCACATCGTGAGCCAGGTGGAGGGGATGCTGCGCGCCGGCGTGTCGGCGATGGACGCGTTCCGGGCGGTGTTCCCCGCGGGGACGATGACCGGCGCGCCCAAGGTGCGGGCCATGGAGATCGTGGACGAGCTGGAGCCGGAGCGGCGCGGCCCCTACGCCGGTGCGATCGGCTACGTGGCGGCGGGGGACGCGCGGATGGACCTGGCGATCACCATCCGCACCTGCGTCATCGCCGACGGCGAGGCGTCGGTGCAGGCGGGGGCGGGGATCGTGCACGACTCGGTCCCCGAGGCGGAGTGGGCCGAGACGGAGAACAAGGCGCGGGCGCTGCTGACCGCGATCGGGCGGGTGCGCGCCGCCGGCGGTCCGCGCGCGTGAACCCGCGCGTGCACCCGCACCACGCGGCGGCGCCGTTGGCCACTCGGCAGGTGGGGGCGGTGGAGGTGGTGGCGGTGGCGCCGCTGGCGGACGCGCTGGCGGCGCAGGTGGCGCG
>JBEIJM010000121.1:0-10458 GCA_040380205.1 Gemmatimonadaceae bacterium
CGCGGCAATGGACGAAGGCGGCATGGGGGGTAGTATAGGGCCATGACCTCCCTCTCACGCTTCCGTCCGGGCGCGGTGCGCCTCGCCGCCGCCCTGCTGGCGACCGCCACCCTCACGGCCCCCGCCAGCGGTCAGGGTGTCACCGGAGGCGCCACGGGCAACGTGGTCCCCGGCATCGAGGTCCTGCTGCAGGACTCGCTGCACCTCCTCACGGGGAAGCGCGTCGGTCTCCTCACCAACCACTCCGGGCGCGACCGGCGCGGCACCAGCACCGTGGACCTCCTCTTCCGGGCCCCCGGGGTGACGCTCACCGCCCTCTTCGGCCCCGAGCACGGCATCCGCGGCGTGGCCAAGGCCGGCGAAAAAATCCGCTCCACGGTGGACTCCGCCACCGGCGTCCCTGTCCACTCGCTGTACGGCGACACCCAGGTGCCCACGGCGGAGATGCTCAAGGACGTGGACGTGCTGGTGTACGACATCCAGGATGTCGGCGCCCGCGTGTACACCTTCCAGTGGACCCTCGCGCTCATGGCCGCGGCCGCGGGCAAGCCCCTCGTCATCCTCGACCGCCCCAACCCCATCCGCGCCGACCGCTTCGAGGGGAACATCCTCGACCTCCGCTTCCGCTCGCTGGTGGGGCAGCATGCCGTCGCGCTCCGCTACGGGCTCACCGTGGGGGAGCTGATGCGCCACCTCGTGGCTACCGGCGCCCTGCAGGCGCAGGTCACCGTGGTCCCCATGCGGAACTACCGCCGGTCGCTGTGGTTTGACGAAACCGGCATCCCCCGCGTGAACCCGTCCCCCAACCTCCGCTCCCTCGACGCCGAGCTGCTGTACCCGGGCACCGTCTTCTTCGAGGGGACCAACGTCACCGAGGGGCGCGGCACCGACGCGCCGTTCACGCAGATTGGCGCCGCGTGGCTGGACCACGCCGGCATGGCGCGCGCCCTCAACGCCCTCCGCCTCCCGGGGGTGCGCTTCGACACGGTCACGCGCACCATCGAGGCCGGCTACAAGTTCGGCGGGGAGACCATCCCCATGGTCCGCGTGGTGGTCATCGACCGCAACGCCGTGCGCCCCGTGGAGTTGGGGGTGCGCATGCTGCGCGCCTTCCGCGAGCGGCACCCGAAGGCGTTCGCCTGGCGCGAGCCCACGGTGAACGCCCCCACCCGCATCAAGGGGATCGATCGGCTGGCCGGCACGGACCAGATGGTGAAGGCGGTGGACGAGGGGACCGTGGACGCCCTCCTGCGGCAGTGGGACGCCGACGCCGCGCGCTTCGCGACGCTGGTGCAGCCGTCGCTGTTGTACCGGTGACCGGGGCCGCGGGCGCCCCCCGTCGCATCCTCCTCGCCGGCGCCACCGGGACCATCGGCCGCGCCACCGCACGCGCCCTTCAGCGCCGCGGACATCAGGTGGTCGCCCTCCTCCGCCCGGGACGCGAGACGCCGCCAGAGCTGGAAGGCGCCATCCCGCTGCACGCCGACGTCACCAGCGCCGCCTCGCTCGCCGCCGCCCTCCGCACCGTCCCCCCCTGCCACGCGCTGGTCACCTGCCTCGCCTCGCGCACGGGCGCCCCGCGCGACGCCTGGGCGGTGGACCACCGCGCCCAGCGCACCCTCTTGCACGCCGCGCGCGACGCGGGCGTCACGCAGGTGGTGCTGCTGTCGGCCATCTGCGTGCAGAAGCCCCGCCTGGCCTTCCAGCACGCCAAGCTGGCCTTCGAGCGCGACCTCATGGCGTCGGGGCTCGCCTGGTCCATCGTGCGCCCCACCGCCTTCTTCAAGTCGCTCGCCGGGCAGGTGGCGCGCGTACGACAGGGGAAGCCCTTCCTGGTGTTCGGCGACGGCACGCTCACCGCGTGCACCCCCGTCAGCGACGACGACCTGGCCGACTACCTCGCCGACTGCGTGGACAATCCCGCCCGCCACGGGCGCATCCTCCCCATCGGCGGCCCGCACCCCGCGCTCACGCCGCGGCAGCAGGGAGCGCTGCTGTGCACGCTGGCCGGCCAGCCGGTGCGCTATACCCGCGTCCCCGTGGCGCTCCTGGATGCCATCATCGCGGGGCTCAGCCTGCTGGGGCGCGTGGTCCCGGCGCTGGCCGACAAGGCCGAACTGGCGCGCATCGGCCGCTATTATGCCACGGAGTCCATGCTGGTGTGGGACGCGGACCGCGGGCGCTACGACGCCGCCGCCACCCCCGCCACCGGCACCGACACGCTGGCCGACCACTACGCCCGCCTGCTGCGCGGCGACGCGACCGACGACCGCGGTGACCACGCGGTGTTCTGACAAGGCGTGCTGACGCGGTGCCACGCGCCGTTCCCTGCCCTTCACCCCCTGCCGTGCCCTTCGCCGACGCCACCATCGACCTGCACCACCTCGGCCGCGCCGAGTCGGTCGCCTGCCGCCTGTTGGACACCAGCGCCGGCCCGGTGCTGGTGGACCCGGGGCCGGCCTCCACGCTGGACACCCTGTACGCCGCGCTGGCGGCCCGTGGCATCGCCCCGCAGGAGCTGCACGCGCTGCTGCTGACCCATATCCACTTCGACCACGCCGGCGCCTCCGGGGTGCTGGCGCAGGCCCACCCCGGGCTCGCGGTGTACGTGCACCCGGCCGGCGCCCCCCACCTGGCAGAGCCGCGCCGGCTGGTGGCCAGCGCCACCCGCATCTACGGCGATGCCATGGACCGGCTGTGGGGGCCCATCCTGCCGGTCCCCGAGGGACAGCTGCGCCTGCTGGACGACGAGAGCCGACTCACGCTGGGGGACCGCGCCTTGGCCGTGCGACACACCCCGGGACACGCCGTGCACCACGCCGCCTTCCTGGACGAGCGCACCGGGATCGCCTATGTGGGGGATACCGCCGGGATCCGCTCCCCCGTCGCACCGGTGGCGCTGCCGGTCACCCCACCCCCCGACTTCGATTTGGAGGCGTGGCTGAGTTCGCTGGAGCGACTGGCGGGGTGGTCGCCTACCCAGCTGTTTATCACGCATTTCGGCATTGTCGATACACCACCAAGCCATCTTGAAGCCATTCGCGAAGGTTTGGTGGCCTGGACTGCAAAAGTGCGGGAGTTGCTGCAGGACCCCGCCATAGGCGAGGGGGAGCACGCGGCGCACTTCCACGCCTGGGTGCTGGACACGGTGCGCGACCTGGTGCCCGAGGCGCATCGGGAGCGGCTGGCGGCGTTTGCCGACTTCCGGGCGGGATTTCACGGGATTGCGCGGTATGTGGGGCGCCGGTCATGAATTGGATTCCTCCGCAAGTGTTTCGATGGTGTTTCGTTGGTGATTTGTGACTGAGGAGAAAAAGATGCGTCAGGCCGCGTCCGTGCTCCTCCTGCGCAACCACCCGGGCGGGGGGGTGGCGGTGCTCATGCTCCGCCGAGCCGAACGGGGCGGAGACTTCCGGAGTGGCGCTGCCGTGTTCCCCGGCGGGGTGGTGGATCTGCTGGACCGGCAGGCGCACCCGCTGGTGGACGGGTGGGACGATGCCGACCTCAGCGCGCGGCTGGGGGTGGAGTCGGGGGGGCTCGACTACCTGGTGGCCGCGGCGCGGGAGTGCTTTGAGGAGGTGGGGGTGTGGTGTGCCGCAGGCGACGAGGCCGTGCAGCGCGAGGCCCACGACCGCTGGCGCGCGCCGCTCCAGGAGGGGCGCGCCTCGCTGGCCGAGGCGTGTCAGGCGCTGGGGGTTCGGCTTCCGGTGGCCTCCTGGGCGTATCTGGCGCACTGGGTCACCCCGCCGGGGATGCCCCGCCGGTTCGACACCCGCTTCTTCATCGCGCCGGCGCCCGAGGGGCAGGAGCCGGTGGCCGACGAGGGGGAGGCGCAGGAGGCGTTCTGGTGCACCCCCGCCGAGGCGTTGGCCCCCGGCGGTGCGTCTCCGCGCCCCATGGTGCTGCTCCCGGTCACGCGGGCGTTGCTGGAGTGGTTGGCCCCCCACCGGTCGGTCGAGGAGGCGGTGGCGGCCGCCCGCCGTCAGGCCACCGTCCCGTGCATCATGCCGCGGCTGGCCCGCGTGGGGGCGGGGGAGCGGGCACGCGGTACGGTGCTGCTGCCGGGTGCGCCGGCGTATGCGGAGGTGGCCCGCTTGGACCCGGATGGCGCTGGACAGGTGTCAGCGGAGCTTGTTTACGGAAGTGCTGTTGCGTTGTCGCCGCGTGTATGGCGCGTTACAGCGCCAAATTCCGGCATGATGACCGGCGCCGGGACCAACAGCTACCTGGTGGGTGATCCGGCGGTGAACCGTTGGACCGTGGTCGACCCCGGTCCCGATGATCCTGGCCATCGGGCCGCCTTGCAGGCGGCGGCGCCGGGCCCCATTGAGCGGATCCTCCTCACCCACACGCACCCGGACCATGCCGAGGGGGCTGCCGCGCTGGCCATCGCCACGGGCGCGCCCATCTGGGCCATGCGCCCTGCGGCGGTTCTCGCCGACACCGATATTCCGTATAAGGAACTGTTTGGGGGCGAACAGATCGTGCTGGGGCCGGACGCCACCCTGACAGTGCTCTACACCCCTGGGCACGCCAGCGACCATCTCGCCTTCGTGCTCGAGGAGGAGCAGCTGCTGCTGGCCGGCGACCTGGTCATGCAAGGGGGGACCGTGGTCATCGACCCCCCGGATGGCGACCTGGGCGCTTACCTGCGCACACTGGAAGGGCTGGCGGATCGCGCGCTGACGTGGGTGGCGCCGGGACACGGCTTCCTGCTGGGCGATCCGCCCCAGCTGTTTCGCCACGTCATCCGCCACCGAATGGCTCGTGAAGCCAAGGTTATTGCGGCATTGAAAGAACAGCAAAGCGCCACCGTAGCGTCATTGGTGCCCATCATCTATCATGACGTACCACCCGAGCTGCACCAGCTGGCCGCCAGATCGCTGCTGGCCCACCTCCTCCACCTCCAGCACGCCGGCGCCGCCCACGGTGCCAACGGTCGCTGGAGGCTGACCCGCTAAGCGGACACCGTCACCCCGCCACACCGGGCGGCCCCGTCTCCACTGGCGTGTCCCCCTGGCTCCCCCACTCGGTCCAGCTCCCGTCGTACACCGCCGTCGCCTGCACCCCGGCCACCTCCAGCGCCAGCAGCACGGCGCACGCCGTGATCCCGCTCCCGCAGCTGGCCACAATGGGCGCCTCCAGCCGCACCCCTGCCTGCGCAAACCGCGCCCGCAGCGCCTCCGGCGCCAACGTGAACCCGTCCTCCCCCACCAGCGTGGCATAGTGCACCGACCGCGCCCCGGGGTGGTGCCCCCCGCGCACCCCCGCGCGCGGCTCGGGCTCGGTGGCGGCAAAGCGCCCGGGGGACCGCGCATCCACCACCTGCGCCCCGCCATCCGCCACCACGGCGCGCATGGCCGCCAGGTCGCGCCACCGTGACCGGTCCCATCGCGGGGTGAACACCGCCGGCGTCACCGGGGACGCAGCCGCCGTAACCGGATAGCGCGCCCGCTCCCACGCCGGGAGCCCGCCGTCCAGCACCGCCACTTGCCGGTGCCCCAGGGTGTGCAGCATCCACCACAGCCGTGGCGCGCTGAACTGCTGCCCCGACCCGTCGTACACCACCACCAGCTGGTCGTCCCCGATCCCCAGCGCCCCCAACCGAGCAGCCAACACCTCAGGGGCGGGGAGGGTGTGCGGGTACGGCGCCGTCTCGTCGCTCAGCGCGTCCAGGTCGGCAAACACCGCCCCCGGCAGGTGCTTCGCCGCGTACTCCTGGCGGGCGTTGCGCCCGGCCGACGGCAGGTGGTAGCTGGCGTCCACCAGGCACAGCGCCGGATGGTCCAGGTGCGCTGCCACCCAGTCGGGGCGCACCAGCGGAGCGGGGAGGAGGGGGGGCATGCGCGGAACATAGCGTCGCCCCCGGCCCCGGCGCCCGCACTCCGGCACCCCCCCCCGTGCGCCCACACGCCGCACGCGACAGCGGGGCGCTACATTTGCCCTCCCATGGCCCCCGTGCCGACCTCACCCCAGCCGTCCACGCCGCACGCCACGGCGCCCCCGGTGTCCAAGCACACGCTACGAGACGTGTGGCACCGCTGGGTGGACCACACCCGGACCGCCTTCCGGCGTTCCTGGCGCGGACTGCTCGCCTTTGCGCTCGCCTACGCGGTGCTCTCGTGGCTGTCGCTACGGGTGGTCAGCAGCAACTCCGCCATGACGCCGCTCTGGCCCCCGGCCGGCGTCATGGCCGCCGGGCTCCTCCTCCTCGACAGCACCCCGCTCTGGATGGTGTTCCTGGCGGCGCTCGTGGGGCAGCGCGTCAGCGTCAATCCCCTGGCACTCCCCAGCGTCGCCTCCCTCATCCTCGTGGGTGCCGCCTGCGTCGAAGGGTGGCTGGCCCGTCTCGTCATCCACCACGTGAGCGGCGGCCCCACCCGCTTTGCGCGCGTGCGCGACATCCTGGGGCTTCTCCTGGGGATGCTGGTGGCCGTCACCCTGAGCGGCGTCGCGGCCGGGATGGTGCGCGCCGACTCCTTCGAGGCCTTCCGGCAGGGGTTCCTCAACTGGGCCATCGGCGGTGGGCTGGCGATCCTCATGGTCACCCCCTTCGCGGTGGCGTGGATTCGCCCCCGCGAGGCCACCGACCCCTCGCGCAACTTCAGCGGCGTCGAGGCGACCATGGCGGTGGCGCTCACGCTACTGGTCACCTACGCCGCCTTCCGCGACCTCAGCCTCTCCGCGGTCCTCAACGTCCCCCCGTACGCGCTCATCGGCCCGCTGCTCTGGGGCGCCCTCCGCTTCGGGGTGCGCGGCGTCTCCCTGGGCGTGCTCCTCGTGGCCGTGGTCGCGGCGCCGTTGCAGCTCCTCCCCGACGGCAACGTCCTGGGAGGCGACACCCCCGAGATCCGCCTGCTGCGGCTCCAGCTGTTCCTCGCCTTCATGACCGTCACCGGGCTGCTGCTGGCCGCCGCCCTCACCGAGCAGCGCGCCGCCGCCGCCGCCGAAACGCGCGCGGTGGAAGCGATGCTCGCCAGCGAGCGGCGGTTGCAGCAGGCGCAGAAAATGGAGGCGGTGGGACAGCTGGCCGGCGGCGTGGCGCATGACTTCAACAACATCCTCGCGGCCATGTCGCTGCAGGCCCAGGAGCTGCGCCTGGCCTCCGGGCTGGCCCCCGCCGAGGCGCGCACGGTGGGGGAAATGCAGGACGCCATCCGCCGCGCCGCCGCACTCACGCGCCAGCTGCTCCTCTTCTCGCGGCGGCAGGTGCGCGAGGACCGTCCGGTGGACTTGGGGCTGCTGGTGGCCTCGCTCGGCGAGATGCTCACGCGGCTGCTCCCCGGGTCGGTGCGGCTCGTGGTGGTCCCCCCGGCGTGCCCGGTGCGCGTGCAGGGCGACCCCTCCATGCTCGAGCAGGTGCTCCTCAACCTGGTGGTCAACGCGCGCGACGCGCTCCCGCGCGGCGGCACCATCACCGTCACGCTGGAGGAGCAGCAGCTGGACGCCGAGGCGCTACGCACCTTGGCGTCGGGGGCGGATGCCCTGGAGCCCGGGGTGTATGCGCGCCTGCGCGTGGAGGACACCGGCACCGGCATCGCCCCGGAGCACCAGGGGCAGCTGTTCGAGCCCTTCTTCACCACCAAGGAACCGGGGCGCGGCACCGGGCTGGGGCTGTCCACCGTGTTCGGGGTGGCTCGGCAGCACCATGGCTTCGTGCGGCTCGTGACGTCGGGACCCACGGGGACGGTGTTCGAGTTCGGCATGCCCGCGCTGGCCGGCGATGCGGCGGCCGACACGCCCGTGACTGGACATCCCGCAGGGCGCGTGGACGAGGTGGCGCACGCGGGCACGGTACTGGCGGTGCCGACCGCGCCACCCCTGCCGCCGGCGGCCGCCGCCGCCACCCCCGTGGTGCAGCCGGAGACGCCGCACAACCAGGAGGGCGGCGAGCCCGGCGCGCTCCCCACGGTGCTGTTGGTGGAGGACGACCCGGGGGTGCGCCGCATGGTGGAGCGCATCCTGCAGCGCGGCGCGTGGCGCGTGATCAGCGCGGAAAACGCGCAGGAGCTGTTCGGCCGCTGGGATACCGTGCCGGCGGTGGACGTGCTGCTCACCGACCTGGTGCTCACCGGGAGCATGGGCGGCGTGGAGCTGGCCGCCGAGGTGAGCGCGCGCGTCCCCGGGGTGCGCGTGATCTACACCAGCGGCTACGACCCCGCCTACGGCGACCACGACGTGCAGATGACGCCGGGCGTCAACTTCCTGGCCAAGCCCTTCTCCGCCGACCTGCTGCTGGAGGTGGTGCGGCGGCAGGTGGAAGCCGCGCCGGGAAGCGGCGCCCCGTGACGGAGACCGGCGGATGAGCGCCTCCACCCCTCGCGATGCCCACGGGCTTGGCGCGGCGTTCCTGGAACGGTCGCGCTACTACCTGGGCGTCGAGTACCCGCGCAAGATCCGGCTGGCGCTCGCCGCCCTGCCCCCGGAGCGCCTGTGGTGGCGCCCCAACGCCTCCTCCAACAGCGCGGGGAACCTGCTGCTGCACCTGGCGGGGAACGTGCGGCAGTGGATCGTGAGCGGTGTGGGGGGCGCCCCCGACGTGCGCACGCGCGACGCGGAATTCGCGGCGCAGGAGGGGCCGTCCCTGGGTTCGCTGCTGGACCAGCTGGACGGCACCTGCGCCGAGGCGTGCGCGGTGCTCGCGGCGCTGGACCCGGAGGCGCTGCTGGCCGCGCGGCAGATCCAGGGGCGGACCACCACCGTGTTTGCCGCGGTGTACCACGTGGTGGAGCACTTCGCCGGGCACACCGGCCAGCTCATCCTGCTGGCCAAGGGCGCCGCCCCCGACGGCGCCGTGCGCTTCTACGACGACACCGGCGGGCTGGCGCGCCCGCTGTTCCTGCCAGACGGCGACAGCGACGTGGCGTAGGGGGCGGGGGGCCCCCGACACCCCTACCCCCGCGCCGCGAGCGTGCGGAGCGCCGCCACCAGCTTGGCGCCGTCGGCAGGGGTGCTGTACAGCGCCGGCGTCACGCGCACGCAATCACCGCGCGCCAGCCCCGAGCGGGCCACGGTGAAGATCCCGAACTCCTGCAGCAGGGTCCTGGTGAGCGCGCTGTTCCCCGCGGCGCTGCCGTCGCCGCGGAGGCGGAACCCCGTGAGCGCGCCCACCATGCCGGGGACGTCGGGGGTCAGGATGTCCACACCGGCGATCGTGCGCGCCGGCACCGCCCACGCGTCGCGCAGGACGCGCAGCCGCGCCGCCTTGCGCGCCACCCCGATGCGCTCCTGGAAGTCGAGCGCGTCGGGGACCGTCATGATGGCGGCAAAGTCGGTGGTGCCGGTGTGGATGCGGCTGTCGATGCGATCGAGCGGCCCCTCGTCCCCGTGGGCGCGGTCGATCCGCTCCAGCGCGTCGGGGCGGATGTACAGCGCCGCCACCCCCACGGGCGCCCCCACCCACTTGTGCAGGTTGACCGCGGCAAAGGGCACCCCCAGCTCGGGGAGCGACAGCGGCACCTGGCCAAAGGCATGGGCCGCGTCCACCACGCAGTCGATCCCCCGCGCGCGCGCCAGGTCGGCGATGGCGCGCACGGGGTGGATGAGCCCCGTCTTGTTGTTGACGTGCGTGAGGAGCAGCAGCCGCGTGCGCGGATGCGCGTCGAACGCGGCCGTGTAGGCGGCCAGGATGCCGTCCAGCGACGCCGGCTCCGGAAGGTCCAGGCGGGCCACCCGCGCGCCGCGGCGCGCGGCGAGCGCGTTCATGGCCTGCTGCATCGCGGGGTAGTCGAGGTCGGCGTACATGACCGCGTCCCCCGCCTGCACGCGGTTGTACTGCCCGATGAGCGTCTGCAGCGCCTCGGTGGCGTTGCGCGCGAAGGCGATCTCCCCCGGGGTCACCCCCAGCGCCTGCGCCGTGCGCCGCCGCGCCTCCATGGCCATGGCCGGATACCCGAGGCGGGCGAAGTGCGAGCTCTCGCGATTCACGCGGTCGATGTGGCGGTGATAGGCCGCCAGCACCGGCATGGGCATCATGCCGAAGAACCCCGCCTCCAGGTTGGTGGGGGCGTCGGCCACCTGGTATTGCGCCGCCACCTCGCGCCAGTAGGCCTCATCCTGAGCCACCTGCTCTGGGGATCCGGCCGGGGGCGGCGGCAACGGGGCCCCGGCGCCCGCCGCATCGACCGCGCCCTGGGCGGCGGAGAAGGCCGGCATGGTCAGCGAAGCGGCGGAGGCGGCCGACGCGAGCGCGCCGGTGCGGAGGAAGTCGCGGCGGGTGGTCATGCGGCGAAGCTACGGGGCAAACGTATGGGCCGCCACGGCGGTGCCCTGCACGGAACCCCGCCAACCTCGCCCTCCAGAGCGCCTGGACTGCCCCCTACCCCCACCACCCCCGCCGCCGGTACCACCACACCTGCGCGGCGGCAATCAGCACCATCGCCCCCAGCACCAGCGGGTACCCCAGCCGCGACTGCAGCTCCGGCATGTGCGCGAAGTTCATCCCGTAGATGCTCGCCA
>JBEIJM010000122.1:0-10447 GCA_040380205.1 Gemmatimonadaceae bacterium
CCAGTGGCATGGCGGCCGCCCCGTCCGCGCCCGCGGCCGCGCCGCCGCCGGTGGTGTCGCTCCCCCGCGCGCAGGCCGCCGGCACGGTGGTGCTGCGCGGCGCCACCGTGATCACCATGCGCGGGGACGACGTCGTTCGCGATGCCGACGTGACGGTCACCAACGGGCGCATCGCCGCCATCGGGGCCCGCGGCGCCGGCGCCGTACCCGCCGACGCGCGCGTGGTGGACGTGACCGGGAAGTTCATCATCCCCGGGCTGGTGGACCTGCACGCGCACTGGTTCGCCTCGGGACCGCTGCTGCAGCCGGAGTCGTCCAACGGCTTCGCCAACCTCGCGCTGGGCATCACCACCATCCGCGATCCGCAGAACACCCCCGACTTCCTGGCGCTGGCCGAGATGGTGGAGGCGGACGGGGTGCCCAGCCCCCGCATCTACACCACCGGCCCGGGCATCGGATCAGCCACCGACTTCCGGTCGCTGGACGACGCGCGTCGCGTGGTGCGCCGCTACCGCGACGACTACGGCACCCACTATCTCAAGTCGTACTGGACCGGCACCCGCCAGCAGCGGCAATGGCTGGTGGAGGCCGCGCGGGAGCTGGGGCTGATGCCCACCACCGAGGGGGGCTCCGACGGCAAGGAGGACCTCACCCACGCCATGGACGGCTTCAGCGGGCTGGAGCACGCCATCCCCGAAGCCCCCATCCACGACGATGTGGTGCAGCTGCTGGCCCGCACGGGGATCACCAACACCCCCACGCTGGTGGTGGCCTTTGGCGGGGCGTTGCCGGTGTACCGCCTGTTGGCCAACGAGCGCCCGCACGAGAATGCGCGCGTGGCCCGCTGGTTCCCCGACGGCGCCACGTATCAGAAGACCTCCAGCCGCCTCCTCTGGTTCCCCCCTGAGGACTACAACGACCGCGCGGTCGGCGCCGGCGCCGCCGCGCTTCACCGGGCCGGTGGGGTGGTGGGGGTGGGCGGGCACGGCGAGCTGCAGGGGCTCTCGGTGCACTGGGAGATGCGCCTCCTGGCCGAGGGGGGGATGCGCCCGCACGACGTGCTGCAGGCGGCCACCATCAACGGCGCACGCGCGCTGGGGCTGGAGCGCGACCTGGGCTCGCTGGAGCCTGGCAAGGTGGCCGACCTGGTGGTGCTCGACGCCAACCCGCTGGCCGACCTCCGCGCCGCCGAGCAGGTGGCGTACGTGATGAAGGGCGGCATGCTGTACCGCGGGGGGACGCTGGACCGCGTGTGGCCGTCGGCGGCGCCGCTCCGGCTGCCGTGGTCGCTGCGGCGCGAGGCGCTCCCCCTGGCCGCCGCCATCGACACCGCCGTGCGCCGTGCCATGGCCACGCACCGCGTGCCGGGGATGGCCGTGGCGGTGGTGCGCCGCGGCGAGCTGCTGGCGGCGCGCGGCTACGGCGTGGCGGAGCTGGAACATCGCACGCCGGTGACCGACGAGACGATGTTCCAGTCGGGATCGCTGGGGAAGCAGTTCACCGCCGCCGGCGTGCTGGCGCTGGTGGAGGACGGGCGGCTGGCGCTGGACAGCTCGGTGCGCCACTACCTCCCGCAGCTCCCCGCCAGCTGGCAGCCCATCACCATCCGCCACCTGCTCGGCCACACCGGCGGCGTCCCCGACTACACCAGTGACAGCTTCGACTACCGCAAGGACTACACCGACGACGAGCTCGTGGCCATGGCCGCGGCGCTGCCGCTGGAGTTCCCCGCCGGCGCGCGCTGGAACTACTCCAACACCGGGTACGCGCTGCTGGGGTTCATCATCACCCGCGTGACGGGGCAGCCGTACCACGAATTCCTGCGGGCGCGGATCTTCACCCCGGCCGGGATGCCCACCATTCGCGTGATCACCGAGGCGGAGGTGGTGCCGCACCGCGCGCGCGGCTACCTCCCCGTGGCCGGCGGGTGGGAGCACGCCGCGTGGGTGGCGCCGCGCCTCAACACCACCGCCGACGGATCGATGCTGCTGTCGCTGCGCGACATGCTGGCGTGGAACGAGACCGTGCGGCAGCGGCGCGTGCTGCGTCCCGAGAGCTGGGCGCTGATGCGGTCGGCCACCCGCCTGAACAGCGGCCGCCCCTACCCGTACGGCTTCGGCTGGTTCGTGGAGGAGGCGGGGGGGCACCCGATGCTGCAGCACGGCGGGACGTGGCAAGGGTTCGTGACGCAGTATTCCACCTTCCCCGACCAGGAGCTGGCGGTGGTGGTGCTCTCCAACGCGCGCGCCATGGCGGCCCCCGCGCTGGCCATGGAGTTGGCGGCGCTGGTGGAGCCGGCGCTGACACCGGCCCCCGCGCCGGTGACTCCCATCGCCGACCGCGAGCCTGCCGCCACCGCGGCCGTGCGCGCCGTGCTGGAGCGGCTGGCGGCGGGGCAGCTGGAGCTCTCCGACTTCGAGGTGGTGCGCCAGACCGTGTTCCCACGCATGCGCGCGGCGCTCACCGCCGCGGTGCGGGGCAAAGGCGCGCCCACCCGCCTCGAGCTGCTGGCGCGCCGCGAGGTGGGGGACGACGTGGAGCGGCAGTACGTCGCCTACTACGGCGCCGAGCGGTTCCGCGTGGTGGTGGCGCTGGGGCCCCAGGGGAAGCTCACCGCGCTGCGCATCACGCCGGAGCAGCCGTGAGACGCGCGCGCGCGGCGATCCGGTGCGCGTTCCCTCTTGCGGCGGCGCTGGCGGCCGGCTGTGCGGCGCCCCCGGCCTACGACCTGCTGCTGGCCGGCGGCACGGTGGTGGATGGCACCGGGGCCGCGCGCCGCGTGGCTGACGTGGCCATCGTGGGCGACCGCATCGTGGCGGTGGCGCCCGGGCTGCCGCGCGGCGGAGCGAAGCGCGTGGTGGAGGTGGTCGGGCAGGTGGTGGCGCCGGGGTTCTGGGACAGCCATGCGCACCTGGTCACCCTCCCGGAGCATCCGCAGGCGGAGAACTTCATCCGGCAGGGGATCACCACGGTGCTGGCGCCGCTGCACTCGCAGGCGCAGCCCTTCCCCATGGACGCCTATCGCGCGCGCGTGCGGATGGCCCCCAACGTGGGACTCTTCGCCGGGCACACCTGGATCCGCACGCGCGTGATGGGGCTGGAGAACCGCGCCCCCACCGCCGCCGAGGTGGCGTGGATGCGCGCGCTGGTGGATTCCAGCATGGCGCAGGGGGCGCTGGGGCTCTCCACGGGGCTGGAGTACGTGCCGGCCGCCTACGCCTCGGTGGACGAGGTGGCGGCGCTGGCCGAAGTGGCGGCGCGGTACGGGGGCCTCTACGTGACGCACTTGCGCGACGAGGGCCCCGGGGTGCTGGACGCCATCCGCGAGACGCTGGAGGTCGGGCGGCGCGCGCGGATCCCGGTGCAGGTCAACCACCTCAAGGTCACCGGCGCCGCGCAGTGGGGGTGGAGCGGGCGCATCCTGGCCCTGCTGGACTCGGCGCGCGCCGCCGGGCAGGCGGTGGCCGCCGACGTGTACCCCTACACCGCCTACAGCACCTACTCCGACCTCATGTTCCCGCCGTGGGTGCTGGCCGACGGCCCGTCGGCGTTCGCGCGGCGCGTGGCCGACCCCGCCACGCGCGCGCGGCTGGTGCGCGAGATGCGCGTGCGCTTCCCGCAGCAGGCGGGAGACACGCCGGCCAGCATCCAGTTCCGCGAGGTCGCGTCAGACCCCTCGCTGGCCGGGAAGACGCTGGCCGACTACCTCGCCGCCCGCGGCCAGCCCCTCACCATCGACGCCGCCGTGGAGGCGCTCATCGACCTGCAGCGGGCCGGGGGCTTCATCGGCATCTTCCACGGCATGGACGAGCGCGACGTGGAGGCGTTCCTGCGCGCCCCCGGCACCATGGTGGAAACCGACGGCGACCTGGTGACCTTCGGGAAGGGGCACCCGCACCCGCGCAGCTACGGCTCCTTCCCGCGGGTGCTGTCGCGCCACGTGCGCGAACGGGGCGTGCTGTCGCTGGAGGCGGCGGTGCAGCGCATGACGTCGGTGCCGGCGCAGTGGCTCGGCGTCCGCGACCGCGGCACGCTGGCGGCGGGGCAGCACGCCGACGTGGTGGTGTTCGACCCCGCCACGGTGGCCGACCGCGCCACCTACGTGGCCCCGCACCAGTGGCCCGACGGGATCGCGCTGGTGGCGGTGAACGGCGCGGTGGTGTTCGAGGGGGGCGCCATGACCGGGGTACTCCCCGGGGCGTTCCTGGCGCGCGGGCGGGCGCCGCACGGAGCGGGGGCGCGGTGAACGCCTCCCCGGCGCCCCCCCCAGTGGCGCGGCGCATCCTCTGGGTGGACGCGCTGGGGGCGCTGGGCGTCGGCGTGCTCGTGCTCCTGCTGGGCGAGTGGCTGACGGCGTGGTACCGGATGCCGACGGCCGTGGTCACGGGGCTGGGGCTGGCCAACCTCGGCTATGGCAGCGTCAGCTTCGCGTTGGCGCTCACGCCGCGGTGGCGGCGGCCAGCGGCGGTGTGGCTGCTGATCATCGCAAACTGGGGGTGGCTCGCGGCGTGCCTGCTGCTGCTGGCGCGCCACGGGGCGACGGCCAGCGCGCTGGGGATGGCCCACCTGCTCGTGGAAGGGGTCTACGTGGCGGCGCTGGGCACCGTGGAATGGCGCGTGCGGCGGGCCCTGATCAGCAGCGGCCCGGAGTCGGGGCCGCAGTGGCAGTTGTTGGAGTGCCGCGTCCCCCCGCCGGTGGTGACCCTCGTGGTGGCCGCGGGCATGTGGCGCGTGGCCCGCGCGTGGCCAGGCGCCCTGCCCGCCGGCGCCCGCCTGGCGGGACCGGTGCTGGCGGCCTTGGGCGTGGCGCTGGCGCTTTGGGGGGTGCTGGCCTTTCGCCGCGCGTCCACCACGGTGCACCCGCTGCACCCGGACAAGGCCTCCACGCTGGTGATCGCCGGCCCGAACCGGTGGACGCGCAACCCCATGTACGTGGGGATGCTGCTGGTGCTTGCCGGGTGGGGGGTGTGGCTGGGGGGCGGCGTGGCGCTGACGGGGATCGCCGGCGGGTGGGGATGGCTGCACCGCTTCCAGGTGCTGCCAGAGGAGCGCGCGCTCATCGCGCGCTTCGGGGCGGCCTACGAGGTGTACCGGGCGCGGGTGCGACGCTGGGTGTAGGCGGGAAAGGGCGCGCGGCGACCGTGGGCGCGGCGTCCCCTACCCCCGCGCCAGCTCCGTCACCGCCGCCACCAGCCGGTCCAGCTCGGCCGTGGTGGTGAACACCCCCGGGGTGACGCGCACGCCGCGCACCCCGGCCCCGTCGATCGCCACGGTCCAGATGCGGTAGCGGTCGAACAGCGCCTGCGCCAGCGCCGCGGGCGCCATCCCCTCCACCCCCACGTTGGCAATCGCGCACGACCGCGCGGGGTCGGTGGGGGTGTTGAGCACCACCCTGGCCACGCCGCGCAGCGGCCGGGTCCAGTGCTGCTGCAGGAACCGCAGCCGCGCCTCCTTGCGCGCGATGCCGATGGCCTCGTGGAAGGCGATCGCGTCGCCAATGGCCAGATCGGTGTGCACCGGGTGCGTGCCCGTGTGGTTGAGCTTGCGGATGTCGTCGTCGGGGTAGCCCGCGTCGCCGAACACGGGCCACAGCGGCGCGATCCGGTCGCGGCGCACGTACAGGAGCCCCGCGCCCAGTGGCACCCCTAGCCACTTGTGCAACGAGGCACCGAAGTAGTCGCACCCCAGGTCGGGGATGCGGAAGTCCAGCTGCGCGAAGCTGTGCGCCCCGTCCACCAGCACCGGCACGCCGCGCGCGTGCGCCATGTCGCAGATCTTCCGCACGGGGAGGATCTGCCCGGTGATGTTGACCAGGTGGGAGACCATCAGCAGCCGCGTCTTCGGCGTGATCGCCGAGGCGTACAGCTGCACGATCTCGTCATCCGATTGGGGGTCCGGCGGCAGCGACACCACGCGGTTCACCATCCCGAAGCGCCGCGCCTGCAGCGCGAACTGGTCCAGCATCGCGCCGTAGTCCTGCGCGGCCATCACCGCCTCGTCGCCGGGCTTCCAGTCGAAGCCGGCGATGACGGTGTCCAGCGACTCGGTGGTGTTCCGCGTGATGATCAGCTCCTCCACGGCGCACCCGGCCATCGCCGCCAGCTGCCGCCGCGCCGCCAGCTTGTCGTCGGCCTGCCGCGTGCGCATGTAGCGCGTGTTGGCCCGGTTGATGGCGCGCACGTGCCCCACGAACGCCTCCAGCACGGGCTCGGCCTGCAGCATGTAATAGCCGCTCTCGAGATTCACGTAGTCGGGCACCAGCGCGAACTGCGCGCGCAGCGCCTCCCAGAACGGTTCGTCCTCGGCCAGCGCGGCTGGCGCCATGGCGGCGTAGCGGGCCCACGGCACCTCGCCCAAGGCCATCGCCAGCGAGGCACCGCCCACGGTGCGGAGGAAGTCGCGCTTGTGCATGCGGGGAGCGGTCGGGGAATGGGGACGCCGGACAGTCCCTCCAAGCTACCCCGCGCCCCCGCCAAGCGCCCTTGACGCCGCGCGCGCCGGGGCGGATAGTCGGCCATGTCCCGCCCCCTCGTCCGCCGTCTCCTGCGCCTGGCCGCCGGCCTCGCCGCCCTGCTGACCCTGACCCTGCTGGGCGGGGTCGCCTACGAACAGCTTGCCCGGTCTCGGGCAGCCGCCAACCATCCGCCCCCCGGGCGCCTGGTGGCCGTGGGCGACCGGACGCTGCACCTGGATTGCCGCGGCACGGGCGCCCCCACGGTACTCTTCGAGTCAGGGCTGGACGCCAACGGCTCCATGGCCTGGTCCGCCGTGCACGACTCCGTCGCGGCCACCACGCGGGCCTGCGCCTACGACCGGGCGGGGATCCTGTGGAGTGGCCCGCTGCAGGCCGGAGAGGTGCGTGATGCCGCGGCGGTGGCCCGCGACCTGGGGCAGCTCCTCGACGCGGCCGCCGAGCCCGGGCCGTTCGTGGTGGTGGGGCACTCGCTGGGGGGGCCGTTCGCCCTGGTGTTCACCGCCGCCCGGCCGGCCGCCGTGGCGGGGCTGGTGCTGGTGGACGCGTCGCATCCGGATCAGGAGGCGCGCCTTCGGCCCGCGGTGGGCGACCTGATGGGGAAGATGGCATCGCAGATGGGGATCGCCCGGGTGCTGGCCGCGAGCGGCGGCATGCGCCTCTTCCTGCGCCCGGACACGGCACAGTTCCCCGGCTTCCCCCCCGCACAGCTCGCGGTGGCCGGTCGCTTCCAGCCGCAAAGCATGGCGGCCGTGGTGGCGGAAGCGGCGGCGATCCGTGCCAGCATGGAGCAGGCGCGCGCGGCCGCCGCCGTAGGCGACCGGCCGTTGGGGGACCGCCCGCTGGTGGTGCTCACGGCACTCCGGCCGCTGAACGCCGATGAGCTGGCCCAGATGCAGGCCTCCGAGCAGCAAGGCGCGGCCATGCGCGCCATCTGGGACACCCTGCACGTGGAGGAGGCGGCCTGGTCCACGCGCGGGCGCCGGGTGCGCGTCCTCGACAGCGGACACTACCTGCAGTTCGACCGCCCGGCGCTGGTGATCGCGGCGGTGCGCGAGGTGGTGGACAGCGTGCGGGCACGGGCGGCGGCGCCCGCGACAGCAGGTGGATCCCGGGACTGATGAGGCGGCCCGCGCCGGCGGCCCACCGCTGACGCGGGCTCCGGAGGCGCCGTAGCTTGGGGGACCTCGAGCCCCCGTCGCCATGCGCCTCTCCCGCCGCCTGCTCCTCACGCTCCCCACCGCGCTGCTCCTCGCCTCCGCCGGCGGCGCCGCGCAGCCCGCGCGTCGCGCCGCCCCCGCCGTGGAGGTCACCGAGGCCTCCGTGGCCGACCTCCAGGCCGCCATGGCCGCGGGACGCACCACCGCCGCGGCGCTCGTGGACGCGTACCTGGCGCGCATCGCCGCGTACGACCACGCGGGCCCCGCGCTCACCAGCCTCATCCGCGTGAACCCCAAGGCGCGCGCCGAGGCGGCCGCGCTGGACGCCGAGCGGCGCGCCGGGCGCGTGCGGGGGCCCCTGCACGGCATCCCCGTGATCGTGAAGGACAACTACGACACGCGCGACCTCCCCACCAGCGCGGGGTCGCTGGCGCTGGCCACCAGCCAGCCGGCGCACGACGCCTTCGTCATCGCCCGGCTCCGCGAGGCGGGGGCCATCATCCTGGCCAAGAGCAACCTGCATGAGCTGGCCGCGGGGATCACCTCCATCTCCTCGCTGGGCGGCCAGACGCGCAATCCGTACGATCCCACGCGCTGCCCCGGCGGCTCCAGCGGCGGCACCGGCGCCGCCATCGCCGCCAGCTTCGCGGCCGTGGGGTGGGGCTCCGACACCTGCGGCTCCATCCGCATCCCCAGCGCCTACGCCAACCTCGTGGGGCTGCGCCCCACCATGGGGCTGGTGAGCCGCACCGGCATCGTGCCGCTGTCGCACACGCAGGACATCGGCGGCCCCATGGCGCGCACCGTGGCCGACCTGGCCGCGGCGCTGGACGTCACGGTGGGGCTGGATGAGGCCGACCGCACCACGCACGTGCTGCGCGGGCGCGCCCCGGCGCGGTTCAGCGCGGCGCTGCGCCTGGACGCGCTCCGCGGCGCCCGCATCGGGGTGTTCCTGCCGTACTTCCGCGACACCGACGGCGAGATCGCCGACACGGTGCGGAGCGCGATCGCCGCGCTGCGCGCGCAGGGGGCCACGGTGGTGGACGTGGCCATGCCCGAGTTCGACACGCTGCTGGCCAACACCAGCGCCATCAACGCCGAGACCAAGTTCGACCTGCTCCGCTACCTCGCGGGGGTCCCCAACGCGCCGGTCCGCAGCGTGCGCGAGATCCTCGACCGCGGGCTCTTCGACCGGCAGCTGGAGGCGCGCTTCCGCGTGGTGGACACGGTGAGCGCCGAGGACACGCCGTGGCACCGCACCATCCTGGCGCGGCAGGGGGCGCTGCGCGCCCGCGTGGACGCGCTCATGGACTCGCTGGGGCTGGACGCGCTGGCCTATCCCGCCATGCGGCAGAAGCCGGTGTTCCTGGGGGAGGTGCAGGGCGGGGGCACCTGCAACCTCAGCGCGCAGAGCGGGCTCCCGGCCATCAGCCTCCCCGCCGGCTTCGGCGCCGACGGGCTTCCCATCGGCCTCGAGTTGCTGGGGCGCGCCTTCGCCGACACGCAGCTGGTGGCGTACGCCTACGCGCTGGAGCGCGCGCGCCCCATGCGCCGCGCGCCGCACACGACGCCGCCGCTGGTGGCGGGGCGCGCCCCGGCGCCGCGGCCGGTCGTGGTCACGCTGTCACAGCCGGGGGTGATGGCGCGCATCACCGTCACGGCGGACCCGGTGCGCCACGAATTCCGCTGGAGCGCGCAGGTCTCCGGCCCGCGCGCGGGCGCCGTGCAGGCGCTGGTGTTGCGGCGGCGCGGCGGCGGGCAGCCCCTCACGGGCGTCATCAGCGGCGCAAGCGCCACCGGCACCGTGTCCACGCGCGTGGAGGTCCCCGCCGATGCCATGCGCGTGGACAGCCGGCTGCTGGGCCCCGGGATGACCTCGGCCCATGGCACGCTGCCGCTCGGGGGCGTGCTGCGCGGCGCGTGGGAGGGAGGGGCGCTGTCGCTGGCGCTGATGGGGGAGAACGGGGCGCTGGCGGAGCGTGGGGTACCGCGGCAGTAGGTGACCGCCCCGCGGATCGCGGCGCCCTACCGCGGCAGCGTCGCGCGCCCCGTCGCCGGGTCAAACCGCGACCCCGCCGGCAGCACGTGCGTGACGATCCCGCTCCCCCCAAGCGGCAGCCCGGCCGGTCCCGGCTCCGCCCGCCGCGCGTCGTACACCACCACGGTGCTCGCCCCGCTCACCCGCCACGTGCGGTCGGGGCCGATCACCAGCGCGGTGGACTCATCGATGCCGGCCCCCAGCCGCACCGGCCCCTCCAGCACCAGCGACAGCAGCCGGTTGTGCCGCTTCCGCCGCACGAAGTGCTGGTCGATGACCACGTCGGTCACCAGCCCCAGCCCGTCCACGGTCTCCACGTTCCCGCGGTCGATGGTGATGAAGATCGCCGACGAGTCGTCGGGATAGCGGTCGCCGCCGCGCCGGCGCTCGTCGCCGGTGATCATCGGCGTGGACATCACCGCCGCCCCCGCCGATGTCCCCCCCACCACCGCCCCCGCGGCGAGCCGCGCGCGGATCGCCGTGCCCACCTTGGTGCCGCGCACCACGTCGGCCAGCCGCGTCTGCAGCCCGCCCCCGAACCAGATCCCCGTGGCACCGTCCAGGATCCGCGCCACCGAGTCCAGGTCGGCCTGCGCCCGGGTGATCCACAAGTTCACCGCCGAGGCGCCCATCCCGCGCAGCTGCTGCGCCTTCGATGCGCCGCTCTTCTCGCCGTCAGCGCTGGCCATCGCCATCACCACGATCCGCGCCTTCCCGGTCCCCCCCGCCAGCTCCACGAACTCGCGCACCAGCGCGTCGGGCTGCGGGCCACCCCCC
>JBEIJM010000123.1:0-10370 GCA_040380205.1 Gemmatimonadaceae bacterium
GACGCGCAGGCGCTGTTCGAGCGCGCCATCACGCTGCTGGAGTCCGGCGAGGTGCGCGCCGCGCAGCGCGGGGCCGACGGGCGGTGGCAGGCGGTGCCGTGGGTGAAGCGGGCCATCCTGCTGGGGTTTCGGCTGGGTCGCGTGGTGGAGATGTCCCCCGCCGGCGGCGTGTTTCACTTCGTGGACAAGGAGACCTTCCCCACGCGCAGCTTCCGCCTGGAGCAGCAGGTGCGCGTGGTGCCGGGCGGCTCCACGGTGCGGCGCGGGGCGTACCTGGCACCGTCGGTGGTGTGCATGCCGCCGATGTTCGTGAACGCCGGGGCGTATGTGGGGCGCGGGACGATGATCGATTCGCACGCGCTGGTGGGGTCGTGCGCGCAGATCGGCGAGCGCGTGCACCTGAGCGCCGCGGCGCAGGTGGGCGGCGTGCTGGAGCCGGTCAACGCGTCGCCGGTCATCATCGAGGACGACGTGGTGGTGGGGGGGAACTGCGGCGTGTACGAGGGGACCGTGGTGCGCGCGCGCGCCGTGCTGGGCGCTGGCGTCATCCTCACGCGCGGCACCCCGGTGTACGACCTGGTGCGCGAGACCGTGTTGCGCGCCACGTCGGAGCACCCGCTGGAGATCCCCGAAGGCGCCGTGGTGGTCCCCGGCGCGCGCCGCGTGGCCTCCGCCTTCGGGGAGCGCGAGGGGCTGTCGCTGCAGACCCCCGTCATCGTGAAGTACCGCGACGACAAGACCGATACCGCCACCGCGCTGGAGGCGTGGTTGCGGTAGCCATTCCGCAGGACGGAAGGAATCGGGCGGCGGGGTGCCATCGCGTGCGCCCCGCGGCTACCGTTGTCCCCCATGCGACGCGCCTTCCTCCTCGGCTGCCTGGGCCTCGTCCTCTACGAGGCGCTCAACGTCTTTTTCATCATGCCCTTCCCGGGGAGCCAGCGGATCCCTAGCCTGGAGGGCGCCTACCTGCTGCACCAGTGGCGCTGGGTCGCCCGCGCCGCCTGCGCCGCCCTCATCCTGGCTGGATTCCGTGACGCGTGGCGCCTCCGGAGCTGGCGCTTCGGCTTCGTGCCGGCGCTGGCGCTCCTCGCCGGCGGCGTCACGTACGCCGTGAACTTCGTCCTGGCCGCCGACGCCCAGTTCCGCCAGCCGCAGCTGCTCCGCATGGCCCCCGCGGCGTCCAACACCGTGGCCCGTGACCGCCTGGTGGTTGGCATCGAGGTGGACGGCGAAGCCCGCGCCTACCCCCTGCAGTTCATCGGCTACCACCACCAGGTGCGCGACCTCATCGCGGGGCGTCCCGTGCTGGTGAGCTACTGCACCGTGTGCCGGACCGGGCGCGTCTTTGCCCCCGTCGTGGACGGACGCGTGGAGTCGTTCCGCCTGGTGGGGATGGATCGCTTCAACGCCATGCTGGAAGACGCCGCCACCGGGAGCTGGTGGCGGCAGGCCAACGGCGAGGCGGTGGTCGGCCCACTCCGTGGCACCGTGCTGGAGGAACTCCCCAGCCGACAGGTCACCCTGGCCACCTGGATGGCGCTCTACCCCCACAGCCTCGTCATGCAGGCTGACAGCGCGTTTCTGGGGGAGTACGCCAAGGATTATGCCTACGAGAGCGGCACCAGCCGCAAGCAGCTCACCGGTACCGACACCGCCTCCTGGCGCGACAAGTCCTGGGTGGTGGGGATCACGCTTGGGGGCGCCAGCACGGCCTTCGACTGGAACCGCCTGGAGCGGGAGCGCGTGATCAACGCCGAGGTGGGGGGCACCCCCGTGGTGCTGGCGCTGGCCGCCGACAGCGCCAGCTTCTTCGCCTTCGAGCGACCGGACCGCGCCACCGCCTTCACCCTCCGGGGCGACTCGCTGGTGGCCGGCACCGCCACCTATGCCTTCAACGGCAAGGGCCCCGCCGGCGCGCTGCGCCCGATCAACGCCAGCCAGGAGTTCTGGCACAGCTGGCGCACCTTTCAGCCGCAGACCTCGCGCTACTGAACGCGGCCGCGCGACCGGGCGGGTGGAGCCCCGGGGCCCCGGCGGGTAGCTTTCCCGGGTTCCCCTCCCCCTCATCCTCGGAGACGCCATGCGCACGGTGCGTGACCCCAGCGGGGCCACCTGGATCTGCCTCGAACTCCCCGAGGTGCCGGTGGACCAACGCCCCGCGGAGGCCCTGGCCTCCGCTCCGGTGGTGGCCATCGAATGCAACTCCGGCGCCGACCGCGTCATCGCCTTGGTGGCCCCCGGGTGGGACGAGGCGCTGGACGATGCCGCCCTCCTTGCGGTCATTCGGCCGGACCTGCGCCCCCCCGCCACCACTTGATGACCGACCGCTTTTGCGTGGCCGGCTCGGTCACGCCACCCGGGGACAAGTCGATCAGCCACCGCGCGCTCCTGTTGGCGGCGCTGGCCGACGGCCCCTCGCGCATCCGCGGCATCCTCCCCTCGGCCGACGTGCAGGCCACGGCGGCGGCACTCCGCGCCCTTGGCGCCGCCATCCCCCCGCTCACCGCCGACTTCGTGGTGGAGGGGCGAGGCCCCGCCGCACTCCACTCCCCCGCGGCGCCGCTCGATTGCGCCAACAGCGGCACCACCGCGCGGCTGCTGGCGGGGGTGCTGGCGGCCCTCCCCGGGGTTGAGGCCCGCCTCGAGGGGGACGAAAGCCTCAGCCGGCGCCCGATGCGGCGCGTCGTCGCACCATTGGCGGCCATGGGCGCGCAGCTGCGGTTCGAGGGCCCGCCGGGGCACGACGGGCTCCCGCTGCGGGTGGTGGGCGGCCCACTGCGTTCGCTGGCCTACGACAGTCCGCACGCCAGCGCGCAGGTCAAAAGCGCCGTGCTGCTGGCCGGGCTGCTGGCGGGCGTCGAGGTGACCGTCACCGAGCCCGAGCGGTCGCGCGACCACACGGAGCGCATGCTGGCCGCCCGCGGGGTGCCCGTGGAGGTCCACGGGACCACGGTCCGGTTGCCGTCGGGGCAGCGATTGCGCCCGCTGGACACCGCGGTGCCTGGGGATCCCTCGTCGGCCATGTTCTGGGCCGCCCTGGCTGCGCTGGCCACCGAGGGAGAGCTTCGGGTGGAGGGGGTGGCGCTCAACCCCACGCGCACCGGCGGCTTTGACCTCCTGCGCCGGATGGGCGCCGCCGTGTCCCTGCTGGACCCGCAGGATGCCGGGGGCGAACCGGTGGGGACGCTCGTTGTGCGCCCCGGCGCGCTGCACGCCATCGATGCCCGCGGGGAGGACATCCCGCGAGCCATCGATGAGCTGCCCATGCTGGCCTGCCTCGCGGCGCGGGCGCAGGGCACCACCGTGGTGCGCGATGCCCAGGAGCTCCGGGTCAAGGAGAGCGACCGCATCCGGGCGGTGGTCACCAACCTGCGGGCCATCGGGGTGCAGGCCGACGAGCTCCCTGACGGGTTCGCGGTCACGGGGGGCGCCCATCCGTTGGCGGGGACGGTCGTGACCCACGGCGATCACCGGCTCGCCATGGCCTTTGGCGTGCTGGCCGCGCTCCCGGGCAACGCCATCGCGCTGGATGATCCCGCATGCGTGTCCGTGTCCTACCCCGGGTTTTGGGAGGAGCTGACCCGCCTGACCGGGGCGACCGTCCGAACGGCCGCGCGCACGGTGGCGGCCGCTCCGGCGGCGCCTGCGCCGCTGGTGATCGCCATCGACGGTCCCGCGGCCTCGGGGAAGAGCTCCACGGCGCAGTGGGTGGCCCGCGAGCTGGGGGTGCACCACGTGGATTCGGGCGCGTTTTACCGGGCCATTGCCTGGCTCGGGGTGCAGTCGGGGACGGCCCAGGCCGAGTGGACGGCCGCGCAGCTGCTGGCGGAGGCGCATCGGGTGGGGCGCCGCCTGACGGAGCGGTCGGTCCTCCCGGTCATCGACGGGCTGGACCGGGACGAGGCGCTCCGGGGTGGGGAGGTGACGGCCGCCGTGTCGCGGGTGGCGCAGATGCCGGCCGTGCGCGCCTGGGTCAACGATCAGGTGCGGGCGGCGGGGGCGGAGACCGACGTGGTGGTGGACGGCCGGGATATCGGGACCGCGGTATTCCCCCGCGCCGGGCTCAAGGTGTTCCTGGTGGCGGACCCCTGGGAGCGGGCCCGGCGGCGGCTGCTGCAGCGGCTGGGGCGGCGCCCGACCGACGCCGAGATCGCCGAGGAGACCGAGGCGCTGGTGGCGCGGGACGCGCAGGACGCCGCCCAGAGCGTCCCGGCCCGGGACGCGGTGACCATCGACACCACCACGGTGACGCAGGCGGAGCAGGTGGAGCGGATCGTGGCGCTGGCGCGGGCGGCGCGGCAGCGCCGGCGGGACGACGCGGACGCCTGACCGGTCATTGCCTGCCGAGGCGGGACCGCCTATTTTTCCGGGTTCCCGTAGTCCTGTGTCCCAACCCTTGTCTCGGCGCGGCGAGAGCGACATCCGCGCATCAGGAGAGCCGACCATGAGCACCGATCTCGGCACCGAACTCGCGACGGAGATTGACGAGTTCACCGCCGCCCCGCGCCTGACGGCGCGCGAGAAGCGCGACCTGCAGAAGAGCCAGCTGCGCCCGCTGGCCAACCGCCGCCCCGAGCTCTACGAGGAGGACGAGTTCTCGTCCGACGAGTACGAGCGCATGATGGAGCTGTACAACGGGACCCTCGCCTCCATCGAGGAGGGGGAGATCGTCAAGTCCCGCGTCCTCGAGATCCGCGAGAACCTCGTCGTCCTCGACATCGGCTTCAAGTCCGAGGGGACGATCCCGCTCGAGGAGTTCAAGGACATGCCCGACCTCAAGGTCGGGGACGAGGTCGAGGTCCTGCTCGAGCACCTCGAGGACCAGGAAGGCTCCGTCGTCCTGTCCAAGAAGAAGGCCGACTTCATGCGCGTGTGGGAGCGCATCCGCGTGGCCTACGAGGGCGACCAGGCGGTCACCGGCACGCTCGTCAAGAAGATCAAGGGCGGCGTGGTGGTCGACCTCATGGGCGTCGACGCCTTCCTCCCGGGCTCGCAGATCGCCCTGCGGCGCGTCCCGAACATCGACGACCTGCTCGGCCACACGTACGACTTCCGCATCATCAAGCTCAACAAGCGCCGCCGCAACATCGTGGTCTCGCGCCGCGTGATCCTGGAGCAGGAGCGCGCCGGCAAGCGCGAGAAGCTCATGAAGGAGCTCGCCAAGGACCAGGTGCGCAAGGGCGTCGTCAAGAACATCACCGACTTCGGGGCGTTCATCGACCTGGGCGGCGTGGACGGCCTGCTCCACATCACCGACATGTCGTGGGGGCGCATCTCGCACCCCAACGAGATGGTGCACATCGGCATGGAGCTGGAGGTCAAGGTCCTTGACATCGACTGGGAGCGCGAGCGCATCTCCCTGGGGCTCAAGCAGCTGCAGAGCTACCCCTGGAAGGACGTGGCCGCCAAGTACCCGGTCGGCACGCGCGTCAACGGGAAGGTGGTCTCCATCACCAACTACGGCGCGTTCATCGAGCTCGAGCCCGGCATCGAGGGGCTGGTCCACATCTCCGAGATGAGCTGGACCCGCAACGTCCGCCACCCGTCCAAGATCGTCTCCATCGGCGAGGCCATCGAGGCGGTGGTGCTCAAGGTCGACGAAACCGAGGAGAAGATCTCCCTCGGCATGAAGCAGACCGAGCAGGACCCGTGGGTGGTGCTCCCCCTCAAGTACCCGGTGGGCACCCGGATCAGCGGCAAGGTCCGCAACCTCACCAGCTTCGGCGCCTTCGTCGAGATCGAGCCCGGCATCGACGGCCTCATCCACATCTCCGACATGTCCTGGACCAAGCGCGTCCAGCACCCGTCCGAGGTGGTCAAGAAGGGCGACTCCGTCGACGTCGTGATCCTCAACATCGACAGCGACAACAAGCGCATCTCCCTCGGCCTCAAGCAGGCGGAGGAGGATCCGTGGCTCCGCATCGGCGAGACCTATCCGGTGGGCACCGAGCTCCCCGGCAAGGTGGTGCGGCTCATGGACAAGGGCGTGGTCGTCGACCTCGGCAACGACATCGAGGGCTTCGTCCCGGTCAGCCAGCTCAACCCCGAGGGGACGGTCACCAACCCGGCCGACTTCGCCTGGGAGACCATGAACCTCGTCATGCGCGTGCTCGAGGTGGATCCGATTCACCGCCGCATCGTGCTCACGGTCACCGCGGTGCCCGAGGAGCAGCCCCCCAAGCCCGACACCCCGAGCAAGGTGCACAGCTCGGAGGACGAGCCCGGGCTCTGAACACCGGCGGCCGGCGTCCCCTCCGGGGGGCGCCGGCCATCGGCTCCGGTGCCGCTGGGCCTCGGCCCATGACACAACGCCCCTCGGCGCTCCGTGCCGAGGGGCTTCGTGTTTCCGGAACCGGGCGGGTCAGTCGTCCTGCGCGACCAGCAGCCCCAGCTCCTCGTCGCGGCGGCGCCCCCGACGGGCGCTCCGCCGCCCGCCGCCCGCCAGCCCGGCCACGGCCAGCCACGCGAAGGCCGGCATGTACAGCGCGCACAGCAGCAGCACCCGCGCCGTCGTGGCCTTGAAGGCCGGCATGTTGGCCGACGTGACAATCTCCCGTAGCTGCAGGGCGTCCAGCACGAAGTTGGCCGAACAGGCCAGCAGCCCCACCGCGCCGACCGCCCCGAGCACGCCCACCGCCAGCTGTCCCCCCCGCTGCCGGGCCGCGATGGCCGTGGCCATCGCCAGCACCAGCCCCGTGGCGGGGAGCGCCAGGGCGCCGGTCAGCACCGTGGCCGCCGAGTACCGCCACTGGATCGCGCGCAGCTGCCAGGGCCACAGCTGGCTGAGCGCCTGGGCGACGGGCGGGGCAATAAGGAGGAACGCCGCCAGGTACAGCAGGCGCCGCAGGGTCGCATGGTCACGCAGCGTGGGCAGGTCGGACATTGGAACGGGGAAGGGGTGACAGGGTGCCGCGGTCTGCACAGGCCGTATGCAAGGCGCGGTCCGAACGCGGCGCAGGGGCCCGCGCGGGCTTCGTGGCCGCCCCGCCGGCATGCCTCCTCGTTTTCCAGACCACGCACTACTTTCCCGCGTATGACTGAGCCCGCCGCGATGCAGCAACATCTTACCCGGCTCGCCGCCGCCCGCGAAGCCGCCGAACAGGGCGGGGGCGCCGCCCGCCTTGCCGCCCAGCACGCCAAGGGCAAGCTGTCCGCCCGCGAGCGCCTGGACCTCCTCCTGGACGAAGGGTCCTTCCTTGAGATCGACCGTTTCGTCACCGCTCGGAGCGGCGACGGGGAGTCCCCGGTGTACGGCGACGGGGTGGTCACCGGCCATGGCCGCATCCACGGCCGGCTCGTCTATGTCTTCTCGCAGGACTTCACCGTCTTCGGCGGGTCGCTCTCCGAGGCGCACGCCGCCAAGATCTGCAAGATCATGGACCTGGCCGTGAAGACCGGCGCCCCCGTGATCGGGCTCAACGACTCGGGGGGCGCCCGCATCCAGGAGGGGGTGGTCTCCCTGGGGGGCTACGCCGACATCTTCCTCCGCAACACCCTCGCCTCGGGGGTGGTCCCGCAGCTCTCCGCCATCCTCGGGCCGTGCGCCGGCGGCGCGGTGTATTCGCCGGCCATCACCGACTTCATCTTCATGGTGCGCGGGACGAGCTACATGTTCGTCACCGGCCCCAACGTGGTGAAGACGGTGACGCACGAGGACGTGACGATGGAGCAGCTGGGCGGCGCGTCCACCCACGCCGGCACCAGCGGGGTAGCCCACTTCGCCGACGACTCCGAACCGGCGTGCCTGGCCCGCATCCGCGAGATGCTGCGCTACATCCCCTCCAACAACGTCGACGATCCGCCGCGGGGCGCGGGAACCGACCCGGCCGACCGGCGCGACGCCGGGCTGCTGTCCGTCATCCCCGACCACCCGGCCAAGCCGTACGACATGCACGAGGTGATCCGCCGGGTGGTGGATGACGGGACCTTCCTCGAGGTGCAGGGCGAGTACGCCCCGAACATCCTGGTCGGGTTTGCGCACCTTGGCGGGCGCAGCGTGGGGATCGTGGCCAACCAGCCCGCCGTGCTGGCCGGCGTGCTGGACATCGACGCCTCGCTCAAGGCCGCGCGCTTCGTCCGCTTCTGCGACTGCTTCAACATCCCCCTGGTGACCTTCGAGGATGTCCCGGGCTTCCTCCCGGGGGTGGCCCAGGAGCACGGCGGGATCATCAAGCACGGCGCCAAGCTGCTGTACGCGTACTGCGAGGCCACCGTCCCCAAGCTCACCGTCATCACCCGCAAGGCGTATGGCGGGGCGTACGACGTGATGAGCTCCAAGCACATCCGCGGCGATTTCAACGTGGCATGGCCCACCGCCGAGATCGCGGTGATGGGCCCCAAGGGGGCGGTGGAGATCCTGTACCGCCGCGAGATCGCCGAGGCGGCCGATCCCCAGGCGGCGCTGGACGCCCGGGTGGCGGAATACACCGAGCGGTTCGCCAACCCCTATGTTGCCGCCGCGCGCGGCTACGTGGACGACGTCATCGACCCGCGCGACACGCGCCCGCGGCTCATCGCCGCGCTTGAGGCGCTGCAGGGGAAGCGCGACCGCAACCCGCCCCGGAAGCACGGCAACCTCCCCCTCTGAGCGCTCCCATGTTCCGCAAAGTGCTGGTCGCCAATCGTGGCGAGATCGCCCTGCGCGTCATCCGCGCGTGCCGGGAGCTGGGGGTGGCCACGGTGGCCGTCCACTCCGAGGCCGACGCGCTGGCGCCGCATGTGCGGGCCGCCGACGAGGCCGTCTGCATCGGCCCGCCGCCGTCGGCCCAGAGCTACCTGCTTGGCGACCGCATCATTGCGGTGGCGCAGGAGCGCGGCGCCGAGGCGATCCACCCAGGCTATGGCTTCCTCTCCGAGCGGGCGTGGTTTGCGCGGGCGGTGCGGGAGGCGGGGTTGGTGTTCGTCGGTCCCCCGGCGGAAGCCATCGAGGCGATGGGCTCCAAGACGGCGGCGCGGCAGCTGGCGGTGGCCGCCGGCGTGCCCGTGGTGCCCGGGACCACTGAAAGCGTGGCCGACGCCGAGGAGGCGCTGGCGCTGGCGCACCGCTACGGCTTCCCCGTCCTCCTCAAGGCGGCGGCGGGTGGCGGCGGCAAGGGGATGCGCGTGGTGCGCGACCCCGCGGCGCTGGAGGCCGCGCTGGCGTCGGCGCGTCGCGAGGCGCAGAACGCGTTCGGTGATGACGCCGTCTACATCGAGAAGTACATCGAAGGCCCCCGGCACGTGGAGGTGCAGGTGCTGGCCGACGCGCACGGCACCGTGCTGCACCTGGGGGGAGCGCGAATGCTCGGTGCAGCGGCGCCACCAGAAGATGATCGAGGAGGCGCCCAGCGTGGCGGTGGACCCGGCGCTGCGCGCCCGCATGGGCGCCACCGCCGTGGCCGCGGCCCGGGCCGCCGGCTACGTCAACGCCGGCACCTGCGAATTCCTGCTGGACCGGGACGGGGCGTACTACTTCCTGGAGATGAACACCCGCATCCAGGTCGAGCACCCGGTGACCGAGCTCGTCATGGGACTCGACCTGGTGCAGTGGCAGCTGCGCATCGCCGCCGGGGAGCGCCTCCCCTTTGCGCAGGAGACGCTGCACCCCACCGGGTGGGCCATCGAGTGCCGCATCACCAGCGAGGACGCGGCCAACGGCTTCCTCCCGAGCACGGGGCGTGTGACGCAGCTGCGGTTGCCCGGAGGGCCGGGGGTGCGCTGGGATGGCGGGATCGAGGTGGGGACCGAGGTGGGGCTGTTCTACGATCCCATGCTGGCCAAGCTCATCGTGCACGCTCCCACCCGCGCGTTGGCCATTGCGCGCATGCGGCGGGCGCTGCAGGAGTTGGCGGTGGACGGCGTGGACACCTCCCGGGACTTCCACCTGCGGGTTCTGGCGCACCCCGACTTCCAGTCGGGGGCGATCACCATCCAGTGGCTGGAGCAGCACCTGGAGGAACTCACCCGGTCCGATGCGCCGGCCGAGAGCCGGCGGCTGGCGGCGTTGGCTGCCGCGCTGGCCACCCATGCCGCGCGTCAGGGGGGCGGCGGCGGGGCCTCGGCGCCGGTGGCGGCCATCGGGAGCGGCGGCTGGGCGGGGGTGGCGCGGCGCGAAGGGCTGCGGCTGGCATGACGCGCCCTCGCAGGGGCGGGCCCTCCCCGCGCGCGGCGGGCCGACGGGGGGCGACCCGCGGGGGGACGGTCCCCCCGGTGGCGGAGCAGCTGGCCACCCTGCGCGTGGAGGGGATTGCCGGCGGGGGGGACGGCGTGGCCCGGCTGGACGGGATGGCCACCTTCGTGCCGCGCACGGCACCGGGCGATGTGGTGCAAGCCGCCGTCACCGTGCGCGGGCGCCTGGCGCGAGGGCGGGTGCTGCAGCTCCTGGAGCCCTC
>JBEIJM010000124.1:0-10365 GCA_040380205.1 Gemmatimonadaceae bacterium
GGGATCATCCCCCCCCGCTGGGTGGGGCTGGTGGGGTCGTCATCCCGCACCAGCACGCGCCGGGGGGGGGGCGCGGGCGGCGCCGTGGGCGCCGCGTACAACGGATCAGCCCGGGCGGGCATCGCGGGGGAGGGTGGGGAATCGCAGGTGGACGACCGGCCCCCCCGCCGCGTCACACCCTGCCGTCACCGACCCGCCCAGCCGGTGCGCCAGCAGCCGCATCAGCAGCGCCGCACCGGCCAGATCCCCCCGCCACCCGCGGGCGGCCCACCCCGATGCCGCCGCGTCCCCACTCCCGGACGCCTCCGGGGCGGCCGCCAGCGCGCCCTGCCACGCGGCGGCGCCCTCGCCCGGGGGCACGGCCACCGACACGCAGGGGCCGTCGGCGTCCTGCGTGACGCGCACCGGCACCACGGTCCCCGGCGCGGCCTGCCGCATCGCCGTTATCAGCAGGTGGTCCAGGAGTGGCTGTACCAGCGCCGGATCACCCGCCAGGCGCGCCCCCTCCGTTCCCGCCGCACACGACAGCGCCAATCGCACCCCATCCAGCCGGCCGCCCAGTGCGGCCTGTCGCACCGCCTCCTCCAGCGCCGGGACCAGCGCCACGACCTCCGTCTCCGCCGCGGGTCCGCCGCGGGAGGCTGCGTGCAGCAGCAGCAGATCGGTGATCATCCGCCCCAGCCGGTTGGCGGCCCACACGGCCTCGGTGCGGATCTCCTCCTGCTCCGCGGGCGCAAGCCCCATCCCCAGCAGCTGCAGGGCGGCGCTCACCCCCGCCAGGGGATTGCGCAGGTCGTGGACCAGGAGCGCCACCTGATCCTGCGTGACGGGAGGAGACGGGGGAACGGCCATGGCAGCTCCGGGAAATGCGGCGTCGCATGAGGGGCAGCGCGAGCGGGAGCGGGAAAATATATGCGCCGCCGGTATTGCCCTGTGCGCCGGAAGCGCCGATATCTCGGAGACGCAGGGAACGCCGACGGGGCCGCGCTGCCGCGCCACTGGCGTTTCGCCCTGTCCTCTCGCTCTGCCCATGGACGACGTCATCCCCACCGGCGAGCCCCCGGAGACCACCCCAGGGGAGCCGCCCCTGACCCTGCAGGAGGTCACGGCCTTCGCCCGCCTGGCGCGCGGGCTGGCCGTGGCGGCCACCGTGGACGACCTGCTCGAGGTGGTGGCGCACGAGGTGCTGGGCTCGCTGGCGCTGGAGGAGGTGGTGGTGTACCTGGTGGATCACCAGCGGCGGCGGTGCGTGCCGGCAGCCGCCTACAAGGCCGGGGAGCAGGGGCACCGCCCGGTGTCGCCGCGGGAGGAGATCCCCGTGGGCGAGGGGAGCGTGGGGCGGGTGGCGGCCACCGGCACCACGCAGCTGGTGGCCGATCGGCAGTTGCGCCCCATCGTCGCGGGGGACACCACCCCGGGGCGCTCCCTGCTGGCGGTGCCCGTGAAGGCCGACGACCTGGTGCTGGCGGTGATCGCCAGCGGGCACGCCGAACCGGCGTTCTTCACGTCGCGCCATGTGGAGGTGTTCACCGCCGTGGCCCGGTTTGCCGCGCCGCGCCTCAACCTGGAGCGGCTGCTGGCGGAGATGACGCGGCAGAAGGAGTTCTACGAGCGGGTGCTGGACGCGCTCCCCACGCAGATCGGGGTGCTGTCGCCCAGCGGGGTGTTCGAGTACGTGAACCCGTCGGCCATTGCCGACCCGGAGATGCGCCGCTGGATCGTGGGCAAGACCAACGCCGACTACGCCGCGCGCCGCGGGCTCCCCATGGAGGTGGTGGCGCGGCGGGTGACGCGCCAGCAGGAGGCGGCGGACACGGGGCGGCCGGTGACCTTTGACGAGGCGTTTCGCACGCGCGACGGCCAGCTGCGCCAGTACCACCGGTACATCGCCCCCATCACCGATGCCGACGGGACGGTGCGCCACCTGGTGTCGGGCGGGGGCGATGTGACCGAGGCGCGCGCGCTGGAGGCGCGAGTGGCCGTGTTGGAGGCCGAGCTGGCGGCGGTCAGGGCCGCCGCCAGCGGTGACGCCCCTACTGCACCGTGATGGTGGCGGTGCCGGTGGCGGCCGTGACCCCGGTGCCCGTGGCCCGGAAGGTCACCGGGTAGCTGCCGCGCGCGGTGTTCCCCGGCACGGTGACCGAGGCCAGGGTGCCGGCGCCGGTGGTGATCTGCGCCGGCGCAAAGCTGGCGCTCCACCCCGTGGGGAGCCCCTCGGCCGCCACGGTCACCGTACCCGTGTAGCCGCCGCTGCGCGTGAGGGCGATGGACACCTGGGCCCCCACGGGGATGGCCAGCGCCACCACCGGCGCGGGGTTGGTGACGGTGATGCTGATGGCCGGCGTGGGGGCTGGCGGCGTGGGCATGCCGTCGTCATCGCCGCCGCAGGCGGCCAGGCTGGCCGCGGCCAGCAGGGCAGGAAGGAGACGGCGCAGGCGGACGGGCAGTCGCATCACAGGGCTCCGAGTGGGGGTGGAGGGGACAGCGTCCCCGGCAACGTCCGCCCAAACTACGCCGTCGGGCGTCATGGGGGAGGGGGCGCCGTCACGCCCCGTGGCCGCGCGGCGCTTCCGGGGCCTAGCTTGTGCGGACCGCTGGCATCCTTCACTCCGAGGTCCCATGCCCCCAACGCCTGCTCCCGGTTCGTCCTCCGGCCCCCCCGGACGCCCGCGCACCGCGCCGTCCTGCGCGCGCTCCCCCTGGCCGTCGCGCTTGGATGGGGCGCGCTCCCCGGCGCCCTCCCCGCGCAGGGCACGGCCGGCGCGCGCCGCCACGCCGCGGCCGTCCCCGAAGCCGCCGCGCTCCTCCCGTGGTCGCAGCAGCTGGCGGTGCGCGAGGGGTGGCTGGCGCAGCGCCATGCCCTGCTCCTCCCCATGATGCGCCGCCACGGCGTGGCCATGTGGATCCTGGCCACCGAGGAGTTCCACGACGATCCGGTGGTGCCGCACGTCGCCCCGCCGCGCCCCTACACGGGCAACCGCGACTTCTTCGTCTTCGTGGACGCGGGGGCGGCGGGGCTGCGCAAGTTCGCCATCACCGGCTACACCGAGGAGAACCTCGCGCGCTTCTTCGACGCCCCCTTCACCGAGCCGCGCCCGCCGGCCGCCACGCTGCGCGCGCTGGTGGAGGAGTACCGTCCTGCGACCATCGCCCTGGGGATCCGCGGCACGCGCGGGCAGACGCGGTCGCTGGGGCACGACACCTACCGCTTCCTGGCCGAGGTGCTGGGCCCCGAGGCGGAGTCGCGGTTCGTGCCGGCGGCGCCGCTGGTGGAGGAGGTGCTGGACACCCGCCTCCCCGAGGAGCGCGAGCACTACCGCGCCGCGGTGGCGGTGACCGAGGCCATCGTGCGGCGCGCCCTCTCGAACGCGGTGATCACGCCGGGGACCACCACCGTGGGCGACGTGCGGCGGGCGCTGTATGACATGCTCTGGGCCGCCGGGGTGCGCACCTGGTTCCAGCCCGACCTCCGCGTGCAGCGGCAGGGGGGCGGCGCCCCCACCTCGCGCGGCTTCCTGGCCATCGCCCCCGAGTCCACGGTGATCCGCCACGGCGATGTGGTGCACGTGGACTTCGGCATCAGCTACATGGGGTTCGACACCGACTGGCAGAAGATGGCCTACGTGCTGAAGCCGGGGGAGCGCGACGTCCCCGAGGGGCTCAAGCGGGCGATGGCCAACACCAACGCCGCGCAGGACGCGCTGCTGGCGGCGGGGCGTCCGGGGCGCACGGGCGGCGCGGTGTTCACGGCGGTGATGGACGCCATGCGCGCGCGGGGGATCGAGGCCATGGTGTACTCGCACCCCATCGGCGCGCAGGGGCACGGGCTGGGCCCCTCCATCGACTTCCGCGCGCCGCTGCGCAGCGACACCACCGGACAGGCGGGGCGGCTGCGCCCCGGGTCGTGGCTGTCGGTGGAGCTCAACACCGCCACGCCGGTCCCCGAGTGGGGGGGGCAGAAGGTGTTCGTGATGATGGAGGATGACGCGTGGCTGGACGAGGCGGGCTATCACTTCTTCCACCCCCGGCAGGAGCGCTGGTACCTGATCCGGTAGCGCCGGGGGCGCGGTGGCCGGAACGCACGACGGGCCCCGGGGATCCCCCCGGGGCCCGTCGCGTGTCCGGCACGGCGCGGGCTCAGAGCCCCACGCTGAACCGGGCAAAGAGGTACCGGCCGTTGAAGCCGAAGGGGGAGAGCCCCGAGAAGCGGTAGATCCCGAAGGTCCCCTGGCCGCTGTAGCCGGCCGCCACGTCGCCCAGGTCGGTGATCTGGTCGGGGTAGACGTCCAGGATGTTGTCGGCGCCGATGGTGAGCGTGGTCCGCCCCGGGAGCTGGTAGGAGGCGCTCAGGTCGGTGATGAACTTGGGGCTGAGCACCAGGTCGGGGACCTGGCGCGCCGTCCCGGTGGCCAGCGCCTGCCGGCTCACCACCTTGCCGAAGCGCTGCGTGCGGAGGGTGACCCCCAGCTTGCCGCGCTCGTACATCCCGGTGAGCAGCAGGTTGTTGCGGGGCTGCCCCTCCTCGATGCGCCCGCGCTCGGCGCGCCCGAACAGCACCTCGTTCAGGTTCCCCAGCTCCGCCGGCGTGTTCACCACCACCTTGGTGACCTTGGTGCGGTTCTGGTTGTAGCCGCCCGTGAAGCGCAGCACGCCGTTCGCCTTGAGGTCGATGCCGTAGTTCACCACCACGTCCAGCCCGGTGGTCTTGGTGTTGATGGCGTTGGTGAAGTACCGGCCCCCGCCGATGCCGGTGAAGCCGCGCGCCTTGAAGAAGTTCACCACCCCCGTGCCGATGAAGTTCTCCGAGAGCACGATGCGGTCGGTGATGGCGATGTCGTAGTAGTCGGCGGTGACCGTGAAGCTGCTGGTGGGCTGCAGCGTGACGCCGGCGCTCAGGTTGACCGAGTTCTCGGGCTTGAGCTCGCGGGCGCCCAGCAGCTTGGCCTCGGCGCTGGCCACGGGGAGCGTCTTGATGTCCACCGGCAGGCCGTTCACGAACGTCGTGGCGGTGGAGGTGAAGAAGGACTGCTGCAGCGACGGCGCCCGGAAGCCGGTGGAGGCCGCGCCGCGGAGGGCGAACTTCGTGGACGGGGCGAAGCGGGTGGTGACCTTGCCGGTGGCCTGCGAGCCGAAGTCGCTGAAGTTCTCGAAGCGGGCCGCCGCGCCCACCAGCCACTGCTTGGTCAGGTCGCTCTCCACGTCCAGGTAGGCCGCGGCCGCGGTGCGCGACCGGTCGGTGGCGTCCACCGGCGAGAAGCCGGGGAACACCTGCGACCCCACCAGCGAGATGGTGGTCCCGCCGCTGCTGTTGAACACCACGTTGCCGTTGGCGTCGAGCACCGGGACGCGCCCGTTGACCCACGACGCCTCCTCGCCGGCCGTGATCGAATAGTTCTCGTAGCGGAACTCGGCGCCGCTGGAGACGCGCACCGGGCGGCCGTTGTTGGCGAACTCGCGCGTGACGTCCAGGTTGGTGAGCGCCTGCCCGAAGCCCAGCGTGCCGGCGTCGAACACCGTGGGGCTGGCCAGCCCCATGGAGGCGTTGTTGGAGTTCGAGATGATGAACTGGAAGCTGTTGCGGCCGGCCACCTGGCTCAGGTCGTAGTCCCAGCCGCCCAGCGTCCCCTTGGCGCCCACGCCGCCGGAGAGGTCGCTGATGTTGCTCTCGATGTTGGGGAGGAAGCCGTTGGGGTGGAGCTTGGCCACCACCTGCGCCACCTGGAGGGGACGGCGGAAGAAGCCGGTGGAGCGCCCGTCGCGCATGCTGGCCGCCCCGAAGGCGTATAGCTGCAGCCGCTCGCTGAAGTTCTGCGCCGCGTTCACCATGCCCACCAGGTCGGCGGTGGCCGCGTCCCCCGACCAGTGGGTGAAGCGCCGCGCCGTCGCCTCGCGCGGGTCCCCCGCGAGGTACTGCTGCCGCGGGTCGGCGAAGGTGCGGTTGGTCATGGCGCGGTTGCGCCACTCGACGCCGGCGTGCACGTAGCTGCCGTTCCCCCACTGGAGGCCGTGGTCGGCCGCGGCCGCCACGTTGCCGCCGTCCTCGCGCTTGCCCAGCCCGGGGACGTCGGTGTTGAAGCGTCCCGTCTGGGTGGACACCGAGCCGGCGCTCGCCCCCTTGAGGATGATGTTGATGACGCCGGCGATGGCGTCGGAGCCGTACTGTGCCGCCGCGCCGTCGCGTAGGATCTCGATGCGGTCGATCATCGACGCGGGGATCGCGTTGAGGTCGGCCGCCGCGGTCCCGCGCCCGATGGTGCCGTTGTTGTTGATGAGGGCGCTGGGGTAGCGGCGCTTGCCGTTGACCAGCAGCAGCGCCTGGTCGGGGGCCAGCCCGCGCAGCGTGGCGGGGCGCACGTGGTCAGTGCCGTCCGACACGGCCGGGCGCGGGAAGTTGAAGGACGGGGCCAGCGCCTGCAGCATCTGCGCCGTCTCCACCCGCCCGCTCGACTTGAGGTCGGCGGTGTTGATCACGTCCACCGGCACCGGGCTGGAGACCACCGTGCGCTCGCCGCCGCGCGAGCCGGTCACCGCCACCGCCTCCAGCTGCGTGGTGGACTTGGCGATGGTGAAGTTCTGCGTGGCACTCCCGCCGGCGGTCACGGTGACCGAGGCGGTCTTCCCCGCGTACCCCAGCATGCGCACGCGGAGCTCGTAGGTCCCGGGGCGCAGCGACAGGCGGTAGCTGCCGTCGGCGCGCGTGAGCGCCCCCAGCTGCGTGCCGGTCACGATGATCGACGCCCCCTGCACCGCCTCGTTGGTCCCCTCTTCGGTGACCTTGCCGGAGACGGTTCCCGTCCCCTGCGCCGCCGCCGGGGCGGCCAGCATCGGCAGGGCGAGCAGGGCGGCGCCGAGGGCACCGCGGAGCACGGACCACTAACGCCGGCGGGACACACTGGGATGGATTGTCATGAACAACCTCGGGGTGATAGGGGGCCTAGCGGGGGCCGCCTGCGCTCATCGCGGGACGGGACGCAGGCGGAACGGATGGACAACTGGGCTAACTTCCCTCCCCCAGAGATGATTGGCAACCACGCCGCCGCCATCCACTGTACCGGGTGCCCTTGGCCCCTTCGATTTTCTGTTCTTGGGAATGACCGGGGGCCCCGGATCCACGATATTTCAGGGCTGTCTCAACGCAGTCACCCGTGGTGCCCGTATCCCACGGGTCGCGGCGCTCCGCGCCCCCCGAGGCTCCCCTCCCCGCCACAACCGGCCGTCATGCGCCTGCCCCTCCGTTCGCTGCTCGTCTGCGCCACCCTGGTGGCGCTCCCCGCCACCGCCCAGCCGCCGGGACGCCCCGGACGTCCGGGCGGGCCTCCGGCCGCCGCCGCCGCCCTCCCCGACAGCGCCCTCCAGCAGTCGCTCCGCGTCTTCCTGGACTGCCAGGGGATGGTCCGCGGCTGCGACCGCACCTTCTTCGTGCAGGAGATGGGGTACGTGAACTGGGTGCGCGACCGCTTCGACAGCGACGTGCACCTCCTCATCGCCTCCCTGGCCGCCGGCAACGGCGGGCGCCGGCAGACGGTGTACTTCGTGGGACAGAAGGCCTTTGCGGGCAAGCGGGACACCCTCGAGGTCACCACCCTCCCCAACGATTCCGACGACCGGGCGCGCCGCGAGCTGATGCGCACCTTCCAGCTGGGGCTCGCCCCGTTCATCGCGCGCACCCCCATCGGCGCGCGGCTCCGCGTGGGGCTGGCCGGTGGCGCCCCCGCCCCGGTGTTCTCCTCCAGTGCCGTGCGCGACCGCTGGAACCTCTGGCTCTATCGCATCGACGGGAATCTCAGTGCCAACGGCGAGCAGCTGGTGCGCACCGCCAACTACTCCACCTCGCTCTCCGCGGCCCGCACCACCGAGCAGTGGAAGATCAACCTGGGGGCCACCGGCAGCTACAACGAGCGCGACTTCAAGGTGTTCGTCACCAACGCCGCCAACCCCGCCCTGCGCGACACCGTCCCGGTGACGGTGCTCCAGCGCGAGGCCAACGCCAACGCCCTCATCGGGCGCACCCTCAACGCCCACTGGACGGCGGGGCTCAAGGTCTCCGCCGGCTTCAGCGAGGTCCTCAACCAGCGCGCAGCACTGCGCCTCTCCCCGGCCATCGAGTACAACGTCTTCCCGTGGAGCGAAGCCACCCGCCGCCAGCTCACCATGCTGTACTACGTGGGGCCGGTGCACTACCGCTACTACCGCACCACCGTCTTCGGGCGCGACCAGGAGACCCGCGCCAACCAGACGCTCCTGCTGGCCCTCTCGCAGCGCCAGCAGTGGGGGAACACCAATCTCTCCCTTGAGGGGGCGCACTATCTGCACGATCCCCGGCGCAACCACCTCACCCTCTCGGGGTTCGTCGACCTGCGGCTGGGGCGCGGCTTCTCCCTCAACTTCCGCGGCTCCGCCTCCCGCGTGCGCGACCAGATCTACATCGCCGGCGCCGCCCAGTCGGAGCGCGACATCCTCACGCAGCGCCAGCAGCTGCAGACCAACTTCCGCTACAACGTGAACGTGGGGATGGGCTACACCTTCGGCTCCATCTACAACACGGTGGTCAACCAGCGCTTCGGCAACCTGGGCGAGCTGGGGCGCCGCTTCGGCTTCCGCGGCTGACCGCCCCCCCGTGATCGTCCCTCACGCGATGGCCTCCATGCGCGCCGTCCGCCTGGTCACCCCGGGCGCCCCGGTGCAGGACGCGCAGGTCCCCGTCCCCCCCTGCGGTCCGCACGACGTGCGCGTGCGCGTGCGCGCCGCGGGCATCTGCCACTCCGACGTGCACTACCGCGCCGGCCGCTCCCGCGTGGAGCCGCTCCCCCTCACGCTGGGGCATGAGGTGGCGGGCGACGTGGAGGCCGTCGGCAGCGCCGTCACCACGCACGCCGTGGGCGACCGCGTCTGCCTGCACTACCTGGTCACCTGCGGCGCCTGCGCCGACTGCGCGGCGGGGCGCGAGCAGTTCTGTGGCACCGGCTCCATGCTGGGGCACTTCACCGACGGCGGCTGGGCCGAGGCGATCGTGGTGCCGGCGCGCAACGCCGTGCCGCTCCCGGCCGGCGTGCCATATGCGCACGGCGCGGTGATGATGTGCTCGTCCGCCACGTCGCTGCACGCCCTGCGCAAGGGGCGGCTGGCGGCGGGGGAGGTGGTGCTGGTGGTCGGCGCCGGCGGGCTGGGGATGTCGGCCATCCAGCTGGCACGGCTGGAGGGGGCGTCGCGCGTGCTGGTGGTGGAGCGCGATGCGGCCAAGCAGGCGCTGGCCGCGCGGCTGGGCGCCGAGGTGGTGGACGCCCACGGCGACCCGGCCACCGTGGCCGCGCGCGTGCGCGCCGCCACCCGCGGGCGCGGCGTGGACGTGGCGGTGGAGCTGGTGGGGAGCGGCGCCACGGTGCAGCTGGCGCTGCAGGCGCTGGCGCCGCTGGGGCGCGCGGTGGTGGTGGGGCTTTCCGCGGTGCCCGTGGCCGTGGACAGCTACCGCGACCTCATCGGGCGCGAGGGGGAGCTCATCGGCTCCAACGACCACCTGCTGGGGGAGCTGCACGAGCTGGTGGCGCTGGCCGCCCGCGGCGCGCTGGTGCTGGACGAGGTGGTCACGCAGGCGGTGCCGCTGGAGGCCGTCGCCATCAACGCCGTGCTCGACGCGCTGGCAGCGCACCGCGCGCCGGTGCGCACCGTGATCGAGCCGCACGGCCCGGACCGGGCGCCCTGAGCCGGAGGGGGGCGGGGGGGCGCGACGAGCGCGACCCCGCCCCCTCCGCCTCAGCGCGTTACCGCGGCGCGGCGCCCAGCGCCCCTTCCAGCGCCGCCAGCGTCGCCTTGGCGTCCGCCAGCTGCGCGCGCATGGCCGCCGTCGGTGGCAGCAGGCTCCCCTGCCGCACCCCGCTGCCGTTGTAGCCGGCGACGATCCCGCCCAACGCTGCTCCCGGACCGCCGCCGCCAAAGCCGCGTCCGCCCCCCGCGGCCGCCGCGAGACCGGCGCGCTGCGCCACCGCCTGCAGCCGCGCCGCCTCCTCGCCCGTGGCGGCCGCCTGTCGCGTGCGGAACGCCGCCGTCGCCGCCTGCAGCCGGCGCTGCACGTCGAGCACCTCCAGCAGGAACGCCTCGCGCGCCTCGTGCTCCGCCTGCGCGATCCCCAGCGCCGGATCGGCGCGCACGGTGAACGGCTGCGCCTGCTCGGCGCCGTCCACCACCAGCGTCACCGTGAACGACCCCGGCGCCACGGTGATCCCCCGCGGACCGATGGTGTGCGCCGGCAGCGGCAGCGCCGGGCGCTGGTCGCCGCGGGCCGCACCGCCGCGCGCCATGCCGGCGCCCGGCGGCGGCCCCCCTTCCTCGCCACCGCCACCGCCCATGCCACCGCCCATGCCGCCGCCC
>JBEIJM010000125.1:0-10188 GCA_040380205.1 Gemmatimonadaceae bacterium
GCCCCGCCAAAGAGCACGGAGAAGAGATCCAGGGTGAGCGCGCTCAGCAGGATCGCGTCGCCGAACACGTAGCGCACGCCGCCGGTGAGCGACGCCAGCAGCGGCTCGGTGGCCGGGGGGCGCGGGGGCGAGCGGTGTCGCACCGCCGCCAGGCACCCCACCGCCACCGTCATGAGCAGCGTGTCCACGGCGTACGCCAGCCGGGTGCCCCCCAGGGCGTACAGCCCGCCCCCCAGCGCCGGCCCCAGCACCGCCGCCAGCTGCCAGCTGGCCGTGCGCCACGAGACGCTGTTGCGGAACAGCGCCCGCGGCACCAGCTCGGCGCTCAGCGCCTGCCGCGATGGCTGCAGGAAGGCGCGCGCCACCCCGCTGACCGCGATGACGGCGTAGATGAGGCGCACGCGCGCCGGCGCGGCCAGCGGCACGCCGTCCCCCAGCGCCAGGACGGGGCGCGCCAGCACCCACAGCGCGACCGAGCACGCCACCAGCAGCGCCAGCGCCGCCAGCGCCACGCGCCGCCGGTCACGCCGGTCGGCCACATGCCCCGCCACCAACGACAGGGAAATGGCCGGGATGGCCTCGGCGAGCCCCACCACCCCCAGCGCGAACGGATCGCGCGTGAGGTCGTAGATCTGCCATCCCACCACCGTCCCCTGCACCTGCACGCCCAGGGTGAGGATGAACAGCGCCGCGATGTACTTGCGGAAGTTGGGGACGCGCATGGCGGCCAGGCCGTCCAGCGCGGCGGCCTCGCTCACGAGGGGTGACTCACGGGCCGCCGATGGGGAGGGCGCGCCGGCGGTCCACCCGCCGCGAGGCGTGGCGCAGCCACGGGGCGGCGGGCGACGCGGCGCGCCCCCGCCACCGGGCACGCTCCACGAAGCCGCCGGCGGTGGACTGGTCGAACGCGCGGGAGAGCGCCTGCCGCGCCGCCGCGGTCAGCGGCGGGGCGTCCAGCTGCAGGAACTGGTAGACCGGCACGGGCACCGTGGCGATGGGCCACTCGGGCGCCGTGCGCGCCCCGGCCCCCTGCAGCGCCAGCGCCACCGCCTCGCCGTCATCAGTGGGGCGCGCCACCACCTGATAGGCGGGCTGGGTCCAGTCCAGGCGGCTGGAGTCGGCGGCCCACACGGGGAGCGTCCCCCGCACGCTCCCCCACCAGGCCGGGGGCGCCACGGGGATGGGCGGAAGCGGGAGCGCCAGCGCCTCCCCTTCCCCGCCCGTGCCCGGCACCAGGAACGCCAGCGCGGGCTGGCGCTCCACGTCGGTGATCCCGAAGCCGGTGCTGTCGAAGCGGAAGCTGGCCAGCACATCGGCGGCCGCCTGCGCCCGCTCGTCACCGGCGGCGGCCGCCACCCGGATGGAGTCGGCCAGCCGCGCCAGCGACTGCCGCGCGGCCCCCAGCACGCGGGCGGCCTCCCCCTCGCCCAACAGCGCTGCGAGCGACACCCGCGCCCCCGTGCGCACGTCCACCACGAAGCGGCGCCCGCCATGCACATGCGGCGCCCCGCCCGCCACGTCCACGTCCAGCAGCTGCTCCACCGACACGTACGGCCCGTGCACCTCCAGGATCTCCACCGCGTCGGTCACCACGGTGGCCGGGTCCTCGGTGAGCGTCTCGTCGGCGGGGTCCACCTCGGGCTCCCGCGGATGCCGGCGACGCCACCGCGCCAGCTCGCGCAGCACGGTGCTGTCCGCCACCAGCGCCACCGAATCGCGCCCGGCGAGGTCGCGCGCCCACAGGCGCATGGTGGCGAACGACGCGTCGGCATACTCCGCCCCCTCGTCCGAGAGGAACAGCTCGAAGGTGCGTCCGTCGGCCTGGGTCAGCAGGATGGGGGCGCTGCGCACGCGCATCCCCTCGTCGCTGCTGCGCACCCAGAAGGTGGAGTCGCCGGCGGCCACGAGAAACTCGGCCGATGGCAGCCGCGCCCCGGCGGGCGCCCCCCCGGTGCACCCCGCCAGCGCGGCGGCGGCCAGCATGACCGCCAACACGGATCGCGCCACCTCAGCCGCCACGGCGCGCCAGCTGGCGCACCACCTGGCGCACGCCGTCCACCAGCCGGTCCACCTCGTCGGCGGTGGTGTAGCAGCTGCACCCCACCCGCAGCAGCCCCTCCTGCTCCACCCCCAGGCGGCGCGCCACGGTGGCGGCGTAGAAGTCGCCGTTGGAGCAGTAGAGCCCCAGCGGCACCAGCGCCCGCGCCACCGCCTCCGACGGCACGCCGGCCACCTGGAACGACACCGTGGGGGTGCGCGGCGTCCCCGGCCGCGGGCCGTGCACGGTCACCTCGGGGATGGCGGTAAGCCCGGCCCACAGCTGCGCCAGCAGCGCCTCCCCCCGGTGATGCAGCGCGGTCATGGTGTGCGCCAGCCGCTCGCGGCGGGTGCCGCCGGCGGGGGCCAGCGACGCCAGGAACTCCACCGCCGCCGCCGCCCCCACGATCCCCTCGTGGTTCTGCGTCCCGGTCTCCAGCGACTCGGGGGGCTCGGCCGGCGCCGGCTCCAGCCGCGGCAGGTCCAGCGCGGCCAGCGCCTCGCGGCGCCCGCGCAGCACCCCCACGTGCGGCCCGTAGAACTTGTACGCGCTGCACAGCAGCACGTCGGCGCCGATGGCCGCCGCGTCCACCAGCACGTGCGGGGCGTAGTGCACCGCATCCACCACCGTGAACGCCCCAGCGGCCCGCGCCGCGGCCACCAGCGGCGCCACGTCGGTCACCGTCCCCAGGATGTTGGAGGCGGCCCCGATGGCCACCACGCGCGTGCGCGGCGACAGCAGCCGCTCCAGCGCCCCCGCCTCCAGGCGGGAGGTGGCCAGGTCCAGCGGCACCCACCGCAGCACCGCGCCCCGCTCGGCCGCCAGCGCCTGCCACGGCGCCACGTTGGCGTGGTGGTCCAGCTCGGTCACCACGATCTCGTCGCCGGGGCGCAGCGTGCGCCCCACGGCGCGCGCCACGTGAAACAGCAGCGTGGTCATGTTGGCGCCAAAGGCGATCTCGTCGGGGGCGCCCCCCAGGAAATCCGCCAGCACCTCCCGCGCCGTGGCCAGCGCGGCATCGGTCTCCACGCTGGTGGGGTAGACCCAGTGCGTGTTGGCGTTGTGGTGCAGCAGGTAATCCACCATGGCGTCGGCCACGCCGCGCGGCACCTGGGTGCCGCCGGGGCCGTCAAAGTACGCCACCGGGTGCCCCTGCGCGGTGCGCCCCAGCGCGGGGAAGTGCGCGCGGATCGCCTCCACCGACGCCACGCGCCCGGGCGTCATCACCGCGCCCGTGCCCTGGCTCATGCCGCCCCCCGCGGCGCATGGCCGCCAATCATCTGCCCGGCCCGCTGCTCCACCAGCTGCACCGCCTCCACGTGGTCGGCCTCCTCCCCCAAGGCGGCGTGCGCCTCGCGAAACAGCCCGGCGGTCAGCTCCAGCAGCGGCGCAGGCACCGCCACCTCGCGGCACAGGTCGGCGGCAATGCCGACGTCCTTGTCCAGCAGCGCCAGGCGGAACGTGCGCGGGAAGGCGCGGGTGAGCACCCGCTCGGGAAACAGGTTCATGCTGGCGTTGGAACGCCCGCTGGAGGCGTTGATGACCTCCAGCGCCACGTCGGCCCGCACCCCGGCCTTCTCCAGCGCCGCCAGCCCCTCGGCGGTTCCCCAGAGGGCCAGCGCCAGCAGCGCGTTGTTCACCGCCTTGAGGGCGTCCCCGGTGCCCACCCCGCCGCAGTGCACGATGCGCGTGCCGAAGCACGCCAGCACGGGGTGCACGCGCGCCAGCGTCTCGGCGTCCCCCCCCACCATCACCGTCAGCGCCCCCTGCTCGGCGCCGGCCACGCCCCCCGACACCGGCGCATCCAGGAAGCCGATCCCCCGCTCGGCCAGCCGCGCGGCGATGCGCCGCGACGTGGCGGCGTCCCCCGAGGTGCAGTCCACCAGCACCGCACCGGCGGGAAGGGTGGCCAGCAGCCCGTCGGGCCCCTCCAGCAGCCCCTCCACGTCGCGGGAGACGGGGAGGCAGGTGATGACCACGTCTCGCCCCGCGGCCGCCTGCGCGGGGGTGGCGGCCACCCGGGCGCCGGTGGCCGCGCCAAAGGCCTCCGCCTTGGCCGCGGTACGGTTCCACACCACCAGGTCCAGGTCGGGGCGGGCGAGATGCCGGGCCATCGGGGTGCCGATGGCCCCCAGCCCGAGGAAGGCAACGCGTGGCATGCGATGGCGTGCGAAGGCGGCGGACGACGGGGAGGGGGACGGCGGAGTGGTTGACGCGGCGCGAACCGGGCAGATTGCCCCCATGGTCCATGACCGTCCCAACCCGTCCGACGGCGCCCCGCCCACCCCGGAGACCACGGCCGGCGGCGGCGCGCCCTCCAATCTGCCACGCCGACGCCTGTTCGTGCACCTCGACGGGCTGGTGGCCGTGCATGCGGCCCGGGCCGTGCACATGGCGCTGGCCGGCGTCCCCGGGGTGTGCACGGCGGCGGTGACACTGGCGGGCGCCGAGCTGGAGGTGGAGGGGACACTGGACCAGGCGGCGCTGGAGGCCGCCGTGGCGCTGGCCGGCGCCACCGTGCGCCAGGTGGTGGCGCAGCCGCGCACCCTCCCCCTGTTCGAGGGGGAGGGCACGTAGCGCGCCGGGGGGCCCGCGCGTCTTTGCCGCACGGGAGGGCGGGGCTAACTTGCCCCGCACCGCCGCCCCCTCGTCGCCGCCCCGCCGATGCCGCCTCGCCACCCCCAAGACCGGCCGCTTGCGGCGCTGATCGTGCCGGATCTCCTCGAGCTGCTCGAGGAGCACCCGGAGAGCATCGGCCCGCAGACCGAGGAGATGCACCCGGCCGACCTCGCCGACGTGGCGGAGGCGATGCCGGAGGACTCGGTGCGCGCCTTCCTGGCCGCGCTGCCGCGCGAGCGCGCCGCCGAGGTGCTGGAGTACCTCGACGAGGAGCTCCGCACGCAGGTCCTCGAGGCGCTCACCGCCGGCGAGGCCGCGTCGATCATGGCGGAGATGACGCCGGACGACCGCGCCGACGCCCTGGAGGAGCTGGACGAGGAGACCGCCGACGAGATCCTCTCGGCGCTGGACCCCGAGGAGAAGGCCGAGACCGAGCGGCTGCTGCAGTACGCCCCCGACTCCGCCGGCGGGCTCATGACCACCGAGTTCCTCGCGGTGGACGAGGCGCTCACCGTGGAGGCGGCGCTGCGGGCGGTGCGCGCCATGGCGCGCGCCGGCCGCCGCGAGGCGATGTACACCATCTACACCACCGACGGCACCGGCCGCCTGCGCGGCGTGCTCTCGCTGCGCGAGCTGCTGGCCGCCCCCGAGGGGACCGTGCTCAGCGAGCTGGCGTGGACCGAGGTGGTGAGCGTCCCCCCCGACATGCCGCAGGAGGAGGTGTCGCGCGTCACCGCCAACTACACGCTGGCCGCCCTCCCGGTGGTGGACGGCGACCGGCGCCTGCTGGGGGTGGTCACCGTGGACGACGTCATCGACGTCATCCAGGAGGAGCAGACCGAGGACGCCCAGAAGTTCGGCGGCATGGAGGCGCTCGAGGAGCCGTACATGCAGGTGGGGCTCCTCCAGAACGTGCGCAAGCGCGGCGGCTGGCTGCTCATCCTCGCGGTGAGCGAGATGCTCACCGCCTCGGTCATGGCGCACTACGAGGACGAGCTGGGGCGCGTGATCCTGCTGGCGCAGTTCATCCCGCTCATCATGAGCTCCGGGGGGAACTCGGGGTCGCAGGCCACCTCGCTCATCATCCGCGCCATGGCGCTGGGGGAGGTCACGCTGCGCGACTGGTGGCTGGTGGTGCGGCGCGAGCTCCCCGCGGGCGCCATCCTGGGGCTGCTGCTGGGGACGGTGGCGGTGCTGCGCATCGAGGCGTGGCAGCTGCTGGGGCTGTACGACTACGGCGCCTACCACCTCCCGCTGGCCTTCACGGTGGGGCTCACGCTGGTGGCCATCGTGACCATCGGCTCGCTCACCGGCTCCATGCTCCCCTTCGTCCTCAAGCGCTTCCGCTTCGATCCCGCCAGCGCCTCGGCCCCCTTCGTGGCCACGCTCGTGGACGTCTCGGCCATCAGCATCTACTTCGGCGTGGCGTACCTGCTGCTGCAGGGCACGCTGCTCTGACCCGCCCGCCCCGGAGCCTGCCATGCCCCTGCACCTCGTCACCGGCGCCGCCGGCTTCATCGGTTCCCACACCGCGCACCGCCTGCTGGACCGTGGCGACGAGGTGGTGGGGTTCGACAACGTCAACGACTACTACGACCCCACGCTGAAGGAGGCGCGCCTGGCCCGGCTGGCGGCGCGCGACGGGTTCCGGCTGGTGCGCGGCGACCTGGCCGACCGCGGCGCGGTGGAGCGCCTGTTCGCGGAGACGCGCCCGGCGCGGGTGATCCACCTGGCCGCGCAGGCGGGCGTGCGCTACTCGCTCACCAACCCGCACACCTACGTCGACAGCAACCTCACCGGCTTCCTGCACATCCTGGAGGGGTGCCGGCACCACGGCGCGGCGCACCTCACCTATGCGTCGTCGTCCAGCGTGTACGGCGCCAACACCGCCATGCCCTTCTCGGTCCACCAGAACGTGGACCACCCGCTGTCGCTGTACGCCGCCACCAAGAAGGCCAACGAGCTGATGGCGCACACCTACAGCCACCTGTACGGGCTCCCCACCACGGGGCTGCGCTTCTTCACGGTGTACGGCCCGTGGGGGCGCCCCGACATGGCGCTGTTCCTCTTCACCCGCGCCATCCTGGAGGGGCGCGCCATCGACGTGTTCAACCACGGCCGGATGCGGCGCGACTTCACCTACATCGACGACATCGTGGAAGGGGTGGTGCGCACCAGCGACCACACCGCCGCCCCCAACCCGGCGTGGGACGCCGCGCGCCCCGACCCGGGGACCAGCGCCGCCCCCTACCGCCTGTACAACATCGGCAACAACAACCCGGTCGAGCTGCTGCACCTCATCGCCACCCTCGAGCAGGCGCTGGGGCGCACCGCCGAGAAGACGTTGCTCCCGATGCAGGCGGGGGATGTCCCCGCCACGTACGCCGACGTGGACGCGCTGGCCGACGCCGTGGGGTTCCGCCCCGCCACCTCCATCGAGGAGGGGGTGGCGCGGTTCGTGGCCTGGTATCGGGCGTTCTATCGCGTGGACGGCTGACCGCCGGGCGCGGCCGGCGGACGCGGCGCCCGGGCGCGCCCGCGCCGCGCGAACAGCACGAACCCCAGCGCGAACACCGTGGCAAAGCTGAACCACTGCAGCGCGTAGGAGAGGTGCGGGCCGTCGCCCGGCGCGGGCGGCGGCACCCGCGCGGGGCGCGTGACATCGCGGATGGTGGTGTCCCCCAGCGCCAGCAGCACCACCGGCACCAGCGGACGCCCCGCCAGCGCCTGCAGCGAGTCGTGGTGCAGCTGCCGCACGGCACGCGCCGACGAGGGGAGCCGCACCACCCCCGCGCGCGGGGGCGGGAAGGTGGTCACCAGCGCCTCCAGGCGCAGCGTGTCCCCCTCGCGCGCCTGCACGGCGTCAAAGGTGCGCCCGTCGGCCGCCCGCACGAAGCCGCGCAGCACCAGCACCGCCGTGTCCCCCCATCCGCCCGAGAGCGGACGGACCGGCGTGAGCAGCTGCACCCCCGGCATCCCCGCCTGCGAGCGCGAGGCCAGCGCCAGCTCGGCGTCGTGCAGCGCCACCCCCTCCACCACCACGCGGCGCCAGTGCGACGCCGTGGTGTCCATGCGGCGCAGCGCCTCCAGCGATAGCGGCGCCTCCGCCCCGCGCGCCGCCACCAGCGCGTTCTGGCCGCGCCGCCACTCCAGTCGCGCCAGCTGCCAGAACCCCAGTCGCACGCACAGCGCCACCGCCAGCGCGGCCAGCACGCCAAACGACCACAGCCGCACGCGCGCCGTGCTCACGCCCCCTCCGGCGCCAGCACCAGCACCGACAGCGGCGGCAGCGTGGCCACCACCGACTGCGCATACCCGTGCTGCGGCACCGCCTCCACCGCCAGCGACGCCGGCACCGCAAAGCCGCTCCCGCCAAACGCCGGCGCGTCAGTGTTCAGCACGGTCGCGTACGCCGCCGCGCCGGGCACTCCCAGCCGGTAGCCGGGGCGCGGCACCGGCGTGAGGTTGGCCACCACCACCAGGTGCGCCGCCCCGTCGTGCCGCGCGTACGCCACCACCGAGTGCGCCTTGTCGTCCACCGCGATCCACGCGTACCCCGACGGGTCATGATCCCGCCGCCACAGGCACGGGTGCGCACGGTACAGCGCCCCCAGCGCCGCCAGGCAGTCGTGCACGCCGCGGTGCGCCGGGTCGTCCAGCAGCCCCCAGTCCAGCGACACGTCGTGGTTCCACTCCCCCTCGGGCGCCAGCTCGGTCCCCATGAACAGCAGCGTCTTCCCCGGCCGCGTCACCGCGTACGCCAGCAGCGCGCGCAGGTTGGCAAACCGCTGCCACCGGTCCCCGGGCATCTTCCCCAGCAGCGACCGCTTGAGGTGCACCACCTCGTCGTGCGAGAGCGGATTGCAGAACCGCTCGCTGTACTCGTACATCATCGCGAACGTCAGGCGGTCGTGCACGCCGCGCCGGAACAGCGGGTCCACGCCGAAGAACGCCAGCGTGTCGTGCATCCACCCCATGTTCCACTTGAAGGTGAACCCCAGCCCTCCCTCCGCCACGGGGGCCGTCACTCCGGGCCACGCCGTGCTCTCCTCCGCCACCATCACCACCCCGGGGTGCAGCGAGCGCACCGCCTGCGTGAGCTGCCGCAGGAACGCCACCGCGTCCAGGTTCTCGCGCCCCCCCAGCCGGTTGCGCAGCCACTGCCCCGGCTCGCGCCCGTAGTCCAGGTACAGCATCGACGCCACCGCGTCCACCCGCAGCCCGTCCAGGTGGAACGCCTCGATCCAGTACAGCGCGTTGGCCACCAGGAAGTTCCGCACCTCGTGCCGCGCGTAGTTGAAGATGTGCGTCCCCCACTCGGGGTGGTCCCCCAGCCGCGGATCCTGGTGCTCGTAGCACGCGGTGCCGTCAAAGCGCCGCAACGCCCACGCGTCCTTGGGGAAGTGCGCCGGCACCCAGTCCAGCAGCACGCCAAGCCCCGCCTGGTGCAGCGTGTCCACCAGGAAGCGGAAGTCGTCGGGGGTGCCGTGCCGCGAGGTGGGCGCATAGTACCCCCCCACCTGATACCCCCACGACCCGCCGTACGGGTGCTCCAGCACGGGCATCAGCTCCACGTGCGTGAACCCCAGCTGCCGCACGTGCGCCGCCAGACGCGGCGCCAACGCCCGGTACGACAGCACCTCGCCGTCCGCGCCGCGCTGCCACGACGGGAGGTGCACCTCGTACACCAGCATGGGCGACGCCAGCGGGTCCGACTCGGCGCGCCGCGCCAGCCACGCCGCATCCCCCCACGCGTGCGCCGACGCCCCCTGCACGATGGACGCGTGCCCCGGCGCCTGCTCCATCATGCGCGCGTACGGATCGGTCTTCACCACCGTCTCCCCCGCGGCGGTGAGGATCGCGAACTTGTACAGCGCGCCCGGGCTCACGCCGGGGAGGAACAGCTCCCACACCCCGCTGGCCCCCAGCTGTCGCATCGGATGGCGCTCGTCGTCCCACGCGTTGAAGGTGCCGATCACCGCCACCCGCTGCGCCGTGGGCGCCCACACGGCAAAGCCAGTGCCGGCCACCCCGTCCACGGTGCGCGGCTGCGCCCCCAGCGCCTCCCACAACCGCAGGTGGCGCCCCTCGTTGAACAGGTGCAGGTCCAGCTCGCCCAGTGTGGGGAGGAGGCAGTACGGATCAGCCACCTCGTCCACCCGGCCATCCCCGTGCGCGACCACCAACTGGTAGCGCAGCGGCCGCCGCACACGCGGCAGCGTCCCCTCAAACAGCCCCTCCGCCACCGGGGCCAGCGGCACCAGCGCCGTCTTGGTGCGCACGGCCACCGAGGTCGCCCCCGGCTGCCACGCCCGCACCACCACCCCCGTCTTGCGCCCCGGGCGCAGCGGATGCGCGCCCAGCAGCGCGTGCGGGTCGCGGCAGGCGCCGTGCCGCAGCCACTGCACCTGCTCCGCCGCCGAGGCGGGAACGCTCATGTCGCCCTCATGCGGGGACGATAGCGGGGCGCGGCCGCGCGCCGGGCTAGCGGTGTGTCTCGAAGAAGCCGCGCCCGCTCCCCGACAGCGGCA
>JBEIJM010000126.1:0-10166 GCA_040380205.1 Gemmatimonadaceae bacterium
CACCCCCACCCCGCCGATCCCCGCGGCAATCGCCGTGAGCCGTCCGAAGGAGAAGGGGTCCAGCAACATCCCCGACACCGCCGCCGTGCAGATGATCCCCACGATCATCAGGATCCAGGTGATCGCCGCCGCGCCGGCGCGCTGCGTCGGGCGCGCCCGCTCGCTCATGAGCGCCAGCAGCGGTGTCCCCGCCGCGCTCACCCCGGCCCCCAGCACCATGCTGGCCAGCGCGGCCAGTGCCACCCCGGCCCCCGTGTGCTGCGCCATGATCGGCAGGCTGGCCACCACCCCCACGCCCCCCACCGCGCACACGACCAGCCCTCCCACAATCCACGGCGCGCGACGGCCGCTGCGGTCGCTGGCATGCCCCAGCCGTGGGCGCAGCACCAGCTGCACCCCGAAGTGCAGCGCCACCAGCACCCCGGGAATCGTCGCCGGAAGCGCCAGCTCCACCACGATCACTCGGTTGACCGTCGTGGTCAGCAGCACCACCACCGCCCCGATGGCCGCTTGCACCAGCCCCAGCCGGGTGAGCTGGGGCCAGCTGAGCCCCGTGTCGCCGCTCACGCGCACGCTCATGCCAGCCCCCGCACCAGCGGGCGCACGGCGAACGCCGCCACCATCATGCCGCTCACGTAGAACGGCACCCCCAGCGCACTCAGCCACAGTGCCCGCTCGCGCGGGGCCGCCAGGAACCGGCGCATCATCACGGCCTGCACGGCCACCAGCCCGGCGATGGCCGCGGCATGCACGGGGCGGTCCCAGAGAACCAGCAGCGCCACCACCGCCGCCTGCGCCACCACCATCACCGCCACGGCCACCCGCGCCGCGCCCTGCGCGCCCAGGCGCACGGGCAGCGACCCGATTCCCATCTGGCGGTCGCCGTCCATCGCCTTGAAATCGTTCAGCGTCATGATGCCGTGCGCCCCCACCGAGTACAGCACGGCCAGCAGCAGCACCGGCTGGGGGGGCATCCGACTCCCCAGCAGAATGCCGGCGCCGGTGACCCACGCGAGCCCCTCATAGGTAAAGCCCACCGCCGCGTTCCCCACCCAGCCGTTGCGCTTGAACCGGAACGGCGGCGCGCTGTACCCCCACGAAAAGGCCAGCGCCACCAGCACCGCGCCCACCCCGAACGCCCCAAGGGGGAGCGCCGCCACCACGCACAGCAGGCTCCACCCCACGGCAATGGCCAACCCCCACTGCCCCGGGATGCGCCCCGACGGAATGGGGCGCGACGGCTCATTCAGCGCATCCACCTCGCGGTCGAACCAGTCGTTCACCGCCTGGCTGGAGGCGCACACCAAGGGGCCGGTGATGCAGATCCCCAGCGCCAGCAGCGCCCCCTGCGATGCGAGCGGGACCCCGACCGAGACCGCCCCGCACAGGAACGCCCACATGGGGGGGAACCAGGTCACGGGCTTGAGCAGCGTCAGCACCGCCCGGGGGTCCGGGCGTGACGCGGCGGAGTGTACAGAAATGCTGACGCTCATGGCGTCTACAATACGTGACAGTACACAACTGCGACAGACCGAGTTTTTTCGGGGCAGCCGTCAGGGAATCCCTGACGGGATCCCCCGCCCCCCCCATTTGAGGAGGGGCGGGGGACGGACGGTCAGCCGTCGGCGCCGCCGTCGTCGCGGTCGGGGGCGGTGTCCGCCAGCTTGTGGCGCCGCATCTTCACGTACAGACTCTGTCGGCTCACGCCCAGCACCTCGGACGCCGAGGTGCGGTTGTCGTTGGTGAGCTCCAGCGCCGCCTCGATGAAGTGGCGCTCCACCAAGTCCACGGTGTCGCGCACCAGGTCCCGCAGCGACACGCGCCCCACCAGCGAGGTGAGCTCCTCCACCGCCCGGGACAGGTCGCGGGCCCCCTGCGGCCCTGCCGCCAGCCGCCGGCCGATGTCGCGGATGGTGAACCCGATGCTGGGGGCCTCCCCCTCCGGGAGCCACACCGCCGAGACCTCCACCTCGGTCTGGTGCCCGTGCACCCCGCGGGCGGCCGTGGCCACCAGCCGGAGCGTGCCGTGCTTGCGCAGCATCTCCAGAAACACCGGGAAGTCCGCACCGGGGCGCCCGATCACGTTGGACAGCTGCGTGCCGCGCACCTGGTCCTCGCTCACCAGCTCGGCGATGTCCAGGAACGCCCGGTTGGCCAGCAGGATGCGCCCGTCCAGGTCGGTGATGACAAAGCCGTCGGGGAGGCGCTCCAGCAGCGTCAGCGCCCGCTCGCGCCCGGTCCCCGAGGCGCCGGGGCCCCCCGGTCGCCCGTCGGCCGCCGCAAACCGCACCAGCAGCAGGGTGCTCGCCTCCTGCCGGAAGCAGGACGCCGAGACCGACGCCGGCGCGCCGGAGGCCAGCTCCACCAGGACATCCCCGGCGCGGCCGCTGCTCCGGGCCGTCTTGCACAGCCCCTCGAGGGTGTCCACCGCCCCGCTATGCACCCCCACCGGGAATGGGCGGCCGATCAACCGGTCGGGGGACTCCCCGAACAGCGCCCCGGCCGCCGCGTTGGCGTCCAGCACCTGCAGCGTGGTGGCGTCGAGCACGAGGATCCCGTCGCTGGCCAGCTGGAACAGCAGCCGGTAGCGCGTTTCCACATGGCGCAGCCGCCAGTAGTCGCGCTCCATGGCCTGCTGGGCCTCCACCAGACGCTGCTGCAGCGCGGAGACGTGGCGCATGTCGCGCCCGACGGCCACCACGGTCCCCCGCTCCAGCCGGAGCGCGGTGTAGGCCACCGGGACGTCCGCCCCGTCGTCGCGCAGGTGGTTGAGCTGGCGGCGCTTGGTGACGCCCCCCAGCAGGGCCTCGCGCAGCAGCGCCTCCGCCTTCCCGCGCGAGTCGGTGTGCACCGTCTCCACCCACGGGCGCCCCACCCACTGCCGGGCCGCGGCGAAGGGCGTATCGCCATCCCCCACCGCCACGTCACGGATGACGCCTGCGTCGTCGACCACCAGGACCACATCTCCCGCCATCGTGAGCAGGGCGGCGGCGGTGGCGGGGGCCACGCCGGCGAACGAGGGCTCAGGCGCGGGCGCCGGATTCGCTGAACTGGGCATGGCCGCTTACCTCCTGCCGACGCGCGGCGACAGGGGAGCCGGCACGGGAGGCCGCGAGGAGCGTGCGCGCCACCTCCGGAACCTGACGGCCGTCAGCGGCCAGGGCATGCGCCCCGACCTCCGCGACGAGGGTCGGCTGGTCGGCAAACAGCGGGCCGCCCACCATGATCTGCAGTTGGGGATTGCGCGAGGCTCCCTTGAGGCGCCGGATCTCGCGCGTGAGGCTGGCCAGCCGCTGCGCACTGCCGACGGAATACCCGATGATGTCCACCCACTCCGCGCTCACCATAGCCACCAGGTCGTCTTCCGTCCACGGGGCCCCCACCATCACCCGCCATCCATCGCGGAGGAGGAACTCCCCGACCATCACCAGCCCCAAGGTGTGCTGCTCGCCGGGGACGCAGGTGAGCAGCACGGTGCCCATGGGGTCCCCCGGCGGGGCCGGTGCCAGGAACAGCTGGGACAGTTCGCGCAGCAGCTGCTGCAGGCGGCCCAGCCCGACGGTGACTTCCACGAAGTCGCAGTCATCGGATTCCCACATGGCGCCCAGGCGGCGGGCGGCGGGCGCCACCAGCTCCAGATAGAGCTGCTCCAGCGGGGTCCCGGTGTCCAACAGGGTGCGCACATACGCCGCCGCGACCCCCTCCTCCGGGGCGCGCAGCAGGCGCACCAGCGCCTCCACCTCCGATGCGGGGATCGGCGCCGCCTCGGCGCGCCACCCGTCTCCCCCCACCGGCACGTGGGGGGGCATCAGGTCGGGGATGAGCCGCTCCCGGAGCGTCCTCTCGAGCCGTTCGTGGCGTCCGGCGGACGTCGGTTCCATACGGGGGGCGTTGGCTCCCGGTCCGTGGCGCACGGCGTAGTGGCCGGATCCCTGATGGTCAGGGACGTCAGTTCGGGAGGCTGGTCCGAACTTTGTGCCGGAACCGGTAGGGCGCAAGGGCGGGGGGGCGGTCACCCACGTCGCGCCTGTCAGATCGCGCTCTTGGACCTGCATGCGGGGGAGGAGAGAGGGGAAGCCATCGGGAGCGGGGAAGGTGTCATGTGAACCATACGTCAACTTTTCTTGACAACTTCTGGTTCCCACCGCATTCTCGGAGTGTCTGGGCCCCCTCTCCCCGGAAGCCACAGGAGCTGATGACCGCTGTCCCTTCCCCCCTGCCATCGGCGCCCCGCGCCGTCGGCGGGCTCTATACCCCCGATGAGCGGGCCCGCCGCGATGCTACGCGGTGGACCCTCGTGCAAGGGGTGCTCGCCCCCCTCCAGTTCCTGGTCATGGGGGTCTCGGTCGTGCTGGTCGTCCGCACCCTGCGCACCGGGGAGGGGCTCTGGTGGGCCCACGCCTCCGTCCTCCTCAAGACCCTCGTGCTGTACGCCATCATGGTGACCGGGGCCATCTGGGAAAAGGTGGTGTTCGGGCAGTACCTCTTTGCCCGCCCTTTCTTCTGGGAGGACGTGGTCAGCATGGGGGTCATCGCCCTCCATACGGCCTACGTGGTGGGGCTGTGGGCCGGTTGGCCCCCCCGGTCGCTGCTGGGGCTGGCGCTGGTGGCCTACGGGGCCTACGCGGTCAACGCCATCCAGTTCCTCCTCAAGCTCCGGGCGGCGCGCCTGCAGGAGGCGGCCGCGGCCGCGGGGCGGGGCCGGTGAGCGCGCTCGAGCTTCCGGTGCTGCGCGAGCGGGGCCAGCGCGAGGTGTTCTGCGGCCTCACCGGCATCGTCTGGCTGCACCGCAAGATGCAGGACGCCTTCTTCCTGGTGGTCGGCTCCCGCACCTGCGCCCACCTCCTGCAGTCGGCGGCGGGCGTCATGATCTTTGCCGAGCCGCGCTTTGCCACCGCCATCCTGGGGGAGCGCGACCTGGCCGGGCTGGCCGACGCCAATGATGAGCTGGACCGATGCGTCACACAGCTGCTGGATCGACGCCCCGACATCACCACGCTGTTCCTGGTGGGCTCCTGCCCCTCCGAGGTCATCAAGCTGGACCTCGCCCGGGCGGCCGAGCGCCTGAACCAGCAGTTCCTCCCCCGGGTGCGCATCCTCAACTACTCCGGGAGCGGGATCGAGACCACCTTCACGCAGGGGGAGGACGCCTGCCTGCGGTCGCTGGTCCCCCATCTGCCGGAACGCGAGACGGTCACCCCGGAGCTGCTGGTGGTCGGGACGCTGGCCGATGTGGTGGAGGATCAGTTTGCCCGGCTGTTTGCCGAGCTGGGGGTGGGGCCGGTGCGCTTCTTCCCCCCCCGCCGCGCCCGCGCCCTGCCGCCGGTGGGCCCCGGGACGCAGCTGCTGCTGGCGCAGCCGTTCCTGGGGGAAACGGCGCGGGCCCTAGTGGACCGGGGCGCCACGCTGGTGGCGGCCCCCTACCCGTTTGGGGCCGTGGGGACGGAGGCGTGGGTGCGCGCCGCGGCGGCGCCGTGGGCGGTTCCCGAGCACCAGCTGGAGGCGGCGCTGGCTGCCCCGCGTGAGCGCGCCCAGGCTGCCGTGCGTCGCTACCGGCCGGTCCTGGAGGGGAAGCGCGCCTTCTTCTTCCCCGACTCCCAGCTGGAGATCCCGCTGGCGGCCTTCCTGGCGGCCGAGTGCGGCATGGCGCTGGACGAGGTGGGGACGCCGTACCTCGACCGGCTCATGGTGGCCGCCGACTTGGCCCGCCTCCCCGCCGGGGTCCAGGTGAGCGAGGGGCAGGATCTCGAGCGCCAGCTGGACCGGTGCCGCGCCTCCCGCCCCGACCTGTCGGTGTGCGGGCTGGGGCTGGCCAATCCGCTGGAGGCCGAGGGGCTGCGCACCAAGTGGTCCATCGAGCTGGTCTTCTCCCCGGTCCACGGCTTCGAGCAGGCCGGCGACCTGGCCGAGCTGTTCGCCCGCCCGCTCGACCGGGCTCGGCGCCTCACGGTCTAGCCACGGGGACCCGCCATGCAACTCACGCTGTGGACCTATGAGGGTCCCCCCCATGTGGGGGCGATGCGGGTGGCCACCTCCATGGAGGGGGTGCATTACGTCCTGCACGCCCCGCAGGGGGACACCTACGCCGACCTGCTCTTCACCATGATCGAGCGGCGCGACCGCCGCCCGCCGGTCACCTACACCACCTTCCAGGCGCGCGACCTGGGGGGGGACACGGCGGAGCTCGTCAAGGCATCGGTGCGCGATGCGTACGCCCGCTTCCGCCCCGACGCGCTGCTGGTGGGGGAGTCGTGCACCGCGGAGCTCATCCAGGACCAGCCCGGATCGCTGGCGGCGGGGATGGGGCTGCCGGTGCCGGTGGTGCCGCTGGAGCTCCCCGCGTACTCCAAGAAGGAGAACTGGGGGGCCAGCGAGACCTTCTACCAGCTGGTGCGGGCGCTGCTGGCGCCCCAGGTGCCGGCGCCCGGCGGCTCCCTGCGTGCGCCGGTGGCCGAGACGTGCGCCCGCGAGGGGCGCCGCCCCCGCGTGAACCTGCTGGGCGCCACCAGCCTGGGGTTCCGCAACCGCGATGATGTGCGCGAGGTGACGGGGCTGCTGGGGCAGCTGGGGATCGACGTGCATGTGTGCGCCCCGCTGGGGGCCACGGTGGCGCAGCTGCGGCGGCTGCCGGAGGCGGACGCCACGGTGGTGCTGTACCCGGAGGTGGCCGAGGCCGCGGCACGATGGCTGGAGAAGAGTTTCGGCATGCCGCTGGTGCGCACGGTGCCCATCGGCGTGCAGGCCACGCGCGCCTTCATCGCCGAGGTGGCGGCGGCCACCGGGGTGGATGCCGGCCCCTTCCTGGCGGGGGAACGCGCCGGGGCGGCGTCGCTGGGGGCCAGCCACGCGCGCCTGCCCTGGTACTCGCGCTCGGTGGACAGCACGTACCTCACCGGCAAGCGGGTGTTCATCTTCGGCGACGGCACCCACGTGCTGGCGGCCGCCCGCATCGCCCGGGAGGAGATGGGGTTCACGGTGGTGGGGCTGGGCACCTATGCGCGCGAGTACGCGCGCCCGGTGCGCGAGGCGGCGGCGGCGCTGGGCGTGGAGGCGCTGGTCACCGACGACTACCTCGAGGTGGAACGGCGGGTGGCCGAGCTGATGCCGGAGCTGGTGCTCGGCACGCAGATGGAGCGCCACATCGCCAAGCGGCTGGGGATCCCCTGCGCGGTCATCTCGGCGCCCATCCACGTGCAGGACGTGCCGGCGCGCTACGCCCCGCAGATGGGGTTCGAGGGCGCCAACGTGATCTTCGACACGTGGGTGCACCCGCTCATGATGGGGCTGGAAGAGCACCTGCTGCAGCTGTTCCGCGATGACTTCGAGTTCGGGGACGGGGCGGCGCCGTCGCACCTGCACGGCAGCGCCCCCGCCGCCCACCCCGCCCCACCCCCCGCGCGCCCCGCCGGGCTGGAGGTGGCGGCGGCCGACGGCAGCGCGCCCCCCGTGGTGGCCGCGCCGGTGGCGGTGGCGCCAGCGCCCGTGGCGCCGGTGGAGGTGGCGCCAGTGGCTGTGGCGCCGCTGGCGGCCGCACCGGGAGTGGTGGTCGACCTGGCGTGGCTCCCCGATGCCGAGGCGGAGCTGCGCAAGATCCCCTTCTTCGTGCGGGGGAAGGCGCGCCGCAACACCGAGGCCTACGCGCGCGACCGGGGCATCGCGCGCATCTCGGTGGACACCCTCTACGGGGCCAAGGCGCACTATGGCCGCTGAGCGCCCCGCCACCCCCCGCCGTGGCACGGCCGCCGCGCCGATGCGCGTGGCCATCGTCACGCTGGATGCGCACCTGGCCGACGCCTTCGAGCGGGCGCGGGCCACGCTGGAGCGCGGGGTGCCGGGGCTGGTCGTGACCATGCACGTGGCCGCCGACTTCGGCACCGATCCGGCCGCCGTGGCACGCGCCTGCGCGGCCATCGCCGAGGCGCACGTGGTGGTGTGCACGCAGCTGTTCCAGGAGGAGTACGCCAACGCCGTGCTCCCCGCCGTGCAGGCGCGCCGCGACGCCGCCGACGCCGTGGTGTGCGCGCTGTGCACCCCGGAGCTGGTCAAGTGCACGCGGCTGGGGCGCTTCGACATGGGCGCCGGCGAGTCGCGTTCGCCCTTCTCGCCGCTGGCCCTGCTCAAGAAGCTGCGCGGGAGCCGCGGCGAGGGGCGCTCCACCGGGGAGCGGCAGATGGGGGCGTTGCGGGCGCTGCCGTCGCTGCTGCGCTTCATCCCCGGCACGGCCCAGGATGTGCGGCAGTACCTGCTGCTCATCCAGTACTGGCTGGCCGGCTCCGAGGAGAACCTGGTGGCCATGGTCCAGCTGCTGGTGGACCGCTATGCCGCCGGGCCGCGGCAGGGGCTGCGCGGCACGCTGCGCCCGCCACCGCCGCAGGTGTACCCCGAGGTGGGACTCTGGCACCCGGCGCTCCCCGGGCGCGGGATCACCGAGACGCTCGCCGCGCTCCCGGCGCCGGCCCGGCCGGCCGCCGGAACGGTGGGGGTGCTGGTGGGTCGGTCCTACCTGCTGGCCGGCAACGTGGCGCATTACGCGGCCGTGGTCCGGGCGCTGGAGGGGCAGGGGCTGCGCGTGGTGCCGGCGTTCGCCTCCGCGCTGGACGCGCGCCCCGCGGTGGAGCGCTACTTCCTCGACGCCGCGGGGCGCTCGACGATCGACGCGCTCGTCAACCTCACCGGCTTCTCGCTGGTGGGCGGGCCGGCGTACAACGACGCCGCCGCCGCGCAGGCGGTCCTGCAGCGGCTGGACGTCCCGTACCTCACGTTGCAGACGCTGGAGTTCCAGACCATCGAGGAGTGGCGCGCCGATGCGCGCGGCCTCAACCCGCTGCAGGCGACCCTGCAGGTGGCCATCCCCGAGCTGGATGGCGCCATCGCCCCCACGGTGTATGGCGGGAAGGGGCGCGCGACCGACGGGCGCGCGGCCGCCTCCGAGCCGATCCCCGAGCGCGTCGACCGGGTGGCGGCGCGGGTGGCGCGGCTGGTGGCGCTGCGGCGTCGCGCGCGGGCCGAGCGGAAGGTGGCCGTGGTGCTCTTCAACTTCCCCCCCAACGCCGGGAACACCGGGAGCGCCGCCTACCTGGCGGTGTTCCCGTCGCTGCAGCGCGTGCTGGCCTCCATGAAGGAGCAGGGGTACACGGTGGAGCTCCCGGCCAGCGCCGACGCGCTGCGCGAGCTGATCACGCAGGGGAACCGCGAGCGGCACGGCACGCCGGCGCATGTGCACGCGCACATCCCGGTGGACGACCATGTGCGGCGCGAGCGGCACCTGGCGGAGATCGAGCGCACCTGGGGCCCCGCCCCGGGACGGCAGCTGGCCAACGGCCAGGCGATCCACGTGATGGGGGTGCGGCTGGGGAACGTGTTCGTGGGGGTGCAGCCCGCGTTCGGCTGGGAAGGGGACCCCATGCGCCTGCTCTTCGAGGGCGGGTTCTCCCCCACCCACGCCTTCAGCGCCTTCTATCGGTGGGTGCGCGAGGATTTCGGGGCGGACGCCATCCTGCACTTCGGCACGCACGGCGCGCTGGAGTTCATGCCCGGGAAGCAGGCCGGGCTCGACGACCGCTGCTGGCCCGACCGCCTCATTGGCGACACCCCCAACGTCTACCTGTACGCCTCCAACAACTCGTCGGAGGGGACGCTGGCCAAGCGGCGCGGCAACGCCACGCTGGTGTCGTACCTCACGCCCCCCATCGCCAACGCGGGGCTGTATCGCGGGCTGCTGGAGCTCAAGGGGGCGCTCGATCGGTGGCGCGCCCTGCCGGCGGGGGAGGCCGCGCGCGACGAGGCGCTGCGCACGCTGGTGCAGCAGCAGGCGGCGGCGGTGGAGCTGGCGCCGGCCGAGCCGGCGTGGAGCGCCGACGAGGCGGAGCCCGAGGTGGCGCGGCTGCGCGAGCGGCTGCTGGAGCTGGAGTACACGCTGATCCCGCTGGGGCTGCACGTCGTCGGGGAGCCGATGCCCCCGGAGGCGCGGGGCGACCTGTTGGCAGAGATGGCGCGGCTGGGGCGTCCGGAGGCGGAGTTGCCGCCGCTGGGTGAGCTGCTGGCTGGCCCCGGTGCCCCCGCGGTGGCCGAGGGCGACGCGGCCGACGCGGCGGTGCGTGCCGCGGTCGAGGCGCTGGTGGCGTCGGCCAGTGCGCGCGAGGCGGTGCGCGCCTCCGAGGCGGTGG
>JBEIJM010000127.1:0-10077 GCA_040380205.1 Gemmatimonadaceae bacterium
CGCCGACCGCCAGCCGCTGCGCGTGGACCGCATGCTGACCGGCTTCGGGCGGCTGGATGCCGAGCGGCTGGTGACGCTGGTGGCCGACGCCACCCACCCCGCCATCGCTCCGGTGGATGCCGTGCTGGTGGATGTCCCCTGTACCGGCACCGGGACCTTTCGCCGGCACCCCGACGCGCGCTGGCGCCTCAAGGTGGCCGACCTGGCGGTGATGGGCGCGGTGCAGCGGGAGATCCTGGAGGCGGCCGCCACCGTGGTGCGCCCGGGCGGCTTGCTGGTGTACTCCACCTGCTCGCTGGAACCCGAGGAGAACGACGCGGTGGTGGACCGGTTCCTGGCCGCGCACCCGGCGTTCACCCTGGAGCCCCCGCCGTCGGGAACCGTCCCGGACGCGGTGCTGGACGGTGGCCGTCTGCGCGTCCTCCCCCACCGGCACGGCGTGGACGGCGCCTTCGCCGCGCGGATGCGCCGCCTGGCGTGACCGGGCCCGCGCGCGGCCGCCCGGCGCTCCCCGTGCGCGCCCGCGACCTCCTGCAAAGGCGCCCCACCCCCCCGCAGACCGCCGTAGATCGCTATCGTTCCCGCATGGCCAGCCGTCCTCCCCATTCGCGTCGCCCCCGGTGGGTGCTCCGCCTCGCCGTCGCCTTGGTACTGGGCGGGGCCGTGGGGGCCGCCGGCGGCGTGTCGGCCGTGAATCGCCTGGAGCCCGGACACCCCGGGGGGATCGACTCGCTGGCGCTGGTCAAGGCGCCCGCCCCCGCGGCCCAGCCCGACACCGCGCTGGAACCGCTCCCCAAGGCCCCGCCCGCCGCGTCGCCCGCGGCCGAGAGCGCCGGCGCGGCGCTGCTGGACAGCCTGGCCGCCGCCGACAGCGCCGATCCGCTGGCACTCACGCCGCAGGCGGTGGATTCGCTGGCGCGCCTCGATTCGCTGGCCGACGCCGACTCCGTGGCCCGCGCGGCGCGCCCCCGGCGCCGCTCCGACACGCTCCCCCCCGCTCCCCTCACCCGCGTCCCCCTGCCATGAGCCCGCGCATCGCCCCCTCCATCCTCAGCGCCGACTTCCGCCGCCTGGGCGAGGAGGTCGCCCTGTGCGAGGCCGGCGGGGCCGACTGGATCCACGTGGACGTCATGGACGGCCACTTCGTCCCCAACCTCACCTTCGGCCTCAAGGTCATCGAGGCGGTGCGCGCGGCCACCACGCTGCCGGTGGACGTGCACCTCATGGTGGAGCGCCCCGAGCAGTACCTGGAGGCGTATGCCAAGGCGGGCGCCACCGTGCTGACCATCCACGCCGAGGCCGCGCCGCACCTGGATCGCCAGCTGGCGCACATCAAGGCGCTGGGGTGCCAGGCCGGCGTGGCGCTCAATCCCGCCACGCCGCTGTCGGCGGTGGAGGAGGTGGCGCACCTGCTGGACCTGCTGCTCATCATGACCGTGAACCCCGGGTACGGCGGGCAGGCGTTCATCCCGTACACCGTGGACAAGGTGGAGCGCGCGCGCTTCCTGCTGAACCAGGCGGAGAGCCGCGCGGTGCTGCAGGTGGACGGCGGGATCGGCCGGGGCACCATCCACGACTGCTGGCGCGCGGGGGCCGACTGCTTCGTGGCCGGCAACGCCGTCTTCGGCGCCGCCGACCCGCAGGGCGAGATCGGCGCGCTGCGCGCGCTGTGCGCGGAGGCCGCGTGACCGCCCGGCAGCAGTGGCTGGTGGTGCTCGGCATTGTCGCGCTGCTGGGCGGGGGCGCGTGGGCCGCGTCGCACTTCCTCAAGGACGAGCTCACCAGCGTGGCCGTGGGGGGCGACGCGCCGGGCTTTGCGGCGGCCACCCTGACCGCGCCGGCGCGGATGAAGTCGCTGAGCGACTACCGCGGCGAGGTGGTGGTGCTGAACATCTGGGCCACCTGGTGCGCCCCCTGCCGCAAGGAGATGCCCAGCTTCGAGGCGGTGCACCGCGCGCTGGGGCCCCAGGGGCTCAAGGTGGTGGCGGTGAGCGTGGACGACCCCGGCAGCGAGCAGGCCATCCGCGATTTCGCGCAGGAGTTCGGGCTCACCTTCGAGCTGCTGCACGACGCCAGCGGCGCCATCCAGGGGATCTACCGCACCACCGGCGTCCCGGAGACGTTCGTCATCGGGCGCGACGGCACCATCCGCAAGAAGTGGATGGCCGAGGACAACTGGAACTCCGAGGGGAACCGGCGGCTGTTCACGGCGCTCCTCGCCGAGCCGCGCCCGTAGCGCGCCGTGCGCCTGCTGGGGATCGAGACCTCCTGCGACGAGACCTCGGCGGCGGTGGTGGAGGGGACCCCCGACGCGCTGCGATGCGTGTCGCTGGTGATCCTGTCGCAGGATGTGCACCGCCTCTTCGGCGGCGTGGTCCCCGAGATCGCCAGCCGGCAGCACCTCACCGGCATCGTGCCAGCGGTGCAGGCCGCGCTGGATGAGGCGGGGACCACCGCGGGGGCGCTGGACGGCATTGCGGTGACGCACGCCCCGGGGCTGGTGGGGGCGCTGCTGGTGGGGACCAGCTACGCCAAGGGGCTGGCTGCCGTGCACGGGCTCCCCGTGGTGCCCGTGCACCACCTGGAGGGGCACCTGTTCGCGCCGCTGCTGGAGCACGCGGGCGCCGTCCCCCCCTTCACCGCGCTGCTGGTGAGCGGCGGCCATTCGCTGCTGCTGGACGTGCCGGCGTGGGGGCGCTACGAGCTGCTGGGGCAGACGCGCGACGACGCCGTGGGGGAGGCGTTCGACAAGGTGGCCAAGCTGCTGGGGCTCCCCTACCCCGGCGGCGCGCCGCTGGAGCGGCTGGCGGCCACGGCGGCCGCGCCCCCGCCGCGGCATCCGCATCACTTTGCGCGCCCCATGCTGCGCGCCAAGGCGCAGCCGGGGGACGAGGACTACTTCGACCTGTCGTTCAGCGGCCTCAAGACCGCGGTGCGGCAGGCCGTGCAGGCGGCCACGGCGCGCGGCACGCTGGAGTTGGAGGCGCCGTCCATCGCGCGGGGGTTCCAGGAGGCGGTGGTGGAGACGCTGGCCGCGAAGGTGCGCCGGGCGCTGCGGGCGCGTGGCCGCTCGCGCGTGGTGCTGGGGGGCGGCGTGGCGTGCAATCGCGCGCTGCAGGGGGCGCTGGCGGCGGTGGCGGCCGAGCGGCCGGGGGGGGCCCTGTACGCCCCGTCGCCGCGGCTGGCCACCGACAATGCGGCGATGATCGCGGCCGCGGGGATCTTCCGCCTGGCGCAGGGGGAGCGGGCGTCGCCCACCCTCACCGCGCAGGCGACGCTTCCGTTGCCGGGTATGTTTCGCGCATGACCCCCATCATCCACCATCCGGCGGTGCTCCACCTGGGGCCCCTCGAGATCACCGGCTTCGGGCTGGCCGTGCTGGCGGCGTTCGCCATTTCCCAGGTGGTGTGCCAGCGCGAGCTGTGGCGGCGCGGGCAGGACCACGAGGCGGAGGCGATCCCCGACCTGGTGTTCGCGGCGCTGGTGGGGACGCTGATCGGCGCCAAGACGTACTACGCCATCCTCACGGGGGACACCTCGGCGTTCCTCAGCCGCGGCGGCTTCGTGTTCTGGGGCGGATTCATCGGGTCGGTGCTGCTGTGCGCGGCGGTCATCCGGGTGAAGCGACTGGACTTCCTGCGCATTGCCGACGTGGCGGGGATCGCCATTGCGGCGGGGTACGCCGTGGGGCGCACCGGCTGCTGGGCGGTGGGGGACGACTACGGACGGCCGTGGGACGGGTTCCTGGCCACGCAGTTCCCGCAGGGGGCCCCCCCCAGCACCGTGGCGGTGCTGTCGCAGCAGTTCGGGATCGCCTTCCCCGCCGACGTCCCCCTCACCGAGGTGGTGGCGGTGCACCCCACGCAGCTGTACGAGGTGGCGATGGGGTTCGTGATGTTCTGGGTGCTGTGGCGGCTGCGCGACCACCAGCGGATGCCGGGGTGGCTTTTTGGCGGCTACTGCCTGCTGGCCGGGGTGGAGCGGTTCATCGTGGAGTTCTTCCGCGCCAAGGACGACCGGTTCGTGGGGGCGCTGATGATGGCGCAGGTGATCGCGCTGGCGATCGCGGCGGTGGGGGTGGCGTTGCTGGTGGCGCGGGGTCGCCCGCGGGTGGAGCCGGGGCGTCCGGCGGCGGCCTGAGCGGCCGGCCTGAGGCGCCAGAGGCACACGGCGCGGGCTCGCCTGCTGGCGCCCAATCGGTGCAGAACCGGCGCAAAACCGGCGCCAATCCCGATGGGCCCACTCCCTATTGCGCAACCTCACCGAGGGGCTGTATACTCCGTAGAGAGCATTGAGAAGCTTTCTCAACTAGAAGCCCCCCGCCGTCCGTCATGGCCCTGCACTCCCAGCTCCCCACCCTGCAATCGCACGACGCGCCCGCGCCGGCCACCTGCGCCCTGCGCGCCTGTGCCAAGGGGACGCGCGTCACCGTGGTGGACCTCGAGTGCTCCGGCGACGAGGCCTGCCGCCTGCGGGCGCTGGGCTTCTGCGAGGGGACCAGCATCAGCGTGATTGATGACCGCGACGCCATGGTGCTGGACGTCCGCGGCACCCGCCTCGCGCTGGGGAGCGCGCTGACCGCCGGGATCACCGTCCAGCCCGCCCCGGCGCGCGCCTAGTGCTCCCCCCGGCCCCCGGGGAGACCCTTCGGGTCGCCATCATCGGCAACCCCAACACCGGCAAGACCACCCTCTTCAACGCCCTCACCGGGCTCCGGCAGCGCGTCGGCAACTTTGCCGGCGTCACCGTGGAGCGGGTGGAGGGGCAGGTCCGCCTCCCTGATGGCGGACAGCTGGTGGTGCTGGACCTCCCGGGGAGCTATTCCCTCTCCGCCGGCTCCCCCGACGAGCGGATTGCCCTGGAGGTGCTGCTGGGGCAGGGGCGCGATCCCTGGCGCCCCGACGTGGTGCTGGTGGTGGTGGACGCCGTGCACCTGGAGCGCAACCTGTTCCTCGCCTCGCAGGTGATGGAGCTGGGGCTCCCCATGGTGCTGGCGCTCAACCAGGTGGACGCCGCCGAGTCGCAGGGGATCCGCATTGACGTCCCGGAGCTGATCCATCGCCTGGGGGTGCCGGTGGTCCCCACGGTGGCCAAGCGCGGCGAGGGGATCGATCCGCTCATCCGCGCCGTGCGCACGGCCACCACGCTCCCCGGGCCCGTGCGTCGCTTTGCCCTCCCCGCCGCCGCCGACGCGGCGCTGGCGCCGCTCGTGGCGCAGCTGACGGCCACGGGGCTCCCCCGCGCGGGCGCGGCCATGGAGGCGCTGCGGCTGCTGGCCGCACCGGCGGATGACGGCGGATTGGCCGCGCCGGCGGTGGCCGCCGCCCGCGACACGGCGGTGGCGGCGCTGACCGCCGCCGGCCTCCCCCCCGCACGACTGGAGTCGTCGGCGCGCTTCGGCTGGATTGGCGAGGTGATGGCGGCCGCCATCACCCATCCCGCGCGCCCGGCGGCCGCCTGGAGCGACCGCATCGACGCGGTGGTGCTGCACCGCGTGTGGGGGCCGGCGGTGTTCCTGCTGGTGATGGGGCTGGTGTTCCAGGGGGTGTTCACCTGGGCGCAGCCGATGATGGACGGCATCGAAGGCGTGCTCGGGCAGCTGGGGGGATGGGTGGCCGCCGCCATGCCCGACGGCACGCTCGAGTCGCTGGTGGTGGACGGCGTCATCGCCGGCGTGGGCGCGGTGGTGGTGTTCCTGCCGCAGATCGCCATCCTCTTCGCCTTCATCGGCGTGCTGGAGCACTCGGGGTACATGGCGCGCGCGGCGTTCCTCATGGACCGCCTCATGCGGCGCGTGGGGCTGCACGGCAAGAGCTTCATTCCCATGCTGTCAGGGTACGCCTGCGCGGTGCCGGGGATCATGGCCACGCGCACCATCGAGGCCCCGCGCGACCGGCTGGTGACCATCCTGGTGGTGCCGCTCATGAGCTGCTCGGCGCGGCTGCCGGTGTACGCGCTGCTCATCGGCGCGTTCATCCCCGCCAGGCCGCTGCTGCCGGGGCTGTCGCTGCAGGGGGCGACGATGCTGGGGATGTACCTGCTGGGGACGGTGACGGCGCTGGCGATGGCGGCGCTGTTCAAGCGCACGCTGCTGCGCGGCCCGGTGCGGCCGATGATCCTGGAGCTGCCCCCCTACCGGTGGCCCAGCGTGCGGTCGCTGGCCGTGTCGGTGGCGCAGCGGTGCCAGCTGTTCCTGCGGCGCGCGGGGACGGTGATCCTGGCGCTCTCCATCGTGCTGTGGGCGATGGCCACGTGGCCGCGCCTCCCGCTGGACGCGGCGCGCACGCCGGCGCAGCAGCAGGAGGCGCAGCTGGCGCACTCGGCGCTGGGGCGCGCGGGGCACGCCATCGAGCCGCTGGTGCGCCCGCTGGGATTTGACTGGAAGGTGGGGGTGTCCATCGCGGCCAGCTTCGCGGCGCGCGAGGTGTTCGTCTCCACCATGGGGACCATCTACGGCGTGGGGGACGCGGAGCACCCCGAGGCGGCGCTGGCGGAGCGGCTGCGCGCGGAGCGGCACCCGACGACGGGCGCGCCGGTGTACACGCCGCTGATGGCGGTGGCGCTGATGGTGTTCTACGTGTACGCGCTGATGTGCATGAGCACGGTGGCGGTCACGGTGCGCGAGGCCGGCGGCGGGCGGCTGGGGTGGACGTGGGCGGGGGTGCAGTTCGGCTACATGCTGGTGCTGGCGTACGGCGCGTCGTGGCTGGTGCTGGCGGTGGGGCGCGCGATGGGGTGGGGGACAGGCGCATGAGCGGCGACACGCTGCTGGCCGGCGCGGTGGTGGTGGTGGCCGCGGGGTACCTGGCGCGGCTGGCGTGGCGCGCGTGGGGGGCGGGGCGGAAATCGGCGGGCGGGTGCGATCACTGCCGGTGAGCGCGAGGCGCGCCTGAGGGGTGCCACCTGTCGGCTCGGCTCGCAGCCTTCTCCTGCCTCAGGTTGCGAGGGGCCCTGGGTATGAGGGAGAGGTCCGAGGCCATGGGTACGACGGTGAACCAACCGCACCTCCCACCTCACATCGATCACGCAGACCTAGGGCCCCTCGCAACGCTTTCCTGCCTCAGGCTGCGAGGGGCCCTAGAGATGAGGGAGAGGTCCGAGGCCATCGGTACGACGGGGCCCCAACCGCCCCTCCCACCTCACATCGATCACGCAGACCTAGGGCCCCTCGCAACCTGAGGCAGGAAAAGGCCGCGGCAGGGATCAGGACTCCCCCCGGCACCATTCCCCGCCTCAGCCTGCGCGCCGTGTGGTCACCCCACCTCCCCCGCGGCCCGGAACGCGCCCTGCAGCGCGTCCACCCACCGGGCCCAGGCCGCGGCCACGGGGCCGGTGCCGGGGCGGCGCAGCGCGGCCTCCAGGTCGGTGGCGGCCACCTGCAGCTGGTCCAGCGCCCGGAACACCGGCGCGGCGGCCTCTTCCAGTCGTGCCTCCTCGGCGCGGCGGCGCGGCGGATCGTCCGGCGCGCGCGCGGCGGCCAGCGCCGCCAGTGCGGCCTCCACCTGCCGGCGCAGCGCCGCCACGTTGCCCAACGCCACCTGCCGCGCCGGATCGGTGACCCCCACCAGGGCGCGACGCACGGCCAGCAGCGGCATCAGGCACGCCTGCGCCAGCGGGTTCCCTGCCCCGCCCAGCGCGCGCACACCGCGCGTGAGCTCCGGGATGCCGTACCGCGGGTCAGCCCCCTCGGCGCCGCCGGCCAGCTCCGGCGCGGTCACGCCAGGATGGCCCGGCACACGGCGTCGGTGTCCTCGAGGGTGGCGAAGCAGTGCGCCGGCGCATGCGCGGCGAGCTCGTCCACCGTAAAGCGCCCCGTGGCCACGCCGATGGCCCGCACCCCCAGCGCGCGGCCGCAGTGGATGTCCGCCGGCGTGTCGCCGATGATCACCAGCTGGTCGCCCGCAAAGGCCAGCCCCAGCGCCTCGCGCGCGCGCTGCTGCGCGATGGCGGGGAGTTCGGGGCGGTGCTCGTGGTCGCAGCCGAAGGCCCCCACGCGGAAGGCGCCGAAGTCCAGCCCCACGGCGTCCAGCTTGCGGCGCGCGCCGCGCGCCACGTTGCCGGTGAGGAGCCCCAGCGTGACGCGCGGCTCCGCGGCCAGCCGCGCCAGCAACGGGGGGATGCCGGCGCACACCACGTTGGCCGCGGGGTCGCGCGTGAGCGCCGCGTCCAGCCCCTCCAGGTAGCGCTCGATGAGCGCCGGGAAGCGCGCGTCGATGGTGGCGTCGTCAAACCCGGCCACGCGCATCTGCTCGCGCACGATCTGCCGGTCGGTCTTGCCGTCGTAACGGTACCCCGGCACCCCGGCCACGCCGAAGTGCGCCACCAGCGCCGCTTCCATGGCCGTCCGTCCCGCGCCGTCGGTGCGCAGCAGGGTGCCGTCGATGTCGAACAGCACGAGCCTCATGCCGCCCCCTCCGGCGCGGGGGCGACGACCGAGGCGCCGCGCGGCGGACGCATGGGCGCGAGACGCGACAGCAGCAGCCCCGCCAGCACCAGCACCGTCCCCACCAGCTGCCATGCGGTGGGGCGCTCCCCCAGCAGCAGCCACGCCACGGTGAGCGCGATGACCGGCTGGAGGTTGCTGTACAGCGCGGTGCGCGTGGCGCCCAGCACCTGTACACCGCGGTAGAACAGCAGGTAGGCGACGACCAGCGCAAAGAGGCCGGCGTACGCCACCGCCCCCCACCCCGCCGGGGTGACCAGCCCCCAGTCCTGCCGCGCCATGCCGGGAGCGGCCACGGTGGCCACCACCAGCGCGCCGCTCAGCATGGTGACCGCCGACAGGTGGAACGGGTGGGTGGTGCCGGTGAGCGGCTGGAGCCCCACGCTGAACACGGCCCAGCAGATGCTGCCGCCCATGATGAGCAGCGCGCCCAGGGTGGCCTCTGCGCCCCCCTCCAGCCCGCCGGTGCTGGCCACCACGCAGGCCACGCCGGCCAGCTGCAGCAGGATGCCGTGCCACCCGCGGGCGCTGGGGCGCTCCCCTCCCATGAGGCGCGACACGATGGCGATCCAGGCCGGACCGGCCGCGGCCACCAGCGCGGCCACGCCGGCGCGCGTGCGCGACAGGCCGAGGATGAACAGCAGCTGGTACGCGCCGTTCCCCACCATCCCCAGGAGCAGCAGCCGCCAGAGGGCCCGCCCCGAGGGCCAGGGCACCGAGCGCACGGAGGCGGCGATGGCGAACAGCACCACCGCCGCCAGGAGCATGCGGGTGGCGTTGAAGGTGAGGGGCGGGAGGACGCGCAGCCCCTCCTTCACGATGCTGTAGTTGACCCCCCAGATGACGGCCATGAACACGAGCCCCACATCGGTGAGGCCGAAGGGCGGGCGGGCGGGGGTGGAGGACATCCGCCAAATCTAAGGGCGTCCGGGTATCTTCCGCGGATGCACCTCTCCTTCATCCTCTTCGCCGACGCCGCGAACATTTCCCAGGAAGGGAAGCTGAACATCCTGGGCGTGTTCGACGCGGTTCACGCCGGACCGCTGCCGGCGGTGCACCCGCGCGCCACGGTGGTGGTACGCCTCAAGGCCACGGCGGGGGACGCGGGGACGCATCCCCTCACCCTGCGGTGGGTGAACCCGCGCGGGGTGGAGCTGTGGAGCTCCACCGCGGAGCTGGCGATCCAGCAGCCCCCGCCGGGGACGGCGGAGCTGGACATGCCGGTGATCGCCCAGCTGGACCTCCCGCTGGACCTGGCCGGGGAGTACCGCATGGTGGCGTCGCTGCACGACCGCGTGGAGGGGGAGGCGCGTCTGTCGGTGCACACCGCGCCCCCGATGCCGGCCCCGCCCGCAGGGGCGATGGTCAGCTGACCCTGATCGGGATTCGGGGGGTGCGGCGGACGTCACCTGCCTGAGGTGGCGAGGGGCCCTCGATGTGAGGCAGAGGTGGCGAGGTGGAAGGTGCCGACTGCCCGCCGGCCGTCCCGATCGCCTCGTCCCTCTGCCTCCTACCTAGGGCCCCTCGCCATCTGAGGCAGGTGACGTCCGCCGCATCCCCCGAATGTGGAACCCGGTCAGCTGACCATCGCCCCTGCGGGCGGGGCCGGCATCGGGGGCGCGGTGTGCACCGAC
>JBEIJM010000128.1:0-10076 GCA_040380205.1 Gemmatimonadaceae bacterium
CCTACCCCCACCACCCCCGCCGCCGGTACCACCACACCTGCGCGGCGGCAATCAGCACCATCGCCCCCAGCACCAGCGGGTACCCCAGCCGCGACTGCAGCTCCGGCATGTGCGCGAAGTTCATCCCGTAGATGCTCGCCAGCAGCGTCAGCGGCAGGAACACCGTGCTCATCACCGTGAGCACCCGCAGCCGCTGGTTCGCCCGCTCCTGCAGCCCCGCGCTGTACAGCGCCCGCACCCCCTCCAGCCGGCGCTCCAGCCGCTTGAGCCCGTACTGGTAGCGCTCCAGCGTGCGCGTCACCTCCTGCAGCTGCTCGCGGTCCGCCACGGCGCCAAACGCCTGGCTCTCCAGCTGCGGCAGCAGCGACAGCGCCAGCAGGTGGTCCTCACACACGGCACTCAGCCGGTCCACCCGCCGCATCAGCCCGCTCACCTGCTCCAGCGTCACCAGCTCGGGGGTCTCGTCCAGCCGCCGCGCCAACCCGTCCATTTCGCGGCGCGCCGCCATGTATGTGCGCAGCTCCGCCGCGGCAAACTCCTCCACCACCTCCAGCACCAGCGCCGACGCGCCGGTCCCCTCGGGGAGCGCGCGCAGCAGCAGCGCCTCCAGCTGCTCCAAGGCCGGGAGCGGCCGCCGATGGTGCGTCACCAGCACGCTGGGGAGCGCCACCAGCGTGATGAAGCGCGGCCCCTCCTCCGACAGCGCCGTGGGCACCGGCACCCGCAGCCACGCCGCCTCACGCTCGGCCCCGGCATCAGACAGGTCGGCCTCCAGGTCGGCCACCTGCGCCACCAATGCCGGCGACGCCCCCAGCGCCACCAGCACCCGGGCAAACGCCGCCGCGTCCCCGGTCTGCACATCCACCCACCGCAGCTGCCGGTCGCCGCTCCAGGCGCGCTGCGGCGTGGCATCGGCCAGCGCCGTGAAGCTCCGCCCGTCGGTCAGCTGCCAGGCCCGCAGCTGCATCGCCCCGCCCGGAGTGTCGGCAGGCTCCACCGCCCCCGCCGCCGGGGCCGCCCCCCGCACCGGCCGACGTCGACGCGCCACCCCTACCGCACCCGGATCTCGAACACCGTTGGCCACAGCTTGCCGGTCACCAGCAGCCGCTTGGTCGCCGGGTCATACGCGATCCCGTTGAGCACGTCCTCCTCGCCACTCCGTTCACTGGCCGGCAGGATCCCCGCGAGGTTCACGTACCCCGTCACCTCCCCCGTGGCCGGATTGATCCGCGCCAGCTGGTCGCTCTGCCACAGGTTGGCCCAGATCTCCCCCTCCACCCACTCCAGCTCGTTCAGGTTGGAGACCGGCAGCCCGTGGTCGGTGACCGGCAGCGTGCGCGTGACGGCAAAGGTGGCCGGGTCGCGCCACAGCAGCGACGAGCCCCCGGTGCTCATGATGAGCGCCGTGCCGTCGGTGGTCAGCCCCCACCCCTCGCCGTCGTACCGGAACTCCCCCGTGCGGCGAAAGGTCTTCCAGTCGTAGACGAACGCCTTGCCGCTCTGCCAGGTGAGCTGGAAAAGCCGGTCGCCCACGATCACGATCCCCTCGCCGAAATGCGGGCGCTCCAGCGCCGCCTGGCGCACCACGCGCCCGCTGGTCAGCTCCACCTCGCGGATCCCCGAGGTCCCCACCTGCCCGGTGCTCTCGAACAGGCGTCCCTGGTGGAAGAGCAACCCCTGCGTGAACGCCCCCCGATCGTGCGGATACCGGGCCACCACCTCCACCTCGGCGGTCGGCGTCCGGGAGGACGGCGCCGGCGTGGCGGTGGCCGCGGCGCCCCCGGTGGCGCCCCCCTGCGCCGCGCCCGCTCGGTCACCGCCGCAGCTCCCCAACGCCCCGAGCGCACTGCCGGCCAGGAGCACGACCCCCAGCAGGACGGCCATCCCTCGGGTGGCCCGCGGCGACATGAGCGGCGACATCGTGATGCTCCTTTTATGGAATGACGCGTAGGTGTAGTGTTGGTGCGCTTAAAGTGACATCTAGCAAAAACGACACTGAAGTGCCAAAAACACGTCAGTGACGCGACAGCTATCCCTCCCCCCGCAACTGATCCTTCAAACCCGCCAGCACCGTCAACGCCTCCAACGGGGTCATCTGGTCCGGCTCCAACGCCCCAACCCGGTCCGCCAACGCCTGCAACGCCGGGTCCACACCCCCAGACGACCCCCCAGCCACACCCGCCCCCCCCATCCTCCCCGCCAAAAAACCCCAGCTGCGCCCCAGGACCATGCCCCTTGAGGCGCGGACCCGGACGCCCCCGCCGCCCCTGCGTCTTCCCCCCCGCCTCGGGGGGCGCCGTCAGCCGCGACGCCATCTGCGACCCCTCCCCCTCCAGCAGCGCCAGCACCTCCTTCGCCCGCGCAATCACCGGCGCCGGCAACCCCGCCAGCCGCCCCACCTCGATCCCGTAGCTCCGGTCCGCCCCGCCAGGCACCAGCGTGTGCAGGAACAGCACCCGGTCCCCCACCTCCCGCACCGCCACCGTGAAGTTCCGCACCCCCGGCAGCTCCTCCGCCAGCTGCGTCAGCTCGTGGTAGTGCGTGGCAAACACCGTCTTGCACCCGATCTGGTCGTGCAGGTGCTCGCTCACGCTCCACGCAATCGACACGCCGTCGTACGTGCTCGTCCCGCGCCCGATCTCGTCCAGCAGCACCAGCGACCGCGCCGTCGCCGTGTTCAGGATGGCGCTGGTCTCCGCCATCTCCACCATGAACGTGCTCTGCCCCCGCACCAGGTGGTCGCTGGCCCCCACCCGCGTGAACAGCCGGTCCACGATCGGCAGCTGCGCCGCCCGCGCCGGCACCTGGCTCCCCACCTGCGCCAGCAGCTGGATCAGCCCCACCTGCCGCAGGATCGTGCTCTTCCCCGCCATGTTCGGCCCCGTCAGCACGATCATCGGCGACGACGCCTCCAGCACCAGGTCGTTCGGGATGAACTGGTCGCGCGGCATCATCCGCTCCACCACCGGATGGCGCCCCCCGCGAATCTCCAGCGCCACCCCGTCGTGCAGCACGGGCCGCACGTACTGCTCCCGCTCCGCCACCTCCGCGAAGCTCGCCAGCACGTCCAGCGTGGCCACCGTCCGCGCCACCCGCTGCCACCGCGCAATCGCCTCCCCCACCCGCCGCCGCAGCCCCTCGAACAGCGCGCGCTCCCGCGCCTCGATCCGCTCCGCCGCCCCCAGCACCGCCTCCTCGTACGCCTTGAGCGCGGGCGTCACATACCGCTCCGCCCCCGTCAGCGTCTGCCGCCGCTGGTAGTCCGCCGGCACCAGGTGCCGGTTGGCGTTGGAAATCTCGATGAAGTACCCGAACACCCGGTTGTACCCCACCTTGAGCGACGCAATCCCCGTCCGCGCCCGCTCCTCCGCCTGGATGGTCGCAATCGCGTCGCGCCCGCCGTCGCGCGTGGCGCGCAGCCGGTCCAGCTCCGCGTCCACCCCCTCGGCAATGGTGGGGTCCTCCCCCAGCTGCAGCGGCGGCCGCTCCACCAGCGTGGCCGTCACCTCGGCCGCCACGTCGGCGCCGTCGTCCCAGTCGGCCAGCAGCGCCGCCAGCACCCCGGCCGAGCCCTCCGCAGGCGCGCCATTCCCCACCACCGTGCGCAGCGACCGCGCCACCTCGGGCAATCGCGCCAGCGAATCCCCCAGCCCGCGCAGGTCGCGCGGCGTGCCGCGCCCCGCCGCCGCCTTGCTGGCCAGCCGCTCCACGTCGCGCACCCCGTCCAGCGCCGCACGCACCGCCGCGCGCCCCACGGGGTCCGCCACCAGCGCCGACACCGCATCCTGCCGCGCCTCGATCGCCGCGCGCTCCAGGAGCGGCGCCAGCAGCCACTGCCGCAGCAGCCGCTGCCCCATCGGCGTCGCCGTGCGGTCCATCACCTGCAGCAGCGTCCCCTGCGCGTCACCCCCGCGCATCGACTCCACCAGCTCCAGGTTGCGCCGCGTCATCTCGTCCAGCGGCATCACCCCGCCCGGACGCTCCACCACCGGCGGCGCCAGGTGCGGCACGCCCCCCGGCTGCAGCTCGCGCAGGTAGCGCAGCAGCGCCCCCGCCGCCCCCACCATCGCCTGGTCGCCGCGCGCGTGGTCGCGCACGTCAATGCCAAAACCGTCCAGCCCGCGCACGCCAAACTGCCGCGCCAGCTCGTCGGCCGCCATCGCGGCGTCAAACACCCACCGCTCGCGCTCGGTCACCAGCGCGCGCTCCGCCGCCACCGCGCACACCTTGGCCACCGCCGCATCCCCGCCAGCCACCAGCAGCAGCTCCCGCGGCGCCAACCGCGCCAACAGCGCCCCCAAGTCGGCCAACCCCGCCACCGCCAGCCGCAGCTCGCCGGTGGACAGGTCGGCCGCCGCCACCCCCACCTGCCCCGCATCGCCGTCGCGCAGCACCTCGGCCGCCGTGGCCACCGCGCACACGTAGTTCGCGCGCGCCCCCTCCAGCAGGTCGTCCGCAAAGACGGCCCCGGGGGTGATCGTCTCGATCACTTCGCGCTTGACGATCCCCTTGGCCAGCTTGGGGTCCTCCACCTGCTCGCACACCGCCACGCGATACCCCTGCCCCACCAGCCGGCGCAGGTACTCCCCTGCGGCCTTCACCGGAATCCCCGCCAACGGCACGTCCGAGGCCCCGCCGTTGTTGCGCGAGGTGAGCGTCAGCCCCAACACCCGCGACGCCACCTCGGCGTCCTCGAGGAACATCTCGTAGAAGTCCCCCATCCGGAAAAACAGGATCGCCCCCGGGTGGCGCGCCTTGATCTCCCGGTACTGCTGCATCAGCGGCGTCTCCAGCGCGCTCATGGCCGGCGCCCCGCCACCGCTCCGCGCCCGCGCGGCGCGCGGGCACGCCCCTCCGGCACGCACAGCGCCAGCACCACCGTCTCCAGCAGCTGCGCGCCGGACGACACCGTCGTCTCCTTCTGCAGCTGGTCGGCCTCCAGCAGCTGCTCCAGCGCCGCCGCGCACGACGCCGCGCTCCAGCGGTCCACCGCCCGCGTCCACGCGGACACCGCCTCCCCCCATGGGCGCCCCAGGTAGCCGCCCCCGGTCTGCTTGAGATAGTCCCAGTACCCCTTGGCCAGCAGGTGCGTGGGCACCCCCGCATCACGCCGCGCGCGCCCCCACGCCAGCCCCAGCGCCTGCGTGGCCAGCGCCATCACCACCTGCACCGCCGACAGCTTGGGGGTCTCCAGCACGGGCGCCACCAGTGCCACCGCGCGCGCGCCATCGCGCATCGCCACGGCATCCAGCAGGTCGGCCAGCGTCTCGCCGGGGCGCACCCCCACCACCGCGGCCACCACCGCCGCATCAATGGGCGCCTTCTCCGCCGTCGCCTCCGCCGACGCCTCCTCGGCCGCATACCCCGCCACGTAGCTGGCGCACTTGTCCAGCTCCCCGGCCAGCTGCTGCAGGTCGCTCCCCACCGCCTGCTGCAGCAACGCGGCCGCTTCGTCGGTCACCGGGCGCTGCAGCTGCTTCCCCGCGTGCCACACGATCCAGCGGCGCACCCGTTCGGGGGAGAGCGGCGCGAACTCCAGCACGGTGCTCCCGGCAGCCAGCGTGGCATCGGCCTTGTCCCCCGCCTGGTTCACCAGCAGCAGCAAGAGGTCGGGGGCGGGGCGCTGCAGGTAGCGGTGCAACACCGCCAGCGCCCCCTTCTTGAGCGCCCCGGTGTCGCGCACCACCAGCGCGCGCCGTTCGGCCAGCATGGGTGGCGTCTCCAGCAGGCTCCCCAGGAGCTCGGGCTCCAGCGAGTCGGCGTGGCGCACCTCGCAATTGAAGTCCCGCGTGGCCGGATCAATGGCCGCGGCCAGCAGGTCGCGGATGGCGCCGTCCTTCAGGTAGTCATCGTCACCGTGCAGGTAGTACACGGGGGCGAACGTCCGCGCCTGGATGGCCGCCTGTACCACGCGCAGCGGATCAGCTTCCTGAGGTGGGGGGGTAGCGGCGGCGCGGCGTGGCGGCATCCGCCAAAGATACTCACCCCGCCGAGCCGCTCCGGAGCCGTCGCCGCCACCGGGCCAGCGGCCCGTGTTCCTCCGCCCCGTCGGCCTCCGGACCGTCCGTCCCCCGGTCGTCACGCACGGGATCCCCCACCACATCCGTGCGCGCCGGCGGCCACCCCCCGCGCTCGTGCGGATAGCCGCACGCGGCAAAGCCACTCGCCGCCAGCCGCGCCTGCAACCGCTCGAGGAAACCCTCGGTGGGCGTAAGGTCGGGGAGGGACCGCGCCGCCATCAGCGACCGGCGCACCAGGGCGTCATGGGCCCCGCACGCCGCGCACTGCACCACATGCAGCTCCGCCCGCTGTTGCGCCTCCCCGGGGAGCGCCTGCTCCAGATAGGCCAGATGATCGCGGCGGAAGCGGTGACAGTCCACGAGGTGGGGATCGGCGACAGCGCAGGGAAGCGGAGGTCATTGGACGCGGGACCGGAAGGGCCCGTCCAACGAGGGACCCCCACCGATACCCGTGCAGCGGGGGCGGGTTCCACCCTGCCGGAACCCGCCCCCGCCCCCCACCCTCGCGCCATCGCCACCGTCAGGCGGGCTACTGCACCAGCGGCGCCACCACCTCCGCAAAGGCCCCGCGCGCCCGGTTGAGCCGGCTCTTCACCGTCCCCAGGTTCACCCCGGTGATCTCGGCGATCTCCTCGTACGACTTCCCCTCCAGCTCCCGGAGCACGAACACCTCCCGGTGATGCGCCGGCAGCTGCTGCACCGCCGCCTCCACCGCCTCCCGCAGGTGCCGCTTCCGGAACAGGTCGTCGGGACGGCTCCCCTCGTCCTCGAACTGCAGCGGGCGGTCCTCGTCCTCGAACTTCGCCGAGATCGCCTGGAAGAGCACCAGCGGGCTGCGCGAGCGGTTGCGCAGCTCGTTCTTGGCCAGGTTGGAGGCGATGGTGTAGATCCAGGTGGAGAACTTCTTCCCCTGGTCAAAGCGCCCCAGGTGCCGGTACACCCGGATGAACACCTCCTGCACCAGGTCCTCCGCCCGGTCCCGGTCGCCAATGGTGCGGTACACGAAATTCAGCAACCGCACCTGATAGCGCGCCACCAGCTCCTCAAACGCCCGGCCGTCGCCCGCCAGGCAGGCGTTCACCAGCTCGGTATCCTCCAGCGCCCGCAGCGCCGCCCGCCCGCTGAGGGCGTCACGCTGAACCAGTCGGCGCGTCCGCATCGCATCCGCCATGGGATCCACTCCTCGTACCCCGGCATGGGGGTACCCACAAGGTGCCTCGACGGGGGGCGCCGGACGCTCCGGCCGTCCATGTCGAGTGATGCCCTGACAAAGAGCAGGGACCATGCCGCGGGGATCCTGTGGGAACATTCAGGAACTCGATTTCACAATACATTGCCAATAAACACTTTACATTATGTCACCTCATGTCAAATATCGCTTAGGCCATGCCCGCGTCCGCGCCCCTGTCCTCAATTCAGGACAGAACGGCAGGCGCGTGTGTCATTTTGGGGACACTCCACCGCCCCCGACCAACCCCGCCGGAAGCACATACTGGACGGTATACAGCAGCGCCAGCGCCGTCTTCGCGTCCTGGATCACCCCCCGCCCCACCATGGCCAGCGCCTCGGACAGCGGCGTGGGGACCAGCTCCAAAAACTCGTCCGCCTCCCGCGCCCACGTCCCGGGGGTAAGCCCTTCGGCCACGAACAGATGGATCCGTTCGTCGGTGAACCCCGGGGTGGTGTACATCGTGAACAGCGGCGTCATGCGCGCCGCCCGGTACCCCGTCTCCTCCTGCAGCTCCCGGTGCGCGCACGCCTCCGGCGCCTCCCCGGCGTCCAGCCGCCCCGCCGGGATCTCGTACAGGTAGCCGTCGGCGGCATACCGGTACTGGCGGATGAGCAGCACCTGCGGCTCCCCGTTCCCGGTGGACAGGAGCGGCACCACCGCGCTGGCCCCCGTGTGCCGGATCATCTCCAGCGTCCCCTCGCTGCCATCCGGGAAGCGCACCGTGTCCACGTCCAGCGACACCACCCGCCCCGTGTACACCCGCGTCCCCGACACCTTCCCGGGGGGGAGCGTCACCGCCCCGCCCGCTTGGTACCGGCGCCCTTCTTCACGGATTTCTTCGCCCCCTTCTTGGCGCCCTTCTTGGCCCCCTTCGTCGCCGCCGTCTTCGCCGGCGCTTCCGCCAGCCACGCCTTCACCTGCGCCTGCATCCGACGCGGCACCCGCAAGATCGTCCCCCGGCACGCCGGCGTCCCGCACCGGCACCGGTAGTACCGCACCTCCTCCGCCCCATAGTCGTCCTGCCACTCGAACCGGTAGTCGTACGTCAGCTCGTCGCCGGGGCGGATGGGGCGGATGGCCTTGATGAAGATCCGGCCGTCCTCGATCTCCGTCTCGCAGTTGGGCGCGCACGAATGGTTCAGGTACCGCGCGTTGTTGCCGCCGTAGCGCGCGTCCAGCACCGTGTCCTCGTCCAGGATGAACAGGAAGGTGTGGTGCCGGCCGTCGGCGTCGTCATAGCGCCGGTCGGCCTCGTCATGGGAGATCCGCTCCCCCAGGTACTCGTCCACCTTCTGCCCGGTGCGGATGGCGCGCGTGGCAAAGGCGCCGCGCCCCTGGATGACCGACCGCCGCACCTCGTACGGGCGCGGCTGCGGGAGCGGGCGGTGGTGCACGCGCGGATGCGCCGCCCGGCGCGCCGGGGCGTGCGTCATGCCGCGTCCTCCCCTTCGGCGGGGTCGTACACGCGCACGGGGCCGATCCCCAGCGCCTCCACCCCGGCGCGCATCGCCGTGGCGTCGCCCACCACCACCACCTGCAGCCGCCCCGGGTCCAGGTGCGCCTGCGCCACGCGGTGCACGTCGGCCAGCGTCACCGCCTTCACCCGATCGCGATACGTGAAGAAGTAATCGCTGGGGAGCCGGAAGATCTCCACGTTGGCCAGCCCGCCGGCCACTTCGGCCGTCGTCTCGAAGCGCACCGGGAACACCCCCACCAGGTAGCTCACCGCCAGCGACAGCTCGTCGGCGGTGACCCCCTCCGCGCGGATGCGCGTGAACTCCGCCAGTATCTCGCGCAGCGCGTCGGCGGTGACCGCCGTCTCCACCGCGGTGGAGATCTCGAACGGGCTGGCCGCGCGCCGCCAGTCGAACGCCGAGTGCGCGCCGTAGGTGTACGCGTGCCGCTCGCGCCGGTTGAGGTTGAGTCGCGACGAGAAGAGCCCCCCCAGGATGGCGTTCATCACCATCATCGGGAAGTAGTCCGGGTGCAGCCGCGGCAGCGCCACGTGCCCCACGCGCAGCTCCGACTGCGGCGCGTCGGCCTTGTGCACCAGGTGCACGCGCGGCTCGCCGTGCCGCTGCCGGTCCACCGGCTCGGTCACCGGCGGCGCGCTCCCCTCCCAGTCCCCCAGGTACGTGGTGGCCAGCCGCACGGCGTGCTCCACGTCCAGGTCCCCCACCATCATCAGCGCCGTGGCGTCGGGGCGATAGAACGTGCCGTGGAAGCGCGTCACCGCCTCGCGCGTGAGGCGCGGCACACTGGCCTCGTCGCCGCCGGCCAGCCGCGCAAAGCGCGACGCCGGCTCGTACAGCAGCCGCGAGAAGAACACGTCGGCCAGCCCGCGCGGCTCGGTGCGCAGCTGCGCCAGGTCGGCCAGCCGCTCGGCGCGCAGCCGCTCCAGCTCGGCCTCGGGGAACGCCGGCGCGCGCAGCACCTCCGCCAGCACCGCGAAGGCGTCATCCACCCGCGACGACAGCGCGGTCACCTGCACGATCGCCGAGTCCCAGTCGGCGCCGGTGTCCAGCGTGGTGCCCAGCCCCTCCAGCCGCAGCGCCAGCGCCAGCGCGTCCATGCTGGCCGTCCCCTCCGCCAGCGCGCGCGTGGTCAGCTGCGCCAGCCCCTCCTCGCCGCGCGGATCGCGCGTGGCGCCCCCTTCCACCACCGCCAACGTGGTCACCACCGGGTGGCGGTGCAGCGGCGCCACCACCAGCCGCACGCCGTTGGCGAGGATGCGCGTCTGGAAGTCGGGGAAGTGGTAGTCGCGCGGCACCCCGGGCTCGGGGCGCGGAGGCGCGGCGGGGAACGACACCGCAGGGGTGGCGCTC
>JBEIJM010000129.1:0-10066 GCA_040380205.1 Gemmatimonadaceae bacterium
CCAGCTCCACCACCGGGCGCGTGACCTCGAGCGCCTTGATCACGAGGCGCCGGTCGAGGAGGTCGCGGGGGTCCCAGGCCACGCGCACCGGCCCCGTGGCCAGGAACAGGCCCCCGGCCGGGGTGCGGATCTCCAGCGAGTCGAGGGTGAGGTCGGTGAACAGCGTGCCGCCGATGGCGCCCACGTAGAGGCGGCCGGGGATGGCGGCCTGCAGCGCGGGGACCAGCGCGCGGCGGATGAGCGCCCGGCCGGGCACGGTTTGCGTGAGGGCCGCCACGCCCCCCACCGCGCCGGCCACCAGCGTGAGCAGGACGGCGGCGGTGGCGAGCACCACGACGCGGCGGCGGGAGCGCATGCGGACGGCGCTCAGAAGGCCTGCCCGATCCAGATGCTGGGGTTGAGCCGCCGCAGCAGCCCGGACCCGCGCACCGGCCGGTAGGAGGAGGGACAGGGGCCCGCGGCCTGCGCCGGCGGCGCCCCGGCGGCGGTCGAGGGGGTGACCCGCAACCCGTTCCCCGGGCTGACGCAATACAGCGGCGCCACGCCCCCCTGCTCGCGCGCATTGAAGTAGGCCGCGCCCTCGGGGAGCGGATGCGGGTTGTACCCCAGGTCGATGCGGATGGCGCCGAAGGGGGACGCCACGCGGATCCCCAGCCCCGGCGTCACCAGCAGCCCGAGCGCGTCGTCCAGCGCCGCGGGGGCGCCCACGCCCACCCGGTTCCACAGCCGCCCCGCGTCGGCAAAGGCGGCCAGCTGCAGCAGGCGCGGGGCCACCGGGCTGGGCCACATGAGCTCCAGGTTCCCCACCACCAGCGTGTTCCCACCGGTGGGCACCACGCGCTCCACCACCGTGGTGCCGTCCACCTCGTAGGTGGTGCGGCCGTCGGCCACCACCTCGCGGTAGCCGCTCACGATGTACACCGCCGGCCCCAGCTCATTCTGGCGGAAGCCGCGCACCGTGGTGGGGCCGCCCGCGTACAGCCGCTCCTGCGGCGGGATGAAGCCCCCCACGCTGGGACGCACACCGCCCCCCAGCACCACCCCGGCGCGCAGGTGGGCCAGCAGCGTGCCGCCGCCGCGCAGCGGCATGGTCCACGAGGCGTCGCCGGTGGCCCGGTTGAACTGCTGCGACCCGTCGGAACCGATGAGCGTGCTGGCGTGCCGCACGTTGAGGCGCAGCGCGTGCCCCCCGCGCTGCCGGAAGGGGTCGGGGGCGCGCTCGCGCGCCACCGTGAGCTCGAGGGCGGCCAGGCGCGTGTTGCGCTGCAGGAAGGCGCGCGCCTCCGCATCGCAGGCGTTGAACACCGCGCAGAAGAAGGCCGGCTCCGCCTCGGTGCGCCCGAGCTCGACCTGGTACGTGGCCGTGCCCGCCGCGCGGGCCCCGAACGGGTTGGCCACCGACAGCGCCCCGCCGATGGGGGTGCGCCGCAGGAACGCCTTGTACTCGGAGAGGGTGGAGCTGAACAGCGTGAGCGATGGCACCCGCGGCTGGTCCACCCGCACCGGCTGGCGCACGGTGAGCGCGGTGTAGTAGTTCAGCGACCGGCTGTACGGGTCGGCCCGTGCCTGTCCCTGGCACAGCCCGGGCGCCTGGTCCAGCGGCGCCCCGATCCCCACCTTGCTCACCCGGCCGGTGAGCTCCAGCCGCTGCGCCGCCGGGAGGAAATCGCGGTCGGTGAGCGTCCCCTGCATGCGGAAGCAGTCGAGCGTGGCCCACCCGAGCCCGCCGCTGGCCAGCCACCGGTCCCCCTCCACCAGCCGCGCGGTGAGGTTGACCACCGAATCGCCGGGCGGCTGCTCGCGGTCGGGGACCAGCTCCACGCGCTGGAAGGCGTCCGTCTGGTACAGGTTGCGCTGGGCGTCGATGATGGCGCGCGCCGAGTACCAGTCGCCCGGCTGGAGCGCGAGGGCGCGGCGGATGGTGGCGTCGGAGACGCGCCGCACGCCCCCCGGCCCCTCCACCGCCAGCGCGATGCGCCCCAGCCGCGCGCGCACCCCCGGCACCAGCTGCACCTCCACTTCGGCGGTCCGCGCGGCCTCGTTGGTGGTGTAGGCCAGCAGCACCTCCGCCTGCGGCCAGCCGCGGTTGCGCAGCCGCCGCACCAGCGAGTCGCGCCCCGCCTCCAGCGCCCCGCGGTCGAACAGCCCCCCCACGGTCAGCGGGAAGTCGCGCACGGCCTCGCGGATGACGGGATCGTCCCCCACGCCGCGCACCGCCAGCGCGGCCACGCGCGTGGGGCGCCCCGCCTGGATGGCAAAGGTCACCGTCACCGCCCCCGGGCGCAGCGCCCTCACCACGGTGTCCACGCGCACCTCGGGATACCCCAGCCGGCGATAGAGCGTGGCCAGCCGCTGCACGTCGCGCGCGAACTCCTCGGGATCGAGGCAGCGACGGGTGCCCAGCCCGGGGAGCCCCCCCAGGGTGGACGGCTGGGTGGCGATGGCGGCGGCCAGCGTGGCCGCGGGGACGGCGCCCTGCCCCGTGAAGCGGAGCGTGCGCACCTCGCGGTCGCCCCGCTCGCACGCCTGCCCCTGCGCGTGCGCCAACGCCCCCCCCGCCAACGGCGCGAGCGCCGCCGCGAGGCACGCACGAAGGAGCAAGGAAAAAGGGCGCACGGGATGGGGGAAAGCTCTCGCGACACGGCGGGGGCGTCAACCGAGCCGCCGCACGGCGCGCCTCAGGCGGAGACGGCCTGCCCCTTGCCGGCGCGCTTCGCGCTGTACAGCGCCGCGTCGGTCCGTGCCACCCACTCCTCTGGGGTCTCCCCGCCCTTGAGCCCCGCGTACCCGACGCTCACCCCCATCCGCGCGCCGGGCGCCTGCGGCACCGGCGTCTCGGCGACAAAGGTCACCAACCGCGCCGCCATCCGCGCCACCACCCGCGCCTCCGTGTTGGGGAGGATCACCGCGAACTCGTCGCCGCCGATGCGGCAGATCACGTCGGTGCTGCGCAGGAACACCTTGGCCAGGCAGTCCGAGAACACCCGCAGCGCCGCATCCCCGGTCGGGTGCCCGAACGAGTCGTTGATCTCCTTGAGCCCGTCCATGTCCAGCATCACCAGCGTGAGCGGCTGGCGACTGAGCAGCCCCATCTGCATGGCCCGCGCCAACGCCGCGTCGAAGCGCTTGCGATTCCCGAGCCCCGTGAGGAGGTCGGTCTCGTTCTCCTTCTTGAGCACCTCCAGCTGCGACCCCAGCTGGTCGATGCGCGCCGCCAGCGCCCCGAACTGCGTGGTCTGCGTGGCGCGCCGCTCGCTGGCGATCTGCTCCATGGAGTTCATCGCCGAGAGCACCTCCTGCTTGACGGTGCCCGTCTCCAGCTTGTTGATGGCGGAGTGCACGCGATGCACCTGCTCGCCGGTGGCGGCGTCGGCCTTCACGTCGGCGGCCACGGCGGCCTGCACCCGGTTCACGCAGGCCCACAGGGCGTCGCGCAGGTCGGCCAGCGCGGCCTCGACGTACGCCTTCTCCGCCGCCTTGTGCTGCACCAGGAACTCGGCCACGGCCGCGTACTGGCGCGCCTCCAGCGGCACGGGCGGGTCTACCACCTCGTCGGTGAAGTGCCGCCCGGCCACCACGTGGTCGCGAAAGCGCGTGGTCAGCTGCGCCAACGTCTCGGCCGACCGCTCGGGGATGTCGAAGCCCCCGGCGCCCACCCCCTCCAACACCCGCCCCAGGGCGTCCAGCGCCGCCGCCAGCGCGGCCTCCACCCCGGGAGGGGCCGCCGGCGTGCTGGGGGGCGTCCCCGGCCGCGGGGCCTTGCCACCCGTCAACGCCCCGCGCCCCTGCGCCAGCAGGGACCGGCCAGGGGTGTCGAAGGAGGCGGCAGGGCGCTTGAACAGCATGCGGGGCGTAGGGGCGAGGGCCACGACCGGCGGACGCCCGTCAGAGGGCGCCAACCACCGGGTCATGGGTGGGACGCACGGCCCGGGGCGGAGGCAACGCCCCCACCCCACCTCTCCCCCCCGCAGGCGCCCCTAGTCGTCCTTCTGCCCGAAGATCGCCAGGTTGGACGAATGCCCCGGCGCCACCTTCTTGTCGGGGTAGATCCAGTGCACCGCCTGGTTCACCGCAATGGCCGCTTCGGCAAAGCCGGCCGCAATGAGCTTGAGCTTGCCGGGGTAGGTGGTGATGTCCCCCGCCGCGTAGATCCCCGGACGCCCCGTGTCCATGGTGCTCCCCACGCGGATCTCGTCCTTCTCGATGTCCAGCCCCCACTCCAGCAGCGTCCCCAGGTCGGAGACGTACCCCAGCATGGGAAGCACCACGTCGGCCGGCAGGTCACGCGAGGTCTTGGTCTTGGTGTCGCGCACCCGAATCCCCGACAGCGTCTCCCCCCCCCTCACGTCTTCCAGTTCGTGGAAGGTGAGCACCGTCACCTTGCCATCGCCGGCCGCGGCGGCGGCCTCCACCTCGGCCACCGTGGCGGCGTGCGCCCGGAACCGGTCGCTGCGGTGCACCAGCGTGACCGACCGGGCGCGGTGCCGCAGCTGGGCGCACCAGTCGAAGGCCGAGTCGCCGCCGCCGATGATGACCACATCCTGGTCCCGGTAGCTGTCAGGGTGCGCCACCAGCTCCTGGATGCCGCGCCCGTACCACGGGGCGGCGCACGGCTGCGGCAGCCGGCGCGCGCGGAAGGCGCCGATCCCGGCGGCAATGACCACCGCCCGGGTGGGGAAGCGGTCGGTCTCGGTGACCAGCACGAAGTGGCCGTCGGCCTCCTCCAGCGCCACCACCCGCTGCCCCAGGTGCGCGGGGAGCCCGTGCTCCTGGTGGAACTGCGCCGCCTGCTCGGTGAGGTTCCGGACGAGGTCCTTGGCCAGGACCTTGGGAAAGCCCGCCACGTCGAAGATGTACTTCTCGGGGTAGAGGGCGGTGAGCTGCCCCCCGAGGTCGGGGAGGGCGTCGATGACCTGCGCGGTGGCCCCGCGCATGCCAGCGTAGAACAGGGCGAAGAGGCCGGTGGGGCCGCCCCCCAGAATGGTGAGGTCGCGAATCGGATGCGTGCGCATCCCCCAAAGCTAGCGCTTCCGGGGCGCCTTGGGGGGGGCGTTAGCTTCCGGCCATGAAGATCTATACTCGCACCGGAGACGAAGGGGGCACCGCGCTGTTCGGCGGGGGCCGCGTGGAGAAGGACCACCCGCGCGTGGAGGCCTACGGGGAGGTGGACGAGCTCAATGCGGCGCTGGGGTTTGCGCGCTCCATCTTCCAGATGCCCCGCGTGGACGAGGTGCTGGTGCCGGTTCAGCGCGACCTGTTCGCCATCGGCGCGCTGCTGGCCACCCCCGACCACGAGAAGATGCGCGAGCAGCTGGCCAAGGCCCGCATCGACGACCAGCGCATCGAGGAGCTGGAGCGGGCGATCGACGCCTGCGAGCAGGAGCTGGAGCCGCTGCGCAGCTTCATCATCCCCGGGGGGACCCCCAAGGCGGCCGCCCTGCACGTGGCGCGCACCATCTGCCGCCGCGCCGAGCGCCGCGTGGTCCACCTCATGCAGGACGTGGCGCTCCCGGGGCTGGTGGTGGTGTACCTCAACCGCCTGTCCGACCTGCTGTTCATGCTGGCCCGCGTGGCCAACAAGCGCGCCGGCAACGGCGAGGTGACCTGGTAGTGACCGCCCCCCCGTCGCCCGCGCCGCTGCCGCCGCCCTTGCGGCTGCCGGTGGCGTACCCGGTGCTGTGCGGGCGGGGGGTGCTGGGCTCGGTGGCGACGGTGGTGCGGCAGTGCGCGCCGGCGCACCGGGTGGCGATCATCACCGACACCACGGTGGCCGCCTGCCACGGCGCGGCGGTGACGGCGCAGTTCCCCGAGGCCACCACCCGCCTGATCACCATCCCCCCGGGCGAGCAGGAGAAGACGCGCGCCCGCTGGGCCGCCATCACGGATGAGCTGCTGGCGTGGGGGGCGGGGCGCGACACCACGGTGGTGGCGGTGGGGGGCGGGGTGATCACCGACCTGGCCGGCTTCGTGGCGGCCACCTACCTGCGGGGGGTCCCGGTGGTGCAGGTCCCCACGACCCTGCTGGCCATGGTGGACGCGGCCGTGGGGGGGAAGACCGCCGTGGACACCCCGCACGGGAAGAACCTGGTGGGGGCGTTCCACAATCCGGCCGCGGTGGTGGTGGACCCCGACGTGCTGCAGACGCTCCCGGAGGCGACGCTGCGCAGCGGGGTGGCGGAGATGCTCAAGCACGGGGTGATTGCCGACGCGGCGTATTTCGAGGCGCTGCTGCAGGCGCTGCCGTCGCTGGCGGCGGAAGGGGGGCGGGCGCCCGCCCTGCCGGGGCTGATCGCCGGGAGCATCCACATCAAGGCGGACGTGGTGGCCGAGGACACCCGCGAGGGGGGGCTGCGGCAGATCCTCAACTACGGGCACACCATCGCCCATGCGCTGGAGCGGGTGCTGGCGTTCGGCATCCCCCACGGAGAGGCGGTGGCCATCGGGATGGTGGTGGAGGCCCGGATTGCCGAGCAGGTGGGGGTGGCCACCCCCGGGGTGGCGATCGCCGTGCAGGATGCCGTGCGACGGGCGGGGCTCCCCGACGGGCTCCCGGAGGGGGTGACCGCGGCGGCGGTGGTGGCGGCCACCCGCGGCGACAAGAAGTCCCGGGGGGATGCGGTGCGGTACGCGCTGCCGCGGGGGATCGGGGCGATGGAGCCGGCGGACGGGCGGTGGGGGGTGCCGGTGGCCGATGCGGTGGTGATCTCGGCGCTGGAGGGCTGAGCCGTGCGATAGGCGCCGCAGCACGTTTCGTGCCGGGCGCGAGAGTTCCAAGGTCACAAAGATTTTTATTGACCAAATTCCCACTCAGCTGTATCGTGGGCTCCCAATCCCAACCGCGGGGCGCTCGCCCCCTGGTTGCTGGCCCCCCGCACGGCGAGGACGTATGCAGGCTGCTGCCCCCCGGACCGACTCCCGCTCCCGCGGTTTCTTCCGCTCCTCCCCCTCCTCCGCGTTCGACCAGTACCTGTTCGACATCCAGAAGCTCCCGCTCATCACCGACACGGCCGAGGAGCGGCGGCTGGCCCGGCTGGCGCAGAAGGGGGACGCGTCGGCGGCGGAGCGGCTGGTGACGGCCAACCTGCGCTTCGTCATCAGCTACGTGAAGAAGTACCAGGGGCACGGGCTGGACCTCTCCGAGCTGGTGGCCATCGGCAACGAGGGGCTGCTCAAGGCGGTGCGCAAGTTCGACCCCGACCAGGGGGTCAAGTTCATCTCCTACGCGGTGTGGTGGGTGCGCCAGGCGGTCCTCAAGGCGCTGGCCGAGCAGACGCGCAGCGTGCGCATCCCGCTCAACCAGAATTCGCAGCTCATCCGCATGGGGCGGGCGGAGATGGTCCTGTCGCAGGTGCTCAACCGGGAGCCCACCGACGAGGAAATGTCCAAGATGCTGCAGGAGCCGGTGGAGCAGGTGCGCAACGCCCGGCAGATCAGCAGCACCGAGGTGTCGCTGGACGCGCCGGTGGACCGGCAGGACCGGGAGGCGTCCAGCCTGGGGGAGCGGTTCGCGGGGGAGACGCACGCGGACATCGAGGAGGGGACCGACGGTCGGCTGATGCGCGAGTTCATCGACCGGGTGTTCCGGAAGTACCTCACGCCGCGCGAGCGGAAGATCCTGTACCTGTACTACGGGCTGGACGAGGGGGCGGAGGCGATGACGCTGGAGCGGATCGGGGCGCTGATGGGGGTGACCCGCGAGCGCATCCGGCAGATCCGCGAGCGGGCGTTCGAGAAGCTCCGCGAGTCCCCCGACGGGCACGCGCTGGCCGGGTTCTGGGGAGCGGCCTGACGCTCCCACCCGTCTTGGTCGGTCGTACATTGCCGGGATGTCCCCCGCGCCTGCCCTGACCCCCGCCCCTGCCCCCCCGCTCTCCGCCAGGCTGATCGCGAGGTTGGCGCGGGTGGTGGGGGCGAAGTGGGTCAAGGCCCGCGGGGCCGAGCTGGCGGTGTACGACGCCGACGCCCTGCCGGGCTATCAGGCCGTGCCGGGAGTGGCGGTGTTCCCCGGCACCCGCGACGAGCTCATCGCCGTGGTGCGCGCCTGCGCCGAGGCCGGCGTCCCCTTCGTGCCGCGCGGGGCCGGCACCGGACTCTCAGGCGGAGCGCTGGCGGAGGGCACCGTGCTGCTGGGGCTCAACCGGCTCAACCGCGTGCTGCACGTGGACCCGGTCAACCGCATCGCCGTGGTGGAGTCGGGCGTCGTGAACGCCACGCTGGCCCGTCATCTGGAGCCGCACGGGCTGCACTTCGCCCCCGACCCCTCCAGCCAGGCCGCCTGCACCATTGGCGGCAACGTGGCGGAGAACGCCGGCGGGCCGCACTGCCTCAAGTACGGCGTCACCCTCAACCACGTGCTGGCGTGCGAGGTGGTGCTCCCCGATGGCACCGTGACCACGCTGGGCGACCCCTTCGGCGAGCCCGACGGCCCTGATCTGCTGGGGTGCTTCGTGGGGAGCGAGGGGTGCTTCGGCGTGGCCACCACGGTCACGGTGCGGTGCACGCCGCTCCCCGCGGCGGTGCGGACGCTGCTGGCCTCCTTCCCGTCGATGGACGCGGCCGCGCGCGCCGTGTCGGCCATCATTGCCGCCGGGATCGTCCCGGCGGCGCTGGAGATGATGGACCAGGCCACCATCCAGGCGGTGGAGGCGTCCATCTTTGCCGCCGGCTACCCCACCGACGCCGCGGCCATCCTGCTGGTGGAGGTGGACGGCCCGGACGGCGCGGTGGAGGACGAGCTGGCGCTGGTGCGCGGCTGCTGCGAGGCGCAGGGGGCGGGGGCCATGCGCACCGCGGCCTCCGCCGAGGAGCGCGCCCGGCTGTGGCAGGGGCGCAAGAAGGCGTTCGGTGCCATGGGGCGGATCGCCCCGGCGCTGGTGGTGCAGGACGCCGTGGTGCCGCGCACCCGCCTCCCCGAGGTGCTGGCGCGGGTGCAGGCCATTGGCGAGGCGCACGGCGTGCGCGTGTGCAACGTGTTCCATGCCGGCGACGGCAACCTGCACCCCAACATCCCCTATGATCCCGCCGACACGGAGGTGGCCGCGCGCGTGCATGCGGCCATGAGCGCGATCATGCAGGCGTGCATCGACGCGGGGGGCACCATCACCGGCGAGCATGGCGTGGGGCTGGACAAGCAGCCGTACATGGCGCGGCTGTTCGACGCCCCGTCGCTGGCCGCCATGTGCGCCGTCCGCGAGGTGTTCGACCCGATGCACCGCGCCAACCCCGGCAAGGTGGTGCCGGTGCACGCCTGCCGCGAATGGCACGGCACCCCCGCGGCGCGCGCGCGTGGCTGATCCGATGGCCGCCCGTCCAGCGGACCTGGCGACGGACGCGGGGCGCGCATGCTGACCCCGGCCACCACGGTCGAGGTGGCCGACGCCGTGCGCGACGCGGCCGCTGCCGGCGAGACGCGGCGCGTGGTGGGGCGCGGCACCTGGCTGCAGGGGGGCGTGGCGCGCGCCGACGCGCCGCCGCTCTCCGTGGCGGCGCTGGACAGCCTCGTGGAGTACGTGCCGGGGGACCTGGTGATCACGGTCGGCGCGGGCCTCTCGCTGGCCACGCTGGACGCGGCCACGCGCGCCGCCGGCCAGCAGCTGGCCGTGTCCCCCTACGGCACCGATGACGGCTCCGTGGGGGCCACCGTGGCCACCGCGTCGGCGGCGCCCCTGGCGCTGGAGCACCGGGCGGTGCGCGACCTGGTGCTGGGGCTCACGATGGTCACCGGCACCGGCGACGTGGTGCGCGTGGGGGGACGCGTGGTGAAGAACGTGGCCGGCTTCGACCTGGTCCGGCTGGCCACGGGGGCGTGGGGCACCCTGGGGGTCATCACCGAGGTGAGCCTGCGACTGCACGCCCGCCCCGCGGTGGACGAACTGGTGGGGTTTCCGCTGGAGGCGCCGGCCGCCCAGTGGGTGCCGGCGCTGGCGGCGCTGCGCGTGCCGCTGCCCCGCCTGGTGCGCGCCGCGCCGGGGGAGACGCCACTGCTGGTGGTCCGGCTGACCGGAGCGCCGTCCCGGGTGGCGGCGCTGCGGGGGCTGCTGACGGACGCGCTGCGTGGCGCCCTGGG
>JBEIJM010000130.1:0-9673 GCA_040380205.1 Gemmatimonadaceae bacterium
CCGCCGCAGGGATCGGGGCGCCCCGCGCAGGGGCCCCGTCGTCCGGCGCCGGCCGCACCGCGCCGCGACGACAGCCCCTACGCCTGACCCGCGCCTCCCCTCGGGCATGCGCTATCCGGTCCCCGCCGCCGCGCACCGCGTGGCGCAGGTGATCGATCGCAGCCGCTTCCTCGCCACGGTGGCCCCCGCGCCCACCGTGGCCGACGCGCAGGCGGTGCTGCGGGCGGTGCGCACGGAGTTCCCCGACGCCACGCACCACTGCTGGGCCTACGTCGTGGGCCCGCCCGGGAGCACCGGGCAGGTGGGGATGAGCGACGACGGCGAGCCGCACGGCACTGCCGGCCGCCCCATGCTCACCGTGCTGCTGCATGGCGGCGTGGGGGACGTGGTGGCGGTGGTCACCCGCTACTACGGCGGCACCAAGCTGGGCACCGGCGGGCTGGTGAAGGCCTACGGCGGCGCCGTGCAGGAGGCGCTGGCCACGCTGCCGCGCCGCGACCGCGTGGAGGCCGTGATGCTCACGGTGCGGGTGGGGTACGCCGCCATCGGTGCCGTGCAGCCGCTGTGGGCGCTGCACGAGGCGGCGGTGCGCGCGGAGACCTTCGCGGCCGAGGCCACCTACCAGCTGGACGTGCCGCGCGACCGGGTGGACGCCCTCGTGCGCGCGGTCACCGACGCCACCCGCGGCACCGCCCAGGTGACGCGCGAGTAATCCCGGCCCCCCTGCGCCACACCGGCGCCGGTGCCTACGACAGCCCCTCCGCCGTGCCATCCGCCGCCAGGCGCATGCGCGTGGCCGCCGGCACCGCCCCCAGCCCGGGCATCGTCATGATCTCCCCGCACCGCGCCACCACGAAGCCGGCGCCCGCCGCCCCCGTCACCTCGGTGACCGTCAGCCGGAACCCGGTGGGCACCCCCAGCCGCGTGGGGTCGTCGGTGAACGAGTACTGCGTCTTCGCCATGCACACCGGCGTCTCCCCCATCCCGTTGGCCTCCAGCCACGCGGCCTGCCGAGCCGCCGCCGGGGTGAAGTCCACGCCGTCGGCGCCGTACACGCGCTGCGCGATGGTCTCCGCCTTCTCCGCGATGGGGCGCGCGACGTCGTACAGCGGGCGGTAGGCGGCCGGCGCGCCCGCCAGCAGCGCCAGCACCTCCCGCGCCAGCGTCTCCCCCCCGGCGCCCCCCTCGGCAAACACCGTCGTGGGCGCCACCGGCACCCCCAGCGCCGCGCACGCGTCGGCCACCAGCCGCACCTCGGCGTCCGTGTCGGTGGCCCGCCGGTTGATCGCCACCACCACCGGCACGCCATGCTGCCGCACGTTGGCCACATGGTGCGCCAGGTGCGGCAGCCCCCGCTCCAGCGCCCCCGTGTCCTCGCGGTCCAGCGCCGCCAGCGGCACTCCGCCCTGCATCTTGAGCGACCGCACCGTGGCCACCAGCACCGCCGCCGCCGGCGACAGCCCCCCCAGGCGGCACTTGATGTTGAAGAACTTCTCCGCCCCCAGGTCGGAGCCGAACCCCGCCTCGGTCACCACCACGTCCCCCAGCGCCAGCGCCGTGCGCGTGGCCACCAGGCTGTTGCAGCCGTGCGCCAGGTTGCCGAAGGGGCCCGCATGCACCAGCGCCGGCCCCCCCTCCAGCGTCTGCACCAGGTTGGGGGCCAGCGCGTCGCGCAGCAGCAGCGCCATGGCATCGGCCGCCCCCAGGTCGGCCGCCCGGATGGGGGCGCGCGAGGCGTCGCCGCGGCTCCCCACGACGATGCGCGCCAGGCGCGCCTGCAGGTCGGGGAGGTCGGCGGCCAGCGCCACGATGGCCATCACCTCGCTGGCCGGCACGATCACCCAGCGCCCCTCGCGCACCACGCCGTTCCCCGCCCCCAGCCCGGTCACCACCTGCCGCAGCGCCCGGTCGTTCATGTCGATCGTGCGCGGCCAGGTGAGGCGCCCGGCGTCCAGCCCCGGCACGGTGCGCTGGTGCGCCGCGTTGTCGGCCAGCGCGGCCAGCAGGTTGTGCGCGGCGGCGATGGCGTGGAAGTCGCCGGTGAAGTGCAGGTTGATCTGCTCCATCGGCACCACCTGCGCGTAGCCGCCCCCCGCCGCGCCCCCCTTCACGCCGAACACCGGCCCCAGCGACGGCTCGCGCATGGCCAGCACGGCGTTCGTCCCCAGCCGCCGCAGCGCCTGCGACAGCCCCACGCTCACCGTGCTCTTCCCCTCGCCGGCCGGGGTGGGGCTGATGGCGGTCACCAGCACCAGGCGTCCGCGCGGCGGGCGGGCCGCCAGCTCCAGCGGCAGCTTGGCCATGTGGCGGCCGTACGGGTGCAGCGCGTCGGCAGGGATCCCCACGTCGGCAGCGACGTCGGTGATGGGGCGCAGCCGGGCGGCCTGCGCAATCGCGATGTCGGACGGGAAGGCCATGCGGAGCAGAGGGAAGCGGGGAAACGGCGCGGGCGGGACGGGAACAAGATGGCGGCGGGACACCGCCCCGGGGCTGGCGGGGAACGGCCGCCCACCCCGCCGCGGTTCCGCATACATTCCCCCTCACCCTGGCCGGAGGCGCCCGTGGAGTCGTTGTCCAACCCGATGTTCCTCTTCGAGTTCGGCGTGCAGTTTGGCTTTGCCTTCCTGGTCCTGGGGATGATGCTCTGGGACCTGCGCAAGGAGAACCGCAAGGCGGAGGAGGCGGCGCGGCGTGCGGCCGCCGCCGCTGCGGTCACCACGGCCGCGGTCCCCGCCGCCGACGACGCGGTCCCGCCCCCGGACGCCTCGGCGTCCCCCGACCACCCCTGACCCTGTCCCCCATGTCCGACGTCCGCCTGCAGTCGTGGGAGTCGCTCCCCGTCGAGGAGCTCAACCCGCTCATCGGCCGCCGCCTCATCTGGAGCGACCGGATGATGCTGGCCCACGTGTACCTCAAGCAGGGGGCCATCGTCCCCGCGCACGACCACCACAACGAGCAGTTCACCTACGTGCTCTCGGGGTGCCTGCGCTTCTGGATCGGCGCGCACGCCGACGCGCCGGGCGACGAGTTCATCGACGTGAAGGCCGGCGACGTGCTGGTGATCCCGCCGCACGTGCGCCACCGCGCCGAGGCGCTGGAGGACACGCTGGACGTGGACATCTTCAACCCGCCGCGCCAGGACTGGATCGACGGGACCGACGGCTACCTGCGCGCCGCGCGCTGAGGGGCGCCCCATGGAGCTCGGCATCGCAGGGAAGGTGGCGCTGGTGTGCGGGGGGAGCCGCGGGATCGCCTACGAGGCGGCCGCGCAGCTGGCGCGCGAGGGGTGTCAGGTGGCGATCTGCGGGCGCGACGCGGCGTCGCTGGCGCAGGCGGCCGACCGGCTGCACGGGCTGGCGGGCGCCCCGGTGCTGGCGGTGCAGGCCGACCTCGCCACCGCCGAGGGGATCGCGGCGGTGGTGGCGGCGGTGACCGAGCGCCACAGCGGCGTGGACATCCTGGTGTGCAACACCGGCGGCCCCCCCACCGGCGGCGCGCTGTCGTTCGACTGGGAGGCATGGGAGGGGGCCAGCCGGCTGCTCCTGCGCAGCGTGGTGGCGCTCACGCAGGCGTTCGTCCCCGGGATGCGCGCGCGGGGGTGGGGGCGGGTGCTGGCCATCACCTCGCTGGCGGTCAAGCGGCCGCAGGGGAACCTGGTGCTCAGCAACACGCTGCGCGCCGGGGTCACCGGCTTCCTGCGTACGCTGGCCGACGAGGTGGCCGTCGACGGGGTGACGGTGAACACGGTGCTGCCGGGGTTCACCGCCACCGAGCGGCTGGCGTCACTGGCCGAGGCCAACGCGGCGCGCGCGGGGACCACGCGTGAGGCCGTGTACGCCGGGTGGACCGCGGAGACCCCTGTCGGGCGGCTGGGACGCCCCGAGGAGGTGGCGGCCGTGCTAACTTTCCTCGCGTCGGTCCCCGCCGGGTTCGTCACCGGGCAGGCCATCCTGGCCGACGGCGGCGCGGTGCGGTCGCTGCTGTAGCGCCCGCCGCGCCCGTCCGCGTCCTTCCTTCCAGCCTCCAGGCACTCGCCATGAGTCGCATCTCGGAAACCCAGTGGATCTGGCGTGACGGGTCGTTCATCCCGTGGGCCGACGCCACCATCCACGTCCTCAGCCACTCGGTGCAGTTCGGCTCCTCGGCCTTCGAGGGGATCCGTGCGTACGCCACGCCGCGCGGGCCGGCCATCTTCCGCCTCCGCGAGCACCTGCAGCGGCTGCTGCACTCCTGCAAGATCTACCGCATGGAGGTGCCGTGGACCATCGACCAGCTCACCGAGGCGTCGCGCGAGCTGGTCGTGCGCAACGGGGTGGAGTCGTGCTACCTGCGCCCCATGGTGGTGCGCGGCTACGGCACCGCCGGCATGGTCCCCATCGGCTCGCCGGTGGAGACGTACCTCCCCTGCTGGCCCTGGGGCGCCTACCTGGGTGACGAGGCGCTGGCGCAGGGGGTGGACGCCTGCATCGCGTCGTGGCACCGGGTGCAGCCCAACACCATCCCCGCGATGGCCAAGATCGCCGGCAACTACCTCAGCGGGCAGCTGATCAAGATGGAGGCGCTGGCCAACGGCTATGCCGAAGGGATCGCGCTGAGCCCCTCGGGGATGGTGAGCGAGGGGTCGGGGCAGAACGTGTTCATCGTGTCCGACGGGGCGCTCATCACCACGCCGCTGGACGGGAGCATCCTGGGGGGGATCACGCGCCACACCATCATGCAGCTGGCGGCGGCCCACGGCATCCCGGTGCGGGAGCTGCACATCCCGCGCGAGATGCTGTACATGGCCGACGAGGTGTTCTTCACCGGCACGGCGGCGGAGCTCACCCCCGTGCGCAGCGTGGACCGCATCACCATCGGCGCCGGCAAGCCCGGCCCGGTGACGCAGCTGCTGCAGCGGCAGTACCTGGGGATCGCCAAGGGGGAGCTGGACGACCCCCACGGCTGGCTGACCTACTGCCGGTAGCGCGCGCGGGCGGGGCGCGGCGGAGGCCGCCGCACCCCGCCCGTCCACCGGTCGGCTAGGCCGACCGCCCGCGACGGCGCCCCTTGGCGCGCCGGGCCACGCTCACCGCCTGCGCCGCCCACTCGGCCAGCGCCTCCTCGTCCTCCAGCACGTCGGCCGGCACCTCGTGGTAGGCCAGCGCCTGCCCGCCGTCGCCGAAGGGGCGGAAGGGGGACATCCCGCGCCGCTCGTACGCCGCGCGCGTCTCGTCGTCCACCTTGAAATACAGCGTGTCGTTGTCGATGAGCGCGAAGAAGGCGGCGCCGCTGTACACCCCCACGCCCCCGAACATCGCCCGTGCCTGCACGGACGGGAGCGCGCGTGCCAGCTGCTCCAGCACGAAGCTCCGGTAATTCGGGGAGACCGCCATTGCCGCTTGCTCCGGTGGGGGGATGCCGCATCCTGCTGCCACCGTCACTATTGAGCCGGGACCACGCCGCGTCAACGCGCAGTTCCCGCAACCCCCGTGGGTCAATCCCCCACACCCCCGTCGGCGTCGTGCACGCCGCCGGTGGTCACCGTGCCGGTGAACACCGCCCCGCCCAGCTCCACGTACAGCGTGCCGTCGGTGACCGTCACCGTGAGCGTCCACCGCCGGTCCAGCCGCTCGGCCAGCGCGGCCACCAGCGCCCGGTCCAGCACGTGCACCCGGATCGCCTCCGCGCGGTGGATGCGCGCGCCGGCCAGCTGCCGGCGCCACGCGGCGGGGTCGCGGTGCGTCACCACCTCCACCCGGGGCGACGCCTTCGCGGCCTTGTGCAGCCGGTCGGCGTCGGGGGCGCCAATCTCGATCCAGCCGCGCATCGTGCCCGTGAGGTCGCGCACCGCCAGCGGCGGCTCGTCGGGGTCGGAGAGCCCGCCGCGCGAGAAGGCGATCCCCTCCTCGTACGTCAGGCAGTACGCCAGCAGCCGCGCCACGAAGTACTCGGCCGTCTCCGAGGGGTGGCGCGCCATGCGGAACGCCAGGGTCTCGTACACGCCGCGGTCCACGTGCGCCAGCGTGACGTCCAGCGTGTGGACGGTGGAGGGGAGGGCCATGGCGGCTACCGCTTGCGGGCGAGGATGGTGCCGCGGCAGGTCACGGCGCCGCAGCCGCAGGGGTAGCGGCGCTTGGCCGCCGGCGTGTGCCGCTCGGCCAGCACGTAGGCGTAATCGTACACCAGCTCCTCCCCGGGCTCGATGTCGTGCACCGTTTCCAGCCAGATGCGCCCGTCCTCGATGACGGCGTCACAGTTGGGGGCGCACGAATGGTTGAGGTAGCGCGCGGCGTTGCCGTCGACCGCGGCGTCCACCACCACCGTGTCGTCGATGGCGAACAGGTACGTGTGGTGCCGCGTGCCGTCGTCGGGGTAGCGCGCCTCGGCCTCGGCCGGGGTCAGCCGCTGGCCGGCGTACTCGATGAGCCGCGTCCCGGCGGGGATGGCGACGGTGGCAAAGGCCCCCAGCCCCTGGATGGGGGACGGGCGGATTTCGAAGGGAAGCACGGGATCGGCCCCGGGGGACGGCATGGAGAGACCAAACCGGTTAGGTTTCAAGGTTCCCCCCGCTGGAATCCCCGCTGCCGAGCCGCGGGGAGCCCCGCGGGGAGCCCCGCGGGGGGGCATTCTCAACTTAAGCGCCCATCCGGAGCCGCATGACCATCGATAGCGGCTTCGCCGCCCTGGGGTTGGATCCCCGCCTCACCGACGCCCTCTCGGCGCTCGGGTACGAAGAGCCCACGCCCGTGCAGCTGGAGGCGATCCCGCCCCTGCTGGCGGGGCACGACGTGCTGGCACGGGCGGCTACCGGGACCGGGAAGACCGCGGCGTTCGCGCTGCCGATGCTGCACCGCCTGGGGGCGGGGGGCGAGGGGGGCACCTTTGGCGCGCGGGGCGCGCGCCCCGGCGGGCTGGTGCTGGTGCCCACCCGCGAGCTGGCGATGCAGGTGACCGAGGCGGTGGGGCGCTACGGGCGCGCGCTGGGGGTGCGGGTGCTGGCGCTGTACGGCGGCGCCCCGATGACCGCGCAGCTGCGCGCGCTGGCGTACGGCGTGGACGTGGTCGTGGCCACCCCCGGCCGTGCGCTGGATCACATCCGGCGCGCGTCGCTCCCGCTGGACGGCGTGCGCACCGTGGTGCTCGACGAGGCCGACGAGATGCTGGACATGGGGTTCGCCGACGACCTCGAGGCGATCCTGCAGGCCGCGCCGCGCGCGCGGCAGACCGCGCTCTTCTCCGCCACCTTCCCGCCGCGCATCGCCGCCATCGCCCAGCAGCAGCTGCGCGACCCGGTGGAGGTGACGATCGCGCGCCCGGTGCCGGCCGAGGGGGAGGTGGCGCGGGTGCGGCAGGTGGCGGTCCGCGTGCTGCGTGGCGAGAAGATCCCCGCGCTGCTGCGGCTGCTGGAGGTGGAGTCGCCCACCGCGGCGATCGTCTTCTGCCGCACGCGCACCGAGGTGGACGAGCTGACCGAGGCGCTGCAGACGCGCGGCGCGCGCGCCGAGTCGCTGCACGGGGGGCTGTCGCAGGAGCAGCGCGACCGCGTGATGGCGCGCTTCCGGTCGCAGAAGACGGCGCTGCTGGTGGCCACCGACGTGGCCGCGCGCGGGCTGGACGTGTCGCACGTGTCGCACGTGGTGAACTTCGACGTCCCCGCCGACGTGGCGTCGTACGTGCACCGCACCGGGCGCACCGGCCGGGCCGGGCGCGAGGGGGTGGCGATCACGCTGGCCGAGCCGCGCGAGCTGCGGCTGCTGCGCGTGATCGAGCAGGTGACGGGGCAGGTGATCACGCCGGTGCCGGTGCCGGGGAACGCGGCGCTGCGGGCGCACCGCGAGGCGGCGCTGCGGGCGCGGTTGGAGGCCGTGCTGGCCGACGAGGTGGCCTCGGCCACGCTGGCGCCCTGGCTGGAGCTCCTGGCGCCACTGCTGGCCGAGCATGACGGCACCACGCTGGCTGCCGCCGCGCTGGCGCTGCTGGGGGCGCCGCTGGAGGTGACCGAGCCCGAGATCGGCGCCGAGCCGCCGCCGCGGCGCGAGCGCCCCGGCGGCTACCAGGGGCGCCCGTACCCCGGTCGTCCGGGGCCGGGGCGCCCGTATCGCGGCGGCGGTCCCCCGCCCCGGGATGACCGCGACCGCGACCGGGATCGCGGCGCGCCCCGCCGGCCCCCCTATGGCGGGGGCGGGGGCGGGAAGAAGGTCAGCGGACCAGGAGGATCCGCTGGTTCACGGGATACAGCCACTCGACGCCGCGAGCGGTGACGATGGCGTCGTCCTCGAGGGGGATGCGCACCTTGGCGCCTCCCCACTCGGGGTTGGGGGTCCACGCGAACAGCTCGATGCTGAACGGGTTGAACGGCTTGATGGGGAAGGTCATCTGCCGCGGGTTGAAGGTGGCGATCGACGGGCCGCTGCCGTGGCCGCGGTCCCCCACCGAATGGCAGCCGATCATCACCTCCACCTTCCCGTCGTCGCTGACCTGGTTGAAGGTCCCCTGCATGGCGAAGCCCCCCGCCTCGACGGCGGTGCGCAGCTGCGCCATCATGTCCGCCGCCGTGGGCCCCGGGCGGATGGTGCGCCGGATGAGGTCGCGCACCGTGAGGGCGTTGTCGAACGCCGCCTGGATCCCGCGCGGCACCGCCACCTCGCCGGGCTTGAGCACGTAGGCCATCCGCTTCACGTCGGTCCACGTGTTGAGGTAGCCCACTCCCCAGTCGATGATGACCAGGTCGCCGCGCTGGATGATCCGCCCGTTGGAGGTCGCCTCGATCCCCTTGGGGCCGGTGATGTACACCGACGGCATGTCGAACGACGACCCCAGCCCGCGCTGCTGCAGCTGGTCCATCATCCACCACGCCACGTCCTCCAGCGCCGTCACCCCCGGCACGATCACCTCGTTGGAGAGCGCCCGCTCGGCGAGGTGCCGCGACAGCTCGCCGGCCTCCCCCAGCGCCACCAGCTGCGACGCGGTGAACCCCGACCGGTAGTCGGACACCACCCGCTCCGACGACACCAGGCGCCCCGCGAACTCGGGGCCCAGCTCCTTCACCAGGCGGTCGTACGCCGACTTGGAGAGCCCGTCGGCGGCGCCCACGTCGTCCGACATGTTCACCGCGATGCGCTTGGGGTTGCGCTCGGCCACGAACGCGCGCAGCGGCGCGAAGGCGCGCACCAGGTCGTAGGTGGGGCACGCCTCCAGCAGGTACCCCGACACGCCGATGGCCGCCTTCTCGATCCGGGTGCCGCGGTCGGTGAAGATGTAGTAGCCCACGCTCCCCACGTATCCGCGCCCCAGGTCCTCGTACATCGGGTCGAAGGTGTTCTCCCGCTGCATCACGATCCACATGTCCACGCCGTGGTCGCGCAGGGCGCCCGGCAGGATGTGCTCGAACTTGTCCTTGCGGATCTGGCACTGCCGTTCCCAGCGGGCCCGGGCCGACGGGGACCCCGCGGTCGTGGCGAGGGCGGGCTGGGCGCCCGCCGCCGCCGGCAGCAGGAGGGCGACGAGCGGCGCGAGGAGGGGCAGCAGGCGGGACGAGGGGAGGGGTCGCGGCATGGGGCGGGGGTGGGCGCGGGGGCTCAGCCGGTCGACCGCCGGATGAGCGCCCGCACGTGGTCGCGCTGCAGCTGATACAATCGCGCCCCGAACAGCGCCGCCACCAGCAGCAGCCCCGCCATCCCCGCGCTGGCGCCCG
>JBEIJM010000131.1:0-9644 GCA_040380205.1 Gemmatimonadaceae bacterium
CCTGGCCGGCCTATATTTCCGGCCGGGGCGCTCAGTCGTCTCTAGGCTGGCCGCGGAGCGGCGTGGCTCCGGCACCAACTCCAACTGCGACTGCAACGCCAACCGCCCTCTGGGCTGTTGCTGCCCCGTCCCCTCCTCCCCCTGTCCGTGACGCCCCCTCCGCCCCCCCACACCCCCCCGCACGCGCCTGCCCGGCGCGGCAGCGTGCCATGGGTGACGGTGGCCGCGCTGGCCGTCCTGGCGGGGATCGTGGCCTCGGCCCCGCTGGCCACCGCCCCGGTGTCGGAGCGGACCCCGGCCGCCACGGCGGTGGCGGTGGCGGCTGATCGTCCCGCCCTCCTAGACACCCTCCGCGGACGCAGCGGCAAGCTGCGCGCCCGTTTCCTCCTCCCCACCTCGGGTGGCGCCATCCCCCTCTTGCGGGAGCTGTTTGGCGACTCGGCGGGGCGGCGCCCGGGGGTGCTGGCGGCCGCCGACAGCGGCGGGCCGTTCCACTTCATCACCGTCCGCCCCTTCACCGACAAGGTGCGCGGGCGCATTGGCGGCTACGCCATCGGCGACTTCCCGTGGGAGCGGCGTGGCGCGCGGGCCACCCGCACCCCCGCCGGGCTGGTGGAGGTCACCCAGGCCAACGCCGACCTCCCCGTGTCGCAGCACTTCCGCCTGCGCGACTTCCTCACGCACGACCAGGCGCGGGTGTGGCCCAAGTACCTCGCGCTGCGCGAGCCGCTGCTGGACAAGCTGGAGCTGGTGGTGGATGAGCTGCGCACCATGGGCGTGGCGGTGGGGCGCCTGCGGGTCATGTCCGGCTTCCGCACGCCGCAGTACAACGCGCAGGGGGTGGGCGCCGGGGGGCGGGTGTCCGACAGCCGCCACCAGTACGGCGACGCCGCGGATGTGTTCGTCACCGACGGCGGCCGCGACTGGATGACCGACCTCAACCGCGACGGCCGCGTGGATCTCCGCGACGCCCGCCTCCTCGCCTCGGCGGCGGAGCGGGTGGAGGCGGCGCACCCCGAGCTGGTGGGGGGCATCGGCATCTACCCCGCCACCAGCGCGCACGGCCCCTTCGTGCACATCGACGTGCGCGGCACGCGCGCCCGCTGGGGATCCTGGTGATCCGCCGCCGCACCGCGCTGCTGCTGAGCGGCGCCGCCGCCGTGGCCGCACTGGTGGCCTACCAGCCCCCCGAGGAGCTGCAGGCCGGCTCGTCCGCCGACAGCTATCGCGCGGCGGTCCCGCGGGTGGAGGCCGACAGCGCGCTGCTGGGGGCCAGCGGGGCGGTGCGCATGCGCTTCGTGCGCTCGGGGGAGCGGGTGGCGTTCCCGCTGCAGTTCCGCAACGCCCCGGGGGGACCCGCCACCTTCACCTACCAGTGGCTGGAGGTGGGGACCGGCCGGGCGGCCGACGTGACGCGCCCGCTGGAAGGGGACACGCTGCTGGCGCCGCTGGAGCCCGGCTTCTACGAGCTGGCGCTGCGCCGCGGCCCCGTGGAGCAGCGGGTGGAGGCGGTGCGCCTGGCGGTGCTGGTCCCCTTTGAGCTCAAGCTGGGGCGCTCGCTCAACGGCTACGAGATCGGGCGCTACCCCGCCGAATGGTCGCACGACGAGCAGGCGGAGCGTCCGGCGGGCTTTGCCGAGGTGCACGAGGCGCAGCTGGACCTCCCGCTCACGCGGCACCTCAAGGTGCGCGACTTCATCACGCACGACCAGCAGCGGCAGTGGCCGCGCTACATCGCCGTGGACCCCCGGCTGCTGGACAAGGTGGAGCTGGTGCTGCGGGAGCTGGCGCGCCGGCAGGGGGAGGAGGTGGCCGAGTACGACGTGCGCGTGCACAGCGGCTTCCGCACGCCGGTGCACAACGCCGGCGTGGAGGGCTCGGCGCGCGACTCGCGCCACCTGTACGGCGACGCGGCCGACGTGGCCATCGACGCCGACGGGGATGGGCGGCTGACGCTGTTTGACGCCTACCGCGTGGAGCAGGCGGTGGAGTGGATCGAACGGGTGCACCCCGAGCTGGCGGGGGGACTGGGAGTGTACAGCAGCCCCCGCTTTGCCACCCCCTACTGTCACATCGACGCGCGTGGCGAGCGGAAACGCTGGCGCGGGTGATGCCGTACGACTCCCCATGAACCCCTACGTCCGCGACCGCATCAATCGCCGCCTCGACGCCCTGTCGGATGAGCGGCTGTACCAGGTGCTCGACTACATCGAGTTCCTGGAGACCAAGTACGCCGAGAAGGCGGCGCCCCCCGCCTCGGCGCTGCAGCGGTTCGTGGACGGCGTGGAGGACTCGCTGCGCGCCGGCGGGGTGGCGGCGGGGACGGTGGCCGAGACGATGGGGCTGCTGAGCAAGGCGGTGGGGGTGCTGGGGGGGGTGGCCCAGACCACGGTGACGGTGGCCACCGGGGTGGCGTCGGCGGCGCGGGCTGCGGTGGAACAGGTGGGGGCGCCCGCGCCCGGGGAAGCGGCGGCATCGGCGGCGCCCGTGTCGCCGCCGGCTCCTGTCCCGGCCGCGCCGCCACCGGGTGGTGGAGCTCCGCCGGGCGGGGCTCCCTCCGCACCCTGACACCCGGGAGCCGCTGGACAGTCCGCCCGGGTGCGCCTACGTTTCAAGATGGCACCCGTCTCTGACTCCCCCTCGGTCGCCCCCCGCCCCTCCGGGCTGGCTCGTGTGCGCGACCCCCAGGCGCTGACCTTCGACGACGTCCTGCTCGTCCCGCGCCATTCGGTGGTTCACCCCCGCGAGGTGTCCATCACCTCGCGCTTTACCCGGTCCATCGCGCTCAACGTGCCGCTGGTGTCGGCGGCCATGGACACGGTCACGGGCAGCGAGATGGCGATCGCGATGGCCCGCGCCGGCGGCATCGGGGTGCTGCACAAGAACATGTCCATCGACCGCCAGGCGGCCGAGGCGGACCGGGTCAAGCGCAGCGAGAGCGGGATGATCCTCAACCCCATCACCCTCTCCCCCACGGCGTCGCTGCGGGAGGCGGTGGCGCTGATGATGCGCTTCAAGATCTCCGGCGTGCCCATCGTGGGGGAGGACGGGCGGCTGGTGGGGATCCTCACCAACCGCGACCTGCAGTTCGAGCGCGACCTGGACCGCCCGCTGGACGAGGTGATGACCTCGGCGGACCTGGTGACGGCGCCGGTGGGGACCACGCTCGAGGAGGCCGAGCGGATCCTGGGGAAGCACCGCATTGAGAAGCTCCCCGTGGTGGATGAGACGGGGTGCCTCAAGGGGCTGATCACGGTCAAGGACATCCACAAGCGGCGGCAGTTCCCCCACGCCAACAAGGACCGGCACGGGCGGCTGCGGGTGGCGGCGGCCATCGGCGCCGGGGGCGACTATCTGGACCGGGCGCGGGCGCTCGTGCAGGCCGGGGCCGACGTGCTGGTCATCGACACGGCGCACGGGCACCACGAGGGGGTGCTCCACGCGACGGCCACGGTGCGCGAGGCGTTCCCCGAGATTCAGCTGGTGGCCGGCAATGTCGCCACCCGCGAGGGGGCGGCGGCGCTGGTGGCGCGCGGCGTGGACGCGGTCAAGGTGGGGGTGGGGCCCGGCTCGATCTGCACCACCCGCGTGGTGACGGGGGTGGGGGTACCGCAGCTGACCGCGGTCATGGATGCGGTGGACGGCGCCGGCGACGTGCCGGTGATTGCCGACGGGGGCATCAAGTACTCCGGGGACATCGTGAAGGCACTGGCGGCCGGGGCCTCGTGCGTGATGATGGGCTCCATGCTGGCCGGCACCGAGGAGAGCCCCGGGGAGTCGTTCCTGCTGGAGGGGCGACGCTTCAAGATGATCCGCGGGATGGGGTCGCTGTCGGCCATGCAGGACGGCTCGGCCGACCGCTACTTCCAGGACGGCGAGATGTCGGCCAAGAAGCTGGTCCCGGAGGGGATCGAGGGGCGGGTGCCGTACAAGGGCCCCGTGGGGGACGTGCTGTTCCAGATGATCGGCGGACTGCGCAGCGGGATGGGGTACGTGGGGTGCGCCAGCATCGAGCAGCTGCGCACGGAGGCGGAGTTCGTGCGGATCACCACGGCGGGGCTGCGCGAGTCGCACCCGCACGACGTGACGATCACCCGCGAAGCCCCCAACTACAGCGTGTGACGGCGGGGTGAGGGGGGCGGCGGCCGGCGGGTCCGGTCCGCCGGTCCGCGGGGGAGGCGAGGCCGGCCCGGGGGAAATCCCCCGGGCCGGCGGCATATTCGCGGTCCGCAGCGTATAGTTCCGTCCGATGTTCCCGGCGTCCGCCTCCTTCCCGCGGCGCACCGGGGCTCGCGCGCCGCCCCTGTCCTGCGGTGCGCCCCTTCCCGACCTCAGCCACACACCGATGGGCATCTGGTCCAAGAAATCCATCGCGGCGCTCAAGGCCGAAGCGTCCGCCTCCGAGGGGGGGCTCAAGCGCACCCTCGGCGCCCTCAACCTCACCCTGCTGGGGATCGGCGCCATCATCGGCGCCGGGATCTTCGTGCTCACCGGCACGGCGGCCGCCAACTTCGCCGGTCCGGGGGTGTCGCTCTCCTTCGTGCTGGCCGGGCTGGCGTGCCTCTTCGCGGGGCTCTGCTACGCCGAGTTCGCGTCGATGATCCCCATCGCGGGGTCGGCGTACACGTACAGCTACGCCACCATGGGCGAGGCGGTGGCGTGGTTCATCGGGTGGAACCTGGTGCTGGAGTACCTGTTCGCGGCCTCCACGGTGGCGGTGGGGTGGTCGGGGTACCTGAGCGCGCTGCTGGCGGAGTTCGGGCTGCACATCCCGGCGGCGTTCGCGTCGGCGCCGCTGACGGTGGAGGGGGGGCACAACGTGGTCCGCGCCTTCACCTGCGTGAACCCGGCCACGGGCGGCACGCTGGCGGACGCGGTCACCGGGGCGGCGTTCACCGCGCGTGACGCCTGCGTGGCGGGCGGCGGCGAGGTGGTGAACGGCCTCATCAACCTGCCGGCGGTGGCGCTGGTGCTGGCGCTCACGCTGCTGCTGGTGCGCGGGGTGCAGGAGTCGGCGATGGTCAACAACATCGTCGTGGCGATCAAGATGACGATCGTGCTGCTGGTGATCGGCTTCGGCTTCGCCTACATCAACACGGACAACTGGACGCCGTTCATCCCGGAGATGGTCACCAACCCCGACGGGAGCACGAAGTACGGGATGGCCGGGGTGCTGCGCGCGGCGCCGGTGGTGTTCTTCGCGTACATCGGCTTCGACGCGGTGTCCACAGCGGCGCAGGAGGCCAAGAACCCGCAGCGCGACCTGCCCATCGGCATGATCGCCTCGCTGCTGATCTGCACGGTGCTGTACATCCTGATGTCGCTGGTGATGACGGGGCTGGCCCCCTACACCAGCCTGGGGGTGCCGCACCCGGTGTCCGAGGCGATCGCGGCGGTGCCGCAGCTCAAGTGGCTGGAGGTGCTGGTGAACATCGGCGCGGTGGCCGGCCTCTCCAGCGTGGTGCTGGTGATGCTCATGGGGCAGCCGCGCATCTTCTACACCATGTCGCGCGACGGGCTGCTCCCCAAGATCTTCGCCAAGGTGCACCCCACCTACCAGACGCCGTCGGCGTCCACGTGGATCGTGGGGCTCATCGCGCTGGTGATCGCGGGCTTCTTCCCGCTGGGGCTGCTGGGCGAGCTGGTGTCGGGCGGCACGCTGGCGGCGTTCGCCACGGTGTGCATCGGCGTGCTGGTGCTGCGCAAGCGCTCCCCCGAGCTGGAGCGCCCCTTCCGCACGCCGCTGGTGCCGCTGGTGCCGCTGCTGGGCGCGGGCGCCACGCTGTACATGATGTACCAGCTGCCGGGGCTCACCTGGACGCTGCTGACGGGGTGGACGGTGGTGGGGATGACCATCTACTTCGTGTACGGCATGCGCAACTCCACCATCGGCAAGGCCGAGGGGAAGCGCTGAGGCGGCTTCCATAGCGCGCCATCGCTGACGCGCCGCGCGCGCGATTAGCTTTCCACCGTCCGGCCGACGCCGCGGTGCCCGGAACCCCGGGCATCGCGGCGTCGGTGCGTGGCCCCACCCTGTTTCCGGCCCCTTGTCGTGACCGATCTGCTGGCTTCCGTGCCGCTCCCCGAGGTCCCCGCCCCCCGTCTGGCCGCGCTCGCTGCGCTGGCTGCGCAGCTGCGCCCGGGGATGACGGTGGCGCTCTCCACGCACATCAACGCCGACGGCGACGGGTGCGGCTCGGAGGCGGCGATGGCGCGGCTGCTGGCGCAGCAGGGGATGACGGTGCGCGTGGTGAACCCCACGCCGTGGCCTGCCCCCTTTGCCTTCCTGCTGGGGGAGGACGTGACGGATGCCTCCCCGCAGGGGGCGGCGGCGCTGGACGGCATCGACGCGCTGCTGGTGCTGGACATCAACGACCTGCGCCGGCTGGGGGGGCTGGCCGACCGCGTGCGGGCGCTCACGGTGCCGGTGCTGGTGATCGATCACCACGTGCCCGGCGACGAACCGGCCGGCGCGGTGGTGGTGGCGGACACGGCCGCCTGCGCCACGGGGGAGCTGGTGTACGACTACGCGCGCGCGCAGGGGCTGACGCTCACGCCGGCGGTGGCCCGGGCGCTGTACACGGCGATGCTCACCGACACGGGGGGGTTCCGCTACAGCAACACCTCGCCGCGGGCGCACGCCATTGCCGCCGCGCTGCTGGCGGCGGGGGTGGACCCGGAGGAGATGTACCGGCGCATCTACGCGCAGGTGAGCGTGGGGCGGCTGCGGCTCCTGCAGGAGGCGCTCTCGACGCTGGAGGTGGACTCGGCGGCGGGGCTGTCGTGGGTGTCGCTGGCGGCGGGGGCGATGGAGCGGCACGGCGTGACCAGCGAGGAGCTGGACGGCATCGTGGAGCATCCGCGCTCCATCGCGGGCACTCGGCTGGCGCTGTTCTTCCGCGACCTGGGGCACGGGAAGGTGAAGGTGAGCTTCCGCAGCACGGGCGCGGTGGACGTGAACCGTCTGGCGCGGGTGTACGGAGGCGGCGGACACGCCAAGGCCGCCGGGGCGCTGATCCCCGGTGCCTTGGCGGCGGTGCGGGCGCAGGTGCTGGCTGACGCGCTGGGTTACCTGCGTGACGGGCGCGTGCCGGGCGAGGGCGCCGGGGAGACGGGAGCAACCGCGTAGAGGCCGGCCATCTCGTCGCCCAGGGTGGCCGCCAGCACCAGCCCCGAGGGAGGGAGGGCGACGTTCAGCGCTACCCTGGGGAGGCGGCGGCTGTACAGGTAGGCGCCGGTGCGGCTGTCGTACGCGTCGAGGATTTTCTGCGGGGTGCGTGCCGGTTGGGCGGCCAGGATGAACACGGTGTCGCCGCGCCAGGCGATGTGGGCGCTGGCGGGCGGGGTGGTGCTTTGTTCGCGGGTGACAATGACGGTGGAGCCGCGGAGGGATTTTTCGCGCGATACTTCGCGGGATTGCACTTGGGGTGTGGGCCCCGGCGCGACGAGCGGGGCGGTACGGATGGGGCCGGTGGCGGGGATGACGGCCCATTCGCCCCCGAAGCGCGGTGCGAAGGCGCAGTGGGTGCCGGACGGGTTGCCGCTCACGGTGCCGTCGTACGCGTAGCTGGGGAGTCCCGGGGGGAGGGTGCGCCAGCGGATGGAGCGGGTGGCGACGGGTCGGCCGGCGGCGTTGAAGGTGACCACGGAGCCATCGGGGCGGTTGGTGACCACGTGGATGAGGCGGTCGGTGGTCACGCAGAGGCCGCTGAAGCTGGTGCCGATGGTCAGGGTGGTGTTCCACAGCGGGGCGCCGTTGGGGGCGAATGCGGTGAGGCGGCTGCTGGCGGCGTCCCAGACGGCGAAGCCGTCGGGGGTGGTGACCAGGTGGCGGGGGCGTGAGAACTCGCCTGGTCCGACGCCGCGGGCGGCGAGCACGAACCGTTCGTCTCCGGTGGCGGGGTCGATGCCGTGGACTTCGCGGGTGCCCAGGTCGAGGGCGACGGCCACGGGGCCGGCCATGATGAGTTGCCGGACCTCCACGAACCGGTCGTCGGTGGAGTCGGAGAGCGCGAGCCATGCCGAGCGCCACGCCGAGTCGGGGGGGAGCCGGCGAGGGGGGGTGATGTGGAGGGGCGGAGCGGCTCGTTGGGCGGCGGTGAGGTCGGCCACGCGTTGTGCGGTGGCTGGCGCGGCGTTGCCGAGGGTGGCCGCGAGCAGCAGGGTGGTGTGGAGCGGGTGTGGGGGCAGGCGGAGGGTGATCATGGGAGGTCTTCCATCCAGGTGAGTCCTTCGATGGCGCGTCGCAGTCCGGCGGCTTCGCGGGGGGATCGTGGGGTTTGGGTGGCCAGGCGGATGCGTCCTTCCTGGTCCTGGAGGATGAGCACCGGGGTGGAGCGGTGTCCCAGCCGTTTCAGGTCGGCCAGGGCGGTGGTGGGGGCTGGGAGGAGGGGGACGGTGCGGGTCCAGTGGGGGAGCAGGGCGCGGATGGCTACACTGTCGCCTGGGGGGCCGACGTGCCAGAGGACGGTGAGGCGGAGGGCGCCGCGGTGGCGGGCCTGGTTGAGCCAGGTGAGGAGGCGGAGGTTGCCGGTGCAGTCCTGGCGTTGGAGGAGGAGGGCGGCGGCGAGGGGGTCGCCTTGGGCGAAGGTGGTGCCCGCCGAGTGGAGGGCGGCGTGGAGTCCGGGTCCGCGGGGGGGGCCGTCTGCGGCTCGCGCGGCATCGAGGGCGATGCCGGCGAGCAGCAGGGCCGAGGCCGCGGCGATCCAGGGGATCGTGCGGCGCATCGGTTACGGCGTCCGGCCGAGGCAGGGGTTGCCGGGGGCGTTGCGGACCATGTTGGCCAGGTTGGCGCAGGGGTCCTTCGGGTTCGGCTTCGGCTGGTTGGGGGAGAGCGGGTTGTTGGTGGTGGGGCGGTCCTTGTAGATGCGGGTTTCGCCGTGGTTCGTGCACGGGCCTTTGCCGTAGGTCACTTCCATGCCGCGGTAGGTGTACTTCACCTCCACCGTCTGGGTGCACTCCGTCTTGTTTTCGTAGCCGCACTCGTAGAGGGTGCCGCCGCCACAGGTCGTGCTGGTGACGTCGCCGGCGCCCGGGGTGGCCGGCTGGGCGTTGATGGCGGGGTGGGCCAGGAAGGCCACGGCGGCGAGGGCGGCGATGAGCCATCCCAGCGGGCGGGTCGATGTCGTGGTCATGGGTGGTTCCGTGGTGATGTATGGGAGCAGGCGATCGCGCCGGTGGGCGCGGTCGGTCGTGCTGGCTGCACGACGGGCGCATGGTGGCGGGGGGGCGTCAGCGCAGCGTCACTCGGTTCGTCCCAGGGCGTCATTCCCGGGTGGGCGGTCCCGGGTTGCGAGGGGTGCTTCCCGGGGGGGCTAAATTCCCGCCAATCGCACTCCCGTTTCCGACGTGAATTCCGACCCGCCCATGGCTGCCCTTCAGGAACAGATCGCTGCCGTCCTTACCGGCCTTCGACATCCGCGCACCGGCCAGGATCTCCTGGCGGGGGAGCATGTGCGCGACATCGCCACCACCGTGGAGGGGCGGGTGCGGCTCACGCTGCTGCTGGCGCCGGGGGACGACGCGGCGCTGGTGCGCACCGTGCGGCAGGCCATCGAGGCGCTCCCCGGGGTGACCGACGTGCTGGTGGACGTGCGCGACCCCGCGCAGGGGGAGGCCACGCCCGCGCGCCGCGCGGCCGCGCC
>JBEIJM010000132.1:0-9582 GCA_040380205.1 Gemmatimonadaceae bacterium
CCACCTCCACCCGCCGACCGCCGGTGGTCACCGTGCGGCCGGCATCGCGCACGAACCCGAGCACCTCGCCGGTGGTGACGTCGCGCACCATGGCCATGGCCACGCGGCTGGTGCTCCAGCGGGGCTGTACGCCGCGCGCCACGGTAGCGGCGGCGGTGGACGGGTCGTCCGTTTCCGGCACCGCCGTGCCTGTGGGCGTGGTGCGCTGGGCCGATCGCAGCGGGGTGCGCACGTCGCTCACGCGGATGGTGGCCAGCGCCTGCTCGGTGGCCGCCGAGTAGGGGACGATGGCGGCGAAGTGCTGTTCCCCCGGGGCGCCATGGTCCACCGTCTGTGCTTGCAGCCGGTAGGTGCCCAGCCCCGCGCCCGTTTCCGTCAGCAGCTCCAGCCGGTGCGTGCCGGTCACCGGGGCGGGCGTGAGCGGCGCCCGCACCCGGAACGCCGGCTCCAGCACCACCTGGCCATTGCGCACCCGCCCCCACACCAGCAGGCCGTCGACGGCCACGCCGGCGCGCAGCGGGGCGCTGGTGCTCTGGCGGTAGGCCAGGACGCCGTTCCAGGTGTAGTCGCTCACCCAGACGTTGTCGCAGTACCCCATGATGTCGGTGGCCGTGTTGGACACGATCGTCCCCGTTTCCGGGATCCACCCCAGGTGGCCGATGATGCCGCCGCTGTAGGGGTACTGCGCGTCCCCCGAGGTGCCGCAGGGGGCGTGGTTGCGCCCGAAGTTGTGCCCCCACTCATGCGCGGCCACGCCGGCCGCGGTGCCGCCGTCATCCCACCCCAGCGCGGTGCGCCCCGGCACGTACCCCACGCCGGCAATGCCGGCGCTGTACCCCACCTTGATCACGCCGTAGTAGTGCTGGGTGGCGGGGGCCGCGTTGGCGGTGCGCGCCGCATTGAGTTCGCTCAGCACCTGGCTCCAGGCCCCGGTGCCCATGGCATCCAGCGCCGTCACCGAGCTGGTGAAGGGGGCGCCCACCTCGGTCTGCACCCTGGCGATGGGGAGCAGCTGGCGGGTGAGCGACAGGTACTGCTCCAGATTGGCGCTGGAGACGTTCCCCGTGAGCGCCCCCACCGTGACCGGGACGAAGCGCACCTGGAACGGCGGCGCCTCCGCCACCGCCAGCTGCAGCGGCGTGCCGCCGCGCGGCCACACGTTGTCGTCGGGGTTGCCGTCGGTGAGGAGGTTGTTGGGGTCCATGGTCACCAGCAGGCGGGCCCCCGGCTTGATCAGCGCGCTGTCCAACCGGACGTTGAGCGTGGCGTTGTACTCGCGGCCGTCCACGAAGGTGGGGACGCCCGCCGTCCACCAGTTCACCGTCTGGTCGTGCACCACGGTGCCGCTGTTGTTGAACAGGCGGACCGTCACGCGCGGCAGGTAGTTGTTGCCGTCGGTGTTGGCGGTGACGAACACGCGCACCAGCGCGTGTCGTCCCGCCACCAGCGGCACGTCGTTGGCGGGCGTCTGCACCGCCTGCACCACCACCACGCTCTGGATCTTGAGGTTGGGGACGTCGCTGCGCCCGGCGTACGTGAAGTGCGCCGGCGTGGCCGCGCCATTGTTCACGGTCACGGTGAGCACCGAGGGGGTGGCCTCGTAGCGCACGTCCTCCACGTTCACCACGCCGGCGGTCACCGAGTACGCCCCGGTGGGAAGCCCCGTGATCGTGCCGTTCCCCTGCAGCGTGCGGGTGACCGGCCCGGTGAGCGTGAAGCTCGGCGTGGCGCCTGGCGGCAGCCCGGAGGAGGTGATGGTCACCGCCCCGATGGGTGCGGTGTAGAACACCGACGCCCCGGTGGCCACGGGCGAGGCCGCCACGGTCACCGTCTGCGTGGGGGTGGTGGGGGTGTAGGTGATCCCCTCCTCCAGGAAGGAGGTGGCGGTGATGGTGTAGGTCCCCGGGCGCAGGTGCGTGAGGGTGGTGGTGCCGGATACGCTGCGCCGGTACCCCTCGGGGCCGGTGATGGTCACGGTCCCCGCCGCGCTGGCGGGGAGCCCCGTGACCGCCACCGCCAGCATGCCGGTGACCTGCGTGTAGCGCACGGCAAAGCGTCCCGTGTCACCCGGCGCCAGCTGCAGCATGGCGGTGTCGGGGGTGGCGGCGTGGCGCGCCGTGAGGGAGGCCACGGTGTCACCGCGCAGCCGCCACGTGCCGGGAATGGCCTGAAGGAACCGTTGACTGCGTACCGGGGTGAAGCGCTCGCCGCTGGGGGCGGTGAGGGTGACGTTCGCGGAGGTGCTGGCATCCAGCCCGTCGATGGTGACGTCCAGAATGGTGGGGAGCACCTCGTACGCCAGCGTGACCCCCGTGGCCTGCCCGGGGGTGACGGTGGCGGTCACCCTGGTGGACAGCGGCGCATAGCGGTAGCCACTGACGGTGGTGGGGGCCACGGTCAGCGTGTACGTCCCCACCGGGAGCGAGTCCACGCGGCCGGGCGCGGTGAGCGAGCGGGTGAGGCCGTTGCCGCTGACCGTCACCGGCACCGTGGTCCCCGCCACCAGCCCGGTGGTTTCCAGCCGCAGCGACCCCACCTGCGCGGCGTACATCACGGGCGCCGGGGTGGCGGTGACCGAGGGCTCCACCAGCACCTCGGTGCTGTCCACGGCGCCGCGGTAGGCAATGCCGTCCACGGCCAGCGGGCGCGTGACCACGCGGTAGCGCCCGGGGGCGAGCAGCGTGAGGGTGCGGGTGACCGTGAGCGATTCGTTGAAGCCGTCTGGGCCGCGCACCTCCACCTGCCCCGCCATCCCGGCGGGGAGCCCGCCAATGGAGACGGCCAGTGCGCCGGTCACGGGGACAAAGCGCATCGCCACGCGCGCGGTGTCGCCGTAGCGCAGCGTGGTGTCGATGAGCGCCGGGGCCGGGGCAAAGCGGGTGCCCGCCTCCACCAGCGCGGCGGCGGTCACGCGCCACCGCCCGGCGGGGCCGGCCAGAGTGCGGGCCGTCCCCAGCGTCGTGTCGGCGCCGGTGGGGCGGGAGACCACCAGCGGCACGGCCACCGAGGCGGGCAGCCCGTTGACGGTCACCTCCAGCGTGGCGGGGACCGGGGCGTAGGCCACGGTGGCCGTGCCGCCGGCGCCGGTCAGCTGCAGCTGCTGCGGGGCGCCCGCGCGGCCGAAGAGCCCCGCCGCGGTGCGAATGGGGCGGGTGGTGACGGTGTACGTCCCCAAGGCCAGCCCGGGCCAGGAGCCCCCCTCCTGCGCCGTGCGGGAGAACCCGTTGGGGCCGGTGACCACCACATCCCCGCGGGCGCCCGGGGGGACGCCGTCGATGATGAGCACCAGCGTGCCCGTGGTGGCCGCCGGCGGGCCCCCTGAGCCGGCGCCAGCCGAGTCGGTGGGGGCCACTGGGGCGTCGCCCCCCGAGCAGGCGGCCGCGAGGGCGGCGAGGGCCAGGGGGCGGAGCAGCAGGCGCGCCCAGGGGCGGCGCCGAGGCAGGGCAAGTGGGGGCATGGCGGTGTCCGGGGAGGGCATGGATTCTCCCTAGGACGAGCCACGTCACCCCGGCGGCACACCGGGGGGAAATCCCCCCAGATAGGCCACGCGGTCCCGTCACGCCCGGTGCATCGGGGCGGGACGGGACCGCGTGGGGCGGCCGTTCAGGATGCGATCGGCCTTCGGCTCAATACAGCATCAGCAGCGGGGCTTCCAGCAGCTGTCGCAGCGTCTGGAGGAACCGCGCACCCACGGCGCCGTCGATGATGCGGTGGTCGCAGCTGAGCGTGACCCGCATGCGCTGCCGGGGGACGAAGGCGCTGCCGTCCCACACGGGCTTGGTCTCGGTGGCGCCCACCGCCAGGATGGCCGCCTCGGGGGGGTTGATGATCGCCGTGAACTGGTCGATGCCGAACATCCCCAGGTTGGACACCGAGAAGGTGGCGCCGCTGTACTCGGCGGGGGCGAGCTTCCGCTCGCGGGCCCGCTTGGCCAGGTCGCGCGCCTCGCGCCCGATCTGCCCCAGCCCCTTGGCGTGGGCGTCGCGGATGACCGGCACGATGAGCCCGTCGTCGGTGGCCACCGCCATCCCCACGTGGGCGCCGCTGAAGTAGCGGATGCTGTCGCCCAGCCAGTGCGCGTTCACCTCGGGGTGCCGGGTGAGCGCAATGGCGACCGCCTTCAGGATCAGGTCGTTGACCGACACCTTGAAGGCGTCGCCGGCCTTGACCATCTCCTCGCGCATGCGCGCCGCGGCGGTCATGTCGATCTCCGCGGTGAGGTAGAAGGTGGGGACGGGGCCGATGGACTCCCCCAGCCGGCGCGCAATGGTCTTGCGCATCTGGGTGAGCGCCACGTCCTTGTGCGCGCCGTCGATGACCATCCCGCCGGCCATCGGCGTGGGGGCGCTGGCCACCGAGGCGGCGGTGGCCGCCGGTGCCGCTTCGGCGCTCTGGCCGGTGCTGGCGCGGGCCGCGCTGGCACCGGCGAGGTCACGCAGGATCACCCGTCCGCCAGGCCCCGAGCCGGCCACGGCACGCAGGTCGATCCCCTGCTCGGCGGCGATGCGGCGGGCGAGGGGCGAGCTGCGGGGGGGCGCGCCGGCGGGTGCCCCCGCGGACGGATGCGACGTGTCCGCTGCCGGCGCCGAGGGTGGCGCGGCCGCGGCCGCAGGGGCCGTGGCTGGGGGTGGTGCGGCAGCGGCCGGAGCCGCGCCGGCGCCGCCGGTGAGGGCGTCGATGTTTTCGTCGGCGCCGGCCACCACGCCGATGAGCTGCCCCACGGGGGTGGTGGTCCCCTCCTCCACCAGCCGGGCGCGCAGCACGCCGTCACCGCGGGCCACCAGCTCCATGATGGCCTTGTCGGTCTCCACCTCCGCCAGCGTGTCGCCGCTCTTCACGGCGTCGCCCACCTGCTTGAGCCACTTCACGAGGCGCCCCTCCTCCATGGTGGGGGAGAGCGCTTCCATCATCACCTTGGTCGGCATGGCGTCAGTCGAGGTAGAGGACCTGGCGCACCGCCGCGATCGTCTTGGGGACGTCGGGCTTGGCCGCCTTCTCGAGGCTCTTGGTGTACGGCATCGGCGCGTCGGCCTGGTGCACGCGCAGCACCGGGGCGTCCAGGTGGTCGAAGCAGTGGCGCTGCACGTAGTCCACCACCTGCGCCCCCACGCCGCACATCTCCCACCCCTCCTCCACCACCACGCACCGGTTGGTCTTGCGCACCGACGCCGCGATGGCGTCGACGTCCATGGGGCGGATGGTGCGCAGGTCCACCACGTCGCAGCGGATGCCGTCCTTCTCCAGCTGGTCGGCGGCCTGCAGCGCCACCAGCACCATCTTGCCGTGCGTCACGAGGGTGCAGTGGTCCCCCTCGCGCTTGAGCTCCGCCTTCCCCAGCGGGACGATGTAGTCCCCCTCGGGCACCTCCCCCTTGGTGTTGTACAGCATCTCGCCCTCGAGGACGCACACCGGGTTGTCGTCCCGGATGGCGGCCTTGAGGAGTCCCTTCGCGTCGTACGGCGTGCCTGGGGCCACCACCTTGAGCCCGGGGATGTGCGCCAGCCACGACTCGAAGGCCTGGGAGTGCTGCGCGGCCAGCTGCAGCGCGGCGCCGTTGGGGCCGCGGAACACCAGCGGCATGGGGAACTGGCCGCCCGACATGTACAGCATCTTGGCGGCGGCGTTCACCACCTGGTCGATGGCCAGGAGCGCGAAGTTCCAGGTCATGAACTCGATGACCGGGCGGAGGCCGGCCATGGCCGCCCCCACGCCGACGCCGGCGAACCCCAGCTCGGTGATGGGGGTGTCCACCACCCGCATCTCGCCGAACTCCTGCAGCAGCCCCTTGGACACCTTGTAGGCGCCCTGGTACACGGCCACCTCCTCCCCCATCAGGAAGACGCGGTCGTCGCGGTGCATCTCCTCGCGGAGCGCCTGGTTGAGCGCGTCGCGGTACGTGATCACGGGCATGGGTGCGCGCGCCTCAGCTGGTGGTCTCGACGAGCACGTCCTCGAGGAGCGCCGCGAGCGGGAGCTCGGGGCTGGCCTCGGCGAAGTCGATGCTGTCCTGCACGATCCGCTTGATCTCCTCGTCCATCGCCGCCACCTCGGCGGCGGTGATCTCCCCGTCGCGCTCCATCCGCTCGCGGTGCAGGGCGATGGGATCGCGCTTGAGGTACTGCTCCAGCTCCTCGCGGGTGCGGTAGGTGCCGGAGACCGCGTCGGACATGGAGTGCCCCATGAAGCGGTAGGTGCGGATCTCCAGGAGGGTGGGGGTGCTGCCGGCGCGGGCGCGCTCGATGGCGTCGGCCGCCGCGGCGCGCACCGCCAGCACGTCCTGCCCGTCCACCACGTCGCGCGGCATGTCGTACGACGCGCCCCGCTTGTAGATGTCGTTCACGGCGGAGGCGCGCTCGACCGCGGTGCCCATGCCGTAGCGGTTGTTCTCGATGATGAACAGGCACGGCAGCTTCCACAGCGCCGCCATGTTGAGCGCCTCATGGAAGGCGCCGTTGTTGACCGCGGCCTCGCCCATGAAGCAGACGATCACCTGGTCGCCGCCGCGGTACTTGATGGCGAACCCCACGCCGGCGGCGATGGGGATGTGCCCTCCCACGATGCCGTGCCCCCCCAGGAACCCCAGCTGCTTGTCGAACATGTGCATGGAGCCCCCCTTGCCGCGGGCGCACCCGTCCTGCCGCCCGAACAGCTCGGCCATCACCGCGCGCGCCGACATCCCCCGCGCGAGCGCCTGCCCGTGGTCGCGGTAGGTGGTGATGATGTAGTCGTCGGGGCGCAGCTGCTGGATGATGCCGGTGGAGACCGCCTCCTGCCCGATGTACAGGTGGCAGAAGCCGCCGATGCGGCCGATGGCGTACATCTCGGCGCACCGCTCCTCGAAGCGGCGCTGCAGCAGCATGGACCGGAGCAGTTCGCGATGGAGCGCGGCGGTGTCCCGGGCGGCCTGGGCGGGGAGCGGCGCGCCCGCCGCCTGGACGGCGGCCGCGCGGGGGGACTCCCCCTTCTTGCGGGGCTTGGTGGTGGGCATGACGGAGAGGGGGGACGGAAGGCCGCGGGCGCGGGCAGACGGGGCGGGGCGGAAGACGCGGGCGGCAGGGCGCCGCCCGGGGGTCATCCCACCCCGGCCGCCTGCACCTGCTCCCAGGCGTGGTAGCTGGAGCGCACGAGCGGGCCGGACTCCACGTGCTTGAAGCCCATCGCCATTCCCTGCTCGCGGAACCAGCGGAACTCCTCGGGGGTGACGTAGCGGTCCAGGGCGATGTGCCCGTCGGACGGCCGCAGGTACTGCCCGAGGGTGAGGATGTCCACGTCCACCGCGCGCAGGTCGCGCATGACCTCGAGGACCTCCTCGTTGGTCTCCCCGAGCCCCAGGATGATCCCCGTCTTGGTGGGGAGGGTGGGGTCCAGGCGGCGGACGATGCGGAAGATCTCCAGGAGGCGCTCGTAGCGCCCCCCGGGGCGCGCCTTCTTGTACAGGCGCGGCACCGTCTCGGTGTTGTGGTTGTAGATGTCGGGGCGCGCCTCGACCACCTGCCGGATGCTGGCCTCGTTCCCCTGGAAGTCGGGAACGAGCACCTCGACGGAGCAGCCGGGGAGGCGCTGCCGGACCTGCCGGATGGTCTCGGCGAAGATGTACGCGCCGAAGTCCGGGAGGTCGTCGCGGTCGACCGAGGTGATGACGGCGTGGCGCAGGGCGAGCTGGGCGATGGCCTCGGCCACGCGCGCCGGCTCCTCGATGTCGTACGCCGGGGGCCGCCCGTGGGAGACGGCGCAGTAGGCGCAGTTCCGGGTGCAGACGTCGCCCAGGATCATGAAGGTGGCGGTGCCGTGCTGCCAGCACTCGCCGATGTTGGGGCAGTGCGCCTCCTCGCACACGGTGTGCAGCTGCAGCTCACGCATGAGCTGCTTGAGGCGCAGGTAGTTGTCGCCACCGGGGGCCTTCACCTTGAGCCACTCCGGCTTCCGCTGGGGAAGCGGGTCGCGGCGGTGGCGTCCCATGATCTGGACGAGCTGTTGAGCCATGGCGGAGGAGGGGAAGGGCGAACGCGGGTCCAGATGGGACGGAGCGTGCGCGTGGAGGGAGAAGCTAGCCCGAGCGCATTCCTCGGGAAGCCGAGATAACCTTCAAGTGCATTTTAGCCGGTTTTCGCCCCCGTGAAACCGGGGCGGGGGGCGCGGCGTACGCCTCGTCAACTACTACGTCTTCCGGAGGTTTCCCATGCTGCGCACCCTGCTCCTCACCGGCCTCCTCGCCTTGGCCGGGTTGGTCGTCCTCAAGGTGGTCTTCGGGCTGTTGGGGCCCCTGGTCTCCGCGCTGTTCTGGCTGGTGGGGATGGCGCTGCGCGTGCTGCTGGTGGGCGCGCTGGCCTATCTGGTGCTGCGCGTGGTCAGCCCCGCCACGGCGCAGCGGCTGCGCGACGCGCTGCGGTAGGGCGGTCGGGCACGGCGACTGGTCGAGGGCCGCGCCCCCGCTGTCACCCGCCCAGTCGCTCCACGATCCCCCACGCCAGCAGCGGCACCATGATCTCGTGGTGCCCGGTGATCTCGTAGCCGCGGCCCCCGTCCTGCGTGGGGCGCCGCACCACGTTCATGCGCGGCCGGTAGTGGCGCTGCATGTCCAGGTCGCAGGTCACGAACCCCGTGGGTGCCCCGCCCCCCACGTTGCGCGCCACGGTGAGCGCCTTGAGGAACACCTCGGGCATGATCACCGCGCTCCCCACGTTCAGCACCACGCCGCCGTCGTGCAGCCCCTCCAGCGACGCGGCCAGCCGGCGGAAGTCGCGGTGGCTGGTGTCGCCAATGGCGGCGCCGTTGGCCGCGGGGTGCTGGTGGATGATCTCGCACCCCAGCGCGGCGTGGATGGTGGCCGGCACGCCGTGGCGCCAGCACTGGTAGGTGAGTGACAGCTCGGGGTGGCGGAGCGGTTCCAGCGCGGCCAGCGCGCGCGCCACCGCCTCCCCCATCCCCCATCCCTCGGCCATGCCGGTCACGAAGGCTTCGTTCAGCCCCCGACCGGTCTCCTCGGCCATCCCGAAGCTCCCGTCGCGCAGCCCGGCGGCCACGTCCTCTGATGTGCCGCCAAAGCGCGCCACCTCGTAGTCGTGGATGGCCGCCGACCCGTTCATGGCCACGTGCGTGAGCACCCCGCGGCGCACGAGGTCTCCCAGCACGCGGGCCAGCCCGGTCTTCACCACGTGGCCGCCCAGCATGAGCACCACGGCGCGCCCGCGCTGGCGGGCGGTCACCACGGCGTCGATGACGGCCAGCAGGTCGCGCGCCACCAGGATGTCGGGGAGCGCGCCCAGGAACGCGGCAAAGGTGCGCGAGGCGGGGGCGTCCCCCGGGGGGGCGGCAAACTCCTCGGCGCGCACCTTGTTGGGGCGCTGCTGCACCGGGATGGTGGTGACCCGCGCGAGATCCACTTCGCGGTAGGTCATGGGGGGGCCCCCGCTGCTGCCGGGCGGGACCGTCATTGGCTACTCGGCGTACGGGGTGTCGTTGGCCCCGGGGCGGTCGCCCGCGCCCTCCGGCCCACCTCCCGAGTCTGAGGCCCCCTCTCCCTCCCCCTCACTCCCGCTGGCACCGCCACGGCCGCGCCCACGGCGGGCCCCGCCGCGCCGG
>JBEIJM010000133.1:0-9576 GCA_040380205.1 Gemmatimonadaceae bacterium
GCGGGCTGCGCTGCCGCCGGCCGGGCGGCCGGGAGCGCGAGGGCCAGCAGCAGCAACCCCAGGTAGGCGGGGTCCATCGGGCGCCGCGGCGCGGTGAGGAACCCCGGGACTTCGCGCGGCTCGTCGGCCGCAAAGCGGGGGCGCGCCGGACGCGGGCGTGCCGGACGGGGGAGGGGGCGCGCGGCGGGGCGCAGCGTCTCGGCCGCCATCGCCGGCGTGAAGGCGGGGACCGTGCCCGCGCTCGTGGCGGGGCGGGTCGCGGCGCCCATGAGGTGCTCGCGCGCGGCCTCCAGCGTCCGCTCCAGCGCGGCCTCGAACGACTCGGCTTCGGCGGCCACGGCGGAGGCCAGGGCGGCCGCGGCGGGGCGGCCGGCCGGCGCGCTCGGCTCCAGCGGCTGCGGGGTGATGGCGGCCTGGGCCGTCCGCCCCTGCGTGAGGTGCGAGCGCGCGATCTGCGCCTGCGCCGCGTCGCTGGAGGCCAGCGGGACCGGCACCTGGCTGCTGGCCAGCACGCGGTCGCGATCCTCGGGGGCCAGCTCGAAGAGCGGGCGCACGCCGCCGTCGCCCATGGAGACGGCCATCACCTTCTCCCCCACGCGGACCACGGCCAGGTGGGTCTTGGGGCCCAGGGGCACCTTCTGCACCACCTCCACGGGGAGGCGCGTACGGCGCCCCAGCGCCCCGCCGCCGAAGCGGCGCAGCGCCCACAGGGCGAGGGCACCCAGCCCCAGCACGAAGGCCAGGGCGGCGGCCACCCCGATGGCGGCGATCAGCATGCCGGCGGTCTCGCGAGCGGGAGGGGGCGCGTCAGGCCGCCGCTTCGGCGGCGGCGGCGGCGGGGGAGGCGGCCAGCACGCGCCGCACGCGCACGCCGAAGTTCTCCCCCAGCAGGACCACTTCGCCCTCGGCGAAGCGCCGGTTCCCCACGAAGATGTCGATCGGCTCACCGGCCAGCCGCTCCAGCTGGATGACCGAGCCGCGCCCCAGGCGCAGCAGCTCCTGCACCGTCATCGTCGTGCGCCCCAGCTCGATCGACACCGGGAGCGTGAGGTCCAGCAGCATGCTGATGGGGACTTCGCCGTTGCCCATGGCGCCGGCGTCGAACTCGGAGAACTGCGACGCCAGCGGCGCCATCGGCATCGCCGACTCGTCCATGAGCGAGGAGAGCGGCTGGCCGGCCGCCTTGGCGGCCTTGGCGCTGGCGACCAGCGCGTCGATTTCAGCGGGGTTCATGCGGAGGGGAGCGTGGAAGTGGGCGGGGCGGGGTGGGTGGCCTCAAGGATGCGCACGGCCACCTTGCCGTTGGCGCGGCCGGCCTTGCCGAGGAACCGCTCCTGGCCGCCGGTGCGCACGAGGATGGGGGCGTCCTTGCTGATCGTCGTGGGGATCACCATCCCCTCGGCGAGCTGCGCCAGCTGCCCCAGCGTCATGCGGAAGGTGGGGAGGGAGGCGCTGACCTCCACGCTGGTGACGCGCACCGCCGCCTCGCTGCGCTGGCGCGCGGCCTCGCGGTCCACCTCGTTGGTGGAGTGCAGCGCCAGGCGCTGCTTGCTGCTGGCGGTGAAGAAGCGGTCCAGCACCGAGAAGGGGAGGCAGATCACCACCAGGCTGCTCACGGCGCTGGTGTTGAACTCCAGGTTGGCCACCAGCACCGGGTCCTCCCGGTTGATGACCTGCAGCATCTCGGGGGACGACTCGAAGCTGGTGATGTTGAGGTCGAGGTTGACGTACTCGCGCCAGATGTCCTCGAGGAGCGTGGCGATGCGGTCGGCGACCGAGCGCACGGCCATCCGCTCGATGGGGGTGAGCGCGCGCGTGAGCGGGCGCCCCGCCCCGGTGCCGCCGAAGAGGCGGTCGACGAGGTAGGTGCACAGCTCGGGGCCGATGTCGATGACCCCCTTCATGCCGGTGTCGGCGATGTCGAAGATGAAGGCGCTGCAGGGCATCGGCTGCGAGAGCGTGAACTCCCCGAAGGAGAACTGCTCGACGCTGATGAGGCGCACCTCCACCTGGCCGCGGATGCGCGCGACGAGCCACGACTCGAGCCCCTTGGTGAGGCGCTCGTACATGGCCTCGAGGGTGCGGAGGCTTTCCTTGGAGGCGCGGTGCGGGCGGCGGAAGTCGTAGACCTGGACTTCCCGGTCGCCCTTGCCGCCCGTCTTGAGGTCGAACCCGGAGAACTCGGGGGTCATCGGCGGCTCACTGCACCACGAACTGCGGGAAGTAGAGGCGCCGGACGGACTTCTTCCCGAACCGCTCCCGGATGGCCTGCTCGAGCTCCTTCTTGAACCCCTCGCGGGCGGCGATGTCGGTGAGGCTCTCCACCGGCTTGGTGCCGATGGCGGTCAGGATGATGTCGCGCAGCTCGGCGTCGCGGCTCTTGAAGGTGTCCCCGACGGTGGCGTTGGGGAGCTCGATGGCGACGGAGAAGAGGAGGAAGCGGCTGCCGCCGCTGCCGGCCGGGTTGAGGACGAGGTTTTCGATGAGGTGGACCGCGGTGGCGGCCCCCTCCCCCTCCTTCCCCTCCTTGGGCTTCTCCTCGGCGTGCTCCCCCGCCTCGCCGCCCTCGCCGTGCTCCTCCTCGGTGGAGTCGCCGTGGGCGGGGGGTGGGACGGCCACCTTCCCCATCTTCTTGGCGAGGGTGGGGCCAACAAAGAGGGCCCCGGATCCCACGCCCAGGAGGAGTCCCACGGCCACCATCCCGATGACGAGCGGGATCTTGGGCTTGGCGGGAGCGTCGGCGGAGGTCGAGTCTGAAGACATGGGCGGGCGTGATGGGGGTGAACGCGATGCCCGTGGTGAAAGCAGGGTCGGTGCCAGCGGTCCCGACGGTGGCCGCCCGGTGGCGGCGATGCATTGCAACTATATGCAAAACAATGGGTTGCACGATTCTTGCGAGGCCAGGCGGGGCGATGCGCCGGCGGTCCCGCCCTCGTGCAGGGGACGGCAAAACCCGCTCGACGCGGCAGCTTTTGCCGAGTCGGCGTGACCGGGGGCCGGCCCCGGGGAGGTCCCCGGGGCCGGTCACCCCACCCGCGCGGTTACCGCTTGAGCTGCATCATCTCCTGGAGCATTTCATCGGCGGTGGAGACCACCTTGCCGTTGGCCTGGAAGCCGCGCTGGGCGACGATCATGCCGGTGAACTCCTGCGCCAGGTCGACGTTGGACATTTCCAGGGCGCCGGCGGCGATGGAGGACTGGGAGCCTTCCAGGGCCATGCCGAGCACCGCGCCGCCGGAGTTGGCGGATTCCTGGAACATGTTGTCGCCGACGCGCAGGAGGCCGGAGGGGTTGTTGAAGTCGGCCAGCACGATGCGCGCGAGCGACGACGTGGTGCCGTTGGTGAAGAAGCCGGTGATCATCCCCGACCGGTCGATGGAGAAGTTCTGCAGCGTGCCCGAGGTGTAGCCGTCCTGGTCGCGGAGCACCGCGGTGGAGGCGGAGGAGGCGGTGGAGGCGAACTGGGTGAGCCCGTTCACGCCGCCCTCCAGGTTGAGCCCGACCTCCAGCGGCCCGGCGCCCGCGACCGCGAAGCGCACCTTGGCGCCGTCGCCCGGGAGCAGGAGCCCCGAGTCGTCGAACTCGAAGGTGCCGCCGTTCACGCCGGACGCCGGCGTGGTGGGGCTCATGAAGTACGAGATGTTCACGGCGGCGTTGGAGGGCATGGCGGCGGTGAACTGCACGGCCGGCGGCGGCCCTGCCGCCACGGTGAAGTCGGCGGGGCTCTCGTACTCCACCCCGGACAGGCTCTTGACCTTCACGTTGTCGGGGTCGATTTCGAACCCGGTGGGGGGGGTGGGGAGGGTGAAGGGCGCCGGCGGGCTGGCCGCGGAGGTGGTGATGCGCTCGGTGCTGGCGGACGAGTGCGGGTCGATGCGCCAGTCCCACGCGTTGGTGCCCGTCTTCCAGAGCTGGATCTTGATGTTGTGCTTGCCGCCCTGCGAGTCGAACACGCCGATCTGCGCCTCCGTCCACGAGGCGGCGTTGCTGGCCAGCGCCCGGTCGGCCGGGTTGTCGATGCTCCCCACGAAGTTGGGGGCTGCGGCGTTGAGGTTGCCGGAGAGGCGGGAGGTGGTGGTCTGCTTGGCCGACACGCGCTGGCCGAAGGGGAGCTGGATGTCGCGGACGTTGTCCTGCAGCGCGCCGTCCTGGAACATCCGCCCCTGCACGATGTAGCCGTTGGCGAGCGAGACGAGCTGGCCGTTGGAATCCAGCTGGAAGTTGCCGGCGCGGGTGAAGTAGTTCTGGTTGGACTTGCGGACGACGAAGAAGGCGTCGCCCTGGATGGCCAGGTCGGTGGTGAGGCCGGTGTTTTCCAGGTTGCCCTGGTTGAACAGCTGGTCGATGGAGCCGATCTGCATCCCCAGGCCGACCTGCTGGGGGTTGATGCCGCCCTGGTCGGCGGGGGGCCGGCTGGCCACCTGCAGGAGCTGCGCGAACCCTTCGCGGAACTGCACGCGGGAGGCCTTGTAGGCCACGGTGTTCACGTTTGAGATGTTGTTGCCGATAACATCCATGCGCACCTGGTGGTTGCGCAGCCCGGAGACGCCGGCGGAGAGGGAACGAAGCATGGGGTTTTCCTCGGGGTTGGGGTCGGTGGCAGAGCGAAGGTCGGGAACGAAGGACGGAATGGGGCGGAGCGAGGGCGGGTGCGAGCCGCCGTCAGCTCCGGAGCTGCGTCAGCTTGGCCATGGGGACGCGCAGGCCATCGCCGACGATGAAGACCGGGGTGCCGTTGTCGTACCGCATGCCGGTGATGCGGGCCACGGTGTAGGTGTTGAGGAGCTGGGGCTTGCCGCCCGCGGGGATCGCCTCGACGGTGACCTGGTACTGGCCGGCCTTGAGCGGCGGCGTCCAGGTGAGGTCCCCCAGCGCCACCTGCTGCTCGCCGGGGACCACGCTGGCGATGCTGGATTGGGAGACGACCTTGCCCAGGGCGTCCCTGACGACCACGCGTCCGCTGCCGGCGAGCGTCTTGGCGTCGAACATGAGGGTGCCCTCGCCGTCCTTCCCCACGATGAGCTGGTCACCCGGGAAGACGCCCACCTTGCCCACCATGGCGGCGGCGGTCTGCCCCTCGATGAGCTTGGCCACCTCGACCTTCTGCGCGTCCTGCGCCTGCCCCAGGGCATCGAGGGACTTCACGATCGCCTCCTGGGTGGCCTTCTGCTCGGTGGTGGACGCGTTGATGGCGATGAGCTGCTCGACGGTGGTGAACTGGGCGAGCTGCGTGGCCATCTGCTGGCCGTCCATCGGGTTGAGCGGGTCCTGATGGCGCAGCTGGGCGACGAGCATCTTGAGGAACTCGTCGCGCCCCATGGCGTCGCCCTTCTTGGGCGCTTCCACCGGCTTGGCGGGGGTGGGCTCCGCCTTGCCGACGGGGGGCGTGGCGGGGGCGCCAGTGGGGGCGGTGGTGTTCATCCGCGGCATGGTGGTGATCATCCCGCGCGCTCCTGGTAGGGGTTCCGCCGGCCGCGCCGGCTCTCGTCCTGCTGATCCCGCGTCCGCGGTTCGTCGCGCGGGCCCTGCTGCTCGCGGCGCGCCTCCTCACGGGTGCGCGGCTCGCGCTGCCCGCCGGTGCCGGCATCGCCGCCCGCGGCGTTGCTGCTCACGCGCAGCAGCTCCGCATCCAGGCCGTGCCGCCCGAGGGCGTCGGTGAGCTCCACGGAGCGCTGGCGCAGCCGCTCCGCACTGATCGCGTCGGTGGCGATGTGGGCGTCCACCGCGGTGCCGCGGAGGTCCACGGTGATGCGGTCCTCACCACCCTGCGCGCCTTCCACGGCCAGCGTCATGCGCGACAGCGGGGCGGCGGGGGCCGCCTCGCGTTGGTCCTGCAGCTCCGCCACCCGCGAAGCCTGCGCCGCGCCGGGGGCGAGCTCGCTCACCCGCGACGGGGCCGGGGGGGCGGCCTCCACCACGCGCGGGGCGGCCATCGTCCCCTGCGCCTGCTCCCCTGGGGTGACGCGGGGGGTGGCGTCGGTCGCCGAGCCCCCGGCGGCCACGGACGCCGCGAGGGCCTCCGCATCGGCCAGTTGACGATCGTCGCGACGGTCGCTTCCGCGGTCGCGGCTCGATCCTCCCTGTCCGAGGTCGGCCCGAGGCGCCGGCGCCCCGCCCTGGGGCGCGGCGTTCGGCGTGGGGGTGGCGGGCGTGGTGGCGCCGGTCGCCGTGGCGACGGAGGCGGCCACGTCCGACGAGGTCGCGACGGCGGTGCCCTGCGCGTTCCCCTGCGCATTCCCTTGCGGGGTGCCCTGTGCCGCGGCGGGCGCTGCCGTCCGGGGGGCGGCGGTCCGCAGTGCGTCGCGGGTGGCCGCCATCAGCGTGGGGGCGCCAGCGCCGGGGGTACCCACCCCGGGGGCGGCCACCTGCGCCACCCCGGCGGTGGCGGCGGTGCCCGCCGTACCGGCGACTCCGGCCACCCCCGCCACCTGCGCCATCCCGGAGGCCACCGGGGTGGTCGCCGTCGAAGCGGGACCCGCGGTCGCCGTGCGGGTGCCAGCGCTGTCGGCCATGAGCTCCAGATGCCCCGGATCGCGCATCCCCAGCGTGCGCAGCCCTTCCTCGCGGGCGATCCGCTGGAGCCGCGCGAAGCCGGCCGGGTTGTCCCAGCTGCCATCGACCACGACGTCCACGGCGTTCCCATGGGTGTGCGCCGAGTCGCGCGTCCAGGTGACCACCGGGCCCGGGCGGGTGCGCCCCTGCGCGAAGAGGTAGTCCTGACGCTCCTGCGAGCGGGTGGCCTCCACGACGGTGACCTCGTGGCCGTACTCCTGGCGCATGCGGTCGATGACGCGCTGCACCTTGGCCTGCAGTTCGGGGGCCACGCCGTCCAGGTCGCGCACCGCGGTGGTGGGCGCCGGCGCGGCGGCCGTGGCCGACGTGATGGTGGAGGTGACCGTCGCATCCATCGCCTCCAGCGCGCCGGCCAGCGCGTCCAGGGCGGCGCGCGTCTCCGCGTTCATGGCCCCCAGCAGTCGGGCATCCATGGCGGCCGACGACGCGCTGTCCGCGCCGCTGGGCGCCGCCATGGCGGGGGTGGCGGTGGGGAGCGGACGCGGCGTCGCCTGCGGCACCTCCGGCGTGGTTTCCTCCGTGGTGACGGTGGCAGGCGCGCGCAGCAACTGCTGCAGCGCCTCGCGCGCCGCGGGGGAGAGCGCCGCCACCTGCGCCTCCAGCGCGGCCATGGTGGCCAGCGGCGACTCCGCGGCCACCGGAGTCGCGGCGTCCGACGCGACCTCGGCGTTCCCCTCGGCGCGGGCGGCTCGCACGCCATCCACCAGCGCGGCCACCGGGGCCAGCGGGGTGGCGGCCAGCACCGTCTTCAGCACCGCCTGCATCGGGGACTCAAGCTGGGCGCGCCGCGTGCCGATGTTGTCAGCGTCGGCGGGGCTCACGGTGGCGGACAGGAGGGACGGAGCCGAGGCGCCGAGCATGGCGGCCAGCGCGTCACGCGCCGCAGGCTCCAGCGCGGCGAGGCGCGCCTGTACGCCGTCAAAGGCCGACGCGCCCAAGAGGGTGGCGGTGTCGCGCCCGGGCTGTCCGGCGCCGGCGAGCAGCGCCTGCAGCCCCTGGCGGGCGGGCGTATCCATCCCGGCCAGCTGCAGGGCACGCGCCTGCGCGGCCAGCGTGTGCCGCGAGACCGCGGTGTCGGTGCGGTCGTTGGGCTCGGGGGTCGGCTGCACCGGCGTCAACGACGCCCGGACCGCCTCCATGAGCTGCTGGCCCACGGCACGGGTGCCGGCAGCGGCCTGCCGGGCTCCCACCGCGGTGTCCAGCCGCGCGCCCTTGGCCACCCCCTCGAACAGGCGCTCCAGCGCCCCCGGCGGGGTGCCCTGCGGCGCGAGGGCCTTCTGCAACACCGCCAGCGTTTCCGGGCGCAGCTCCTGCAGGCGCTGGAACAGGTTGCGCAGGTCGGTGGCCACCTCCTGGGCGCCGGCGAACGTGACGATCTGATACCCCCAGGGCGGACCGTCCTGCCGCACGAGCAGTTCGTCGGGGCGGTCGGTCGGGAGCACGGGGGCGAGCGGCCCGGTCTCCGCGAAGGCCTGGCGGGCCTCCGCGCTCAGGGTCGGATTGTTGGGGATCCGCTGGTCGGGGGCGGCGGCCGCGGCCATCGCGCCCAGCAGCGTGCGCAGCGCGTAGTCCATCGACTCGCCAGCGTGGTCGGGGGCCTGGGTGGCACCGCCCGCGGTGCCCGCGCCACCCGCGGCGAGTCCGCCGGCCGGCGCCGCGTCCAGCTGCCCCTCGATCAGGCGGTCCACCAGTGCCACCTCGTCTGCGGGGAGCTTGGGGACCAGGTCGGTGCGCAGCATCGACGGGCCGCCGGCCAGCATCGTCAGCATGGCGGCGAACTCGGGGGGGACCTCACGGCCGGTCGCGTCCGGGGTGCCGTTCGCGGCGCCCGTCCGCACGGGACGGTCGGCCACGCCCAGGCGGGCCGTGTCGCGCGAGAACGCGGGGGTCGCGGGGCGCGTCATCGCGCCCAGCATTGCCAGGAGTTGGCTCATGGGGTCTTCTCGGGGGCCTTGGCGGCGCCGCGGGTGATGGTCGCGGCGCGACCGGGGGGGAGCAGGGGGAGGATGGCCGCGGCCTGGCGGTCGTTCATCATGCCGAGGATGGCGCGGACGTCCTTGTCGGACATCTGGTCGAGCACCTTGGCGGCTTCCTTGGCGGGCATGGCCGCGAAGATCTTGGCCAGCCGCTGTTCGGGGATGGGGTCCAGCAGCGCCTCTTCCCGCGCGCCCTGCACCGCCACCACGGTCTCAGGGGTGGTGGGGGCGGCCTTGGGGGCGGCGGGCGCCGGCGCGGCACCCTTGGCGGCCGGGGCCGGGGCATGCTCGTCGTGGCCGCCGGCCACCGGGGGCTTGGTGGCGTCGCCGTGCTTGGCCGTGGACGGCGTCACCTGCGGCGCCCCGGCGCCCTGCAGCGCCTCGCGCGCGGCCAGCCGCGCGCGGATGGAGTCGGCCGGGGTGAGCGGGTTGGTGAGGGCGTCGTCGTGCGGCGCCGGCGGCGCGAGGCGCGCCAGCGAATCCTTCACGACGGAGTCGCGGGCGGCGGAGTCGGCCGCGGCCTTCTCGGCGTACTTGGTGGAGTCGGCGACGAACTTCGCGGACGCCTTCATGTACGCGTAGCCGGAGCCGCCGCCCAGCCCGGCCAGGAGGCCGATGACGATGGGGAGGATGAGCTGCTTCATGCGGGGGGGGAGTCGGGGCGGGGGGACGCCGCGGATGCGGCCCCCTTCCCGCCGGGGGTGGTCTTGCGGGCGTGGCGAGCGAGCGCGATGTCGTCCATCAGCTCGCGGTCGCGCCGCGCCTCCTCCGCGCGCCACGCCTCGGCGTGGCGCACCTTGAGCCGGTCCAGCACCTGCCGGTCGCGCGCCTTCTCCTCCAGCGTGGCGCGCGCCTCGGCCACCGCCTGCTCGGCGGCGGCCACGGCGTCATCCGCGACGTCCACGCGGGTCTCCAGCGCGTGCACCACCACGCCGAACTGCTGGAGGTGCCCCACGCGCGCGCCGGCGGCGGCCTGGCGCGCCTGCGCGTCGGCCTCCGCATGGCGCGCCGCCAGCGTGTCGCGCAC
>JBEIJM010000134.1:0-9550 GCA_040380205.1 Gemmatimonadaceae bacterium
CGCATCCGCGTCCCCAGCCCGCGCGCCAGGATCGCCGCCGTGCGGAGCGGCGCCGGCGGGCTCACCCCGTGGCGGGGCCCGACGGCGCGGTGGCGGTGCGCCACGCCCCGCGGGTGAAGTCGGGGAACTTCACCGGCGCGCTCCCCTTGCGCACCGACTGCGCGCACAGCGCGTACGGCACGCTCCACGCGGCCGCGTCGTACACGTCGAAGTCGGGGGGCGTCCCCTCGCGCATGCACTGCACCAGCCGGTAGGCCATGAGGAAGTCCATCCCGCCGTGCCCCGCCGAGCGGGCGCGGTCGCCGAGCGCGCGCCAGAGCGGGTGCTGGTACTGCGCGCGGAACTCCGCCAGCGGCGTCCAACGCTCCCCCCCCTTGGCGCCATCGATGTAGAGGCGCGCGGGGTAGTCGTTGAACACCGCCTTCGACCCCTGCAGGTTGTTGAGGCGCGAGTAGGGGCGCGGGTTGGCCACGTCGTGCTGCAGCAGGATCGTGCGGCCGCGCGCGGTCTTGATGAGCGTGCTGCTCATGTCACCGGCCACGTACCGCTCGTTCCACTTGGGGCTGTCCTTGGGCTCCGTCCGCTCGCGCCACTCGGTGAGCCCGGCCTCGGGGGAGGACATGCTCACCAGGTAGTCGAAGCGGTCGCCGCGGTGGATCCCCAGGTACTGCGCCACCGGCCCCAGCCCGTGGGTGGGATACAGGTTGGTGTCCAGCTGGGTGTGCGGCTCGCGCCGCCACAGCCCCTCGTCGCGGTTCTCGAAGAGGATCGCGCGCAGGTCGTGCAGGTACGCCGCCTCCGCGTGCAGCAGCGTGCCGAACACCCCCTCGCGCACCATGCGCAGCACCGTCAGCTCGCTTTCCCCGTAGCAGCAGTTCTCCATGAGCAGGCAGTGGCGCTGCGCCTGCTCGGAGGTGTCCACCAGCTCCCAGCACTCGTCCACCGTGAGGGCGATGGGGACCTCGCTGCCGCAGTGCTTCCCCGCGCGCAGCGCGGCCAGCATGACCGGGGTGTGCCAGCGCCACGGGGTGGCGGTGTACACGAAGTCCACGTCCTCCTGCCGCACCAGCCGCTCGAAGTCGCGCTCGCCGCCGGTGTACAGCGTGGGCGCCGGCTGCCCCGCCTTGACGACCATCGCCGCGGCGCGCTGGGCCTTCTCGGGGACCACGTCGCAGAGGGCGGTGATGCGCACCCCCTCCACCGCCAGCCACTCGTTCAGCATGGAGCGCCCGCGCAGCCCGGTGCCCACGATGGCGATGCGCACCGTGTCGTGCTTGGCGAAGGGGACGCCCAGCATGCGGCCGTTACCGGCGGGCGCCGGCGGCGCCAGGTCGGCGCGCCAGTCGGCGGTGCTGGCCAGCAGCCGCGCCGGAGCCCCCAGCGACGCGCCGGCCGCCAGCGCCGCCGCCCCGCCCAGCAGCGCGCGCCGGGAAAGCCCGCCCGCGCGCGGGGTGTCGTGCCCCGCGTCGTGGCCCGCGTGATGTCCTGCGTCGTGCTCGCTGCTGCTCATGCGTCTCCCCGGCATTCGGCGTGGTCTCCCAGGGACATCGCCCCGCGCGCGTGGCGCACGGTGACATGGTCCCCCAGGAAGCTGTCGTGCAGCGCGGCGTGCTCCAGGCGCGCGTGCGCCCCCACGATGCTGTGCGCCAGCGTGCTGTGGCGCACCACGCTGCCGGCGCCCAGCGTCACGTTGGGGCCCACCGTGCTGTGCTCGATGGTGCACCCGTCCTCGATGCGCACCGGCTCGATGACGGTGGCCCCAGGCCCCAGCGCGTCGGGGCGCCGCGCACGCCCGCGCTCCAGCATCACGCGGTTGGTCTCCAGGAGCGTCCCCAGCTGCCCGGCGTCGTGCCACCCCGCCACGTCGGCCACGCGGATCTTCGCGCCGTGGTCGATCATGTACTGGAAGGCGTCGGTGAGGTACCACTCCCCCTTGTGCGGGGGCTGTGCCAGCACGTGGTCGATGGCTTCGGAGAGGAGCCGCCAGTTGCGGATGTAGTACAGCCCGATGTTGGCGCGGCGCGACACCGGCTCGCTGGGCTTCTCCACGATGCGCGTCATGTGCCCGTCCTCGTCGGCCACCACCACGCCGAAGCGCTGGTAGTCCTCCACCTCCTTCACCCAGATGATCCCGTCGGCGTCGGTGTCGGCCACCAGCGACAGGTCGGCGTCGAAGATGGTGTCCACGAAGATGATGAGCACCGGCTGGTCGATGAACGGCCGCGCCAGCGCCACGGCGCCGGCGGTGCCGTCCTGCACCGCCTGCTCGATGAACACCGAGGGGAAGGGATACGCCGCGCGCGCGTGCGCCTCCACCTTCTCCTTGAGGTGCCCCGTGATGTACACCACCTGCTCCACCGTCCCCAGGCGGGCCACGTCGTCCATCACGTAGTCCATCACGGGGCGCCCGGCCACCGGCAGCAGCGGCTTGGGGACCAGGTGCGTGTGGGGGCGCAGCCGCGTCCCCTTGCCGGCCAGCGGGATGATGACCTTCATGGCGTCCTCGGCGAAGCGGTCACGGCGCGCTGGTCCCCTGGCGCCCGTAGCGGTCCTGCAGGCGGACGACGTCGTCCAGCTCGGGGGTGCTGGCCTCCAGGATGTCGCAGTCGGAGACCGCCTCCATGTAGTGCACGGTGCCCGGCGTGATCCGGAACGACTCCCCGGCCACCAGCCGCTGGTCGCGCAGCTCCGTCTCGCCGGGGAGCTGCACCCAGTAGCGGAGCTCGCCCGTGAGCAGGTGCACGGTCTCGTCCTTGCGCTCGTGGTATTGCACTGACAGCGCGTGGCCGGCCTTCACGTGCAGGATCTTCCCCACGTAGCGGTCGGTGTGGGCCCAGATGGTTTCGTGTCCCCAGGGCTTGGGGACGTGACGGACGGGAACGCGACCACTCATGGCAGGGGCGGCAGCACGGGAACGGGGAATGGACGGGGGGACCCCGCCGGCGGTCAGCGAAGGGGCGCGGACAGCGTGAACCGATAATAGCGCGCCGACGGGGCGTCCGTGGCCCCGTAGGGGTCCAGCCAGAGCGCGTCGGGGGGCTCGGCGGTGCGCACTCGCACCTCTTGCACATCCTGCGCCGGATCGGCGCGCACCACGGTCCACCCGCTGCGGGTACGCACCCCCAGCGGCATGGGGTGCCGGTACCCCCCCTCGCGCACGAGGGTGGCGGTGACCACCCACGCGGGGGCGCCGTCGGGCCCCACCTCGCGCCGCACCCGGGGCGCGCGCAGCGCGTAGTCGATGACGCCCACCCGGGTCACCCACTGGTCGAAGAACCAGTCCAGCGGGGCGCCGTGCGCCCCCTCGGCCACCCGTTGCATGGCCCACCGGTCCACATGCCGGAACTGCCAGGTGGCGTAGTAGTCGCGAAGGAACTGCTGGAACCGCTCCTCCCCCATCACGTCGTGCAGCGCCTGGTAGAGCGAGGCGGCGCGGTCGTACACGGCGCGGTTGTAGGCGGGGAAGTCGCGGAAGAGGTCGGCGCGCGTGCCCACGGGCTCGGCGCTGCCGTCGCGCACCTCGGCCGCCAGGTCGGCGGTGGCGGCGTCCAGCCGAGCGCGCAGCGCGCGCAACGCCGGGTCGCGCGGCGCGGCCGGGTCGCGGTCGCCCGCCATGGTCAGGCGGGCCGCCAGCAGCACGCGCGCATCCCCCTGCTGGAGCAGCTCCTGGTAGGTGGTGAGCCCCTCGTCCATCCACGCGTCCTGCCACTCGGTGTTGGCCAGCACGCCGTAGGTGTACAGGTGCCCCAGCTCGTGGACCATGAGCCCCACCGAGGCGGACCCGTTGCCGATGAACATGGGGAACTCGGTCCCCCCGCCGTCCAGCCGCTTGACCACGGTGAGCTGCGGCCACGGATAGTCGCCGTAGAGCGCCTCCAGCCAGTCGAGCGCGGTGCGCGCGTGCCCCAGCGCCTGCGCCTGCCGCCACTGCGTGCGCGCCTCATCCACGCACCCCTGGGCGGCGGGGCCCACGGCGCCGGCGGCGGCGCAGTCCGCTTCCGCGTCGCCGCGGTACAGCACGTGCACCGACACCGTGTCCCACACCGGGAAGCGCCAGCGGCGCGCGGCGGGGCGCACCCAGGTGGTGCCCTCGTAGACGAAGCCCGGGGAGACGCTCCAGGCGAAGTGGTGCACCTGCCGCGCGTGGAAGCGCACCGCGCGGTGGCCCCGGGGCACATCGGCCGACGGGGCGGGCGGGAGCGCGCCGTAGGCGCGGCCGGCCAGGCGAGGGGGCTCGCTGCCGGGGGCGCGCACCCGCGCCCACCCCGGGTCACCGGCCACGGGGACGCCGGTGGCACCCACCACCTGGTCGTCGGGGAGCACGAGCGTCACGTCGAAGGTGCCAAACTCGCCGGCAAACTCCCCGGCGGGAACGAGGGCATTGGGGCGCCATCCCGTGCGGTCGTACAGCGCCACCTTGGGATACCACTGCGCGAAGTCGAAGCTGCGGCCGCGGCGCCCCTGCCGCCTGGGGAGGGTGCTGGGGCGCGCTTCCCAGGCGAAGGTCACCAGCACCGAGTCGCCGGGGCGCAGCGGCGCGCGCAGCGCCAGACGCGCCACGGTGCTGTCGGGGGCCAGCGGATAGCTCACGGCGAGTGCGCGTCCGTTGACCGCCGGCGGGGCGGTGAACCGCTCGTAGCCGTAGTCCGGCTCCCGGAGCTCCTGGAAGCGCAGGCGCCCCTCGCGCTCGTCGGTCTCGGCCCAGCGCGATCCGGGGCGGAAGGCGTTGAGGTGCTGGTGCACCCACAGCTCGCGCAGCGTGTCGGGGCTGGCGTTGACGTAGCGCAGGGTGCCGCGCGCCACGGCCACGCCGCGCCGCTCGTCGAGGCGCGCCACGATGGTGTAATCGGCGCGCTGCTGCCAGTAGCCCAGCGTGTCCCCGGACGGCGGGGTGGTGGTGGGTGCGGCGGGAACGCGCAGGGCGTCCTTCCCCTGGTTGGGAAGGACGCCCTGTTGGGCCGCCGCCGGGGCGGCGGCCGCCAGAAGGAGGGGGAGGAGCCGGCGCCGGGGCGTCAGCGCGCGCCCGCCGACATCCGGCGCCGCAGCCTGGACAGCTTGCGGCGCACCGACCCGTCCATGACCGTGTCGCCGATGCGCACCACCACGCCGCCCAGGATGGCCGGGTCGACGGCGAGGTGCGGGACGACGGTCTTCCCCACCAGCTGCGAGAGGCGCGCCGCGATGGCCTCGCGCTCGGCGCCCTCGGTGGGGCGCGCCACGGTCACGCTGGCGTGGACGATCCCCTGCGACGCATCCAGCAGCGTCTCGAACTCCGCGGCCACCTGGCCGATGAACCCCTGGCGGCGGTTGCGCACCAGCTGCTGCAGGAAGCGCAGGAACAGCCGCGGCACGCGCGCGCCGAAGGCCTTCTCCAGCACGGCGTTCTTGTCGGCCGCCGCGATGCGGGGCGACTCGAGGAAGCGCGACAGGGTGAGGTCGCCGGCGACGGCGTCGGCGACCTGCCGCATCAGGCCGGCCCACTCGCGCGGCGCCCCGGCCTGCGTGGCCAGCTCCAGGAGCGCCTCGGCGTAGTTGCGGGCGATGGTCGCGCCCTGCGCGCCGGCCATCAGCGGGCGCCCGGCGCGCCGTCGAGCGACGCGAGGAAGGTGTCGACGAGGCGGCGGTTCCCCTCGCTGTCGAGGTTCTGCTCGATCACGCGGGAGGCGCCGGCGATGGCCAGCTCCACCGCCTCACGACGCAGCGCGGCCACCGCGGCGGCGCGCTCCCCGTCGATGACGCGGCGCGCGCCCTCGATCATCTCCTCCTGCTGCTGCTTGGCCTGCGCCAGCAGGTCGTTGCGCACCTTCTCGGCGGTGGCCCGCGACTCGGCGACGATCGCCTGCGCCTCGCTGCGCGCCCCCTCCAGCTGCGCCTTCACCTGCGCCAGCGCCTCGGCAGCCGCGGCCCGGTCGGCCTGCGCCCCGGCGATGGCGGCCTCCAGCGCCTGCTCGCGCGCCTCGACGGCGGCGAAGAGCGGCTTGAAGGCGAACTTGGAGAGCACGAAGAGGAGGCCGGCGAAGATCACCAGCGTCCAGAACATCAGCCCGGCCTTCGGCTCGAGCAGGTTCACCGGCCCCCCCTCGGCCTCCGACGCGAACGCCGGGGCGGCAGTGAGGAGCAGCAGGGTGACGGAAGCGCCAAGGCGGGCGACGGGAGCGCGCATGGGAGGATCGGGAAAGGAAAGAAAAGACCGGGGGACGCCGGCTCCCGGCGGAGCGCCGGGAGCCGGACGGCCCGGATGCCTCAGAACGTGATCTTGCCCTGGATCTGGAAGCCGATCACGACGCCGAACAGCGCGGCGCCCTCGACGAGGGCCGCCAGGATGAGCGCCGCCGTCTGGATCTTGCCGGCCGCCTCGGGCTGGCGCGCCATCCCCTCCACCGCCGAGCCGCCGATCTGGCCGATGCCGATGCCCGCGCCGATCACCGCGCCGCCCGCCGCGATGCCCGCGCCGATCATCGCCAGCCCGCGCGAATCCGACGCCGCGGCCGTGGCCGCCTGCAGAAGCCCCATGATTTCCATCGTGTCCCCTGTGTGAGATAGTCGTGAGTGCCCGCTCCCTGCGCCCTCCAGCGGAGGCGCGCCGCCCGTCACCGGCCGCTAGGGCCAACGGGCTTCGCCAGTCGTCCGACCGGCTACGGTCCGGCGCCCGCCGGGAGTCCCGGGCGCCGGTCCGGTCCTCCTAGTGGTGCGCCTCGCGGATCTGCCCGATGAAGACGCTCGCCAGGAGGGTGAAGATGAACGCCTGCAGGAACGAGACGAACAGCTCGAGGATGCTGATGGCGGTGGCCATGAGCACCGGCGCGCCGGCGATCGCCCAGCTCTCGAAGCTGAAGATGAGCCCCAGGATGGCCAGCAGCACGATGTGCCCCGCCGTCATGTTGGCGAACAGACGGATGGCCAGCGCAAACGGCTTGGTGAGCTTGCCGACCATTTCCACGGGGCTCATCACGAAGAACATGATGACGCGCATGGGGAACGGCAGCTCCTTGTTCCAGTAGAACAGCGTGGACAGGTAGCCCAGCCCGTTGGCGCGGATGCCGGCGATCTCCACCACGAAGAAGGTGATGATGGCCAGCGTGGCCGTCACCGAGATGTTGCCGGTGGCGGTGGCGCCGTAGGGGATGAGCCCCCACAGGTTGCAGCAGAGGATGAAGAAGAACAGGGTGAGGCCGAAGGGGACGAACTTCTCCCCGTGGTGCCCCACGTTGGGGAGCACCACCTCGTTGCGCAGGTAGAGCGCCATCGCCTCGATGGCGCCCGCGAATCCCTTGGTGTGCCCCGCCGTGGCGTGCTGCCGGCGGCTGGCGTTCCCCGCGGTGACCAGCACCAGCACCGCGGTGCTGGCGGCCAGCAGCATGAACACCACGTGCTTGGTGGGGGAGAGGTCCAGCGTGAGCCCGCCGATGTGCACCGGCGCCCACTGGGGCAGCTCGATCTCGCGGGCCAGGTGGCTGTTGGGCCACGGGATCTCGAGGTGGCGCCCATCGGTGATGTGCGGCGTGATGATGTCCACGGGCCCCTCGGCGGGGGCCGCGTGCTGCGCGGTTCCCTCGTGGGACGCCGCCGGGGCGGCGTCATGGGACGCGGCGGCGGGCTCCTGCGCCGCAAGCGGCGACAGGGGCGCGAGCGGCGCGAGGGCCAGGAACAGGGCGCAGGACAGCGTGCGGAGCATCAACGGCGTCCGGATCAGAGTTGCAGGAACAGCGGCTCGAGCAGCGTGGACAGGAACAGGAACAGCACCAGCGACAACAGCGCCGGGGCGCCCGGGAGCCCGAGGGCCGAAGCCCCCACCAGCGCCCACGCCGCCACCACCGCGAACCGCAGCAGCACCCCCACCCCCCACCCGGCGATGACCTGCCGGCGCGCCACCAGGCGCGCAATGGCAAAGGTGAAGCACTGCACCACCACCGCGAGCCACGCGCTGGCCCGCACCGCCGACCCACCGGCCCAGTCGGTCCAGACGAACCGCTGGAGCCCCCACGCCGCCGCCGCCACCAGCAGCGCCTGCGCCACCCCGAAGAGCGCCACCGCGCGCAGCAGCCGCGGCAGATTGGCGGAATCGGAGGCGTCGGCGGTCATGGCCCGGCAGCTGGCGGTGAGGACGGTGGATTTCCCCCCGTCTCATCCCGGAGAAAGGGACGGACGAGGCGCGCGAACACGAGCCCGGCAACCAGCAGCCCGCCCAACATCCCCCACGGCTCCACCCCGAACCGCCGGTCGAGCCACGAGCCCCCGAACACGCCCGCCAGGAGCGCCACGAGGAACTGCCCCCCCAACCCCACCAACCGCCACGGCGACGGCTCCGGCTGCGGCCGGCCGCGGGGAGCCTGCCCCGAGCGGGGCGAATGCTCCGCGTGACGGGGAGGCGCGGACTCGTCCATTGGGGCGAATCCTAGGCGCTTGTGAAATTTTTCGCAAGCGAACCCGACCCCCCAGCCGGCCCCCTCCGTCCCCCCCAAACCACCGCCCACCCGTCACCCAACCGGCAACGTCCCCGCGCACCACCCGCACGACCGCGCCCACCACATGTCACAGTCGCCGCCCCCCTTCAGGAGCCGCCTTATCTCAATCTGGCCATCCCCCGTAACGAACAGCACTTAGCATCCCAACACACTCTTGACAGTCGGACATTCTGTCCCTAAGGTGGCCTGAGTCCGGTCGAGCGGTGTGGAAAACACGGCTCGTCCGCTCCCATGTGCGGGACCACCCGTTTTCCCTGCGGCTCGACGATGACGCGCGCCCTCCTCCTGGCTGTCACAACTGTCGCGTTGATGATCGGATGCCGTCAGCATCCGCCCCGCGCCGCCAGCCAGGCGCGCCCCAAGACCCGAGCCGACCGCGGCCTCGTCGCCCACCTCGCCGTGGACACCACCGACGGCCGCGTCCGCTTTGCCCTCGCCGTGGCCAACGAGTCCGACCGCCGCGTCGAGCTCGACTTCGCCTCCGGGCACACCCACGACTTCATCGTCCAGAGCCCCGACGGGCGCCCCCTCTGGCGCTGGAGCGCCGGGCGCCTCTTCACCCCGGGGATGCGCAACCGCCTCGTGGAAGCGCGCGACTCGGTGGTGTTCACCCAGGCGTGGGCGGCCGCGGCCCCGGGCGAGTATGTTGTGGTGGCCGAGCTGCGCAGCGACAACCATCCGGTGCGCACCACCACTCGTTTCGCCCTCCGCTAGCGCGCGACGCCGCGGCCCGGGGGGCCCTTCCGCCCCGCCGTGACCGCCTCCCCCGACTCCAACGACCTGGCCCTCCTTGAGGAGCTCGCCCACGCCCGGCGCGCCCTCTCGGCCTCCATCGCCCAGCGCATCGTCGGGCAGGCCACCGTCGTCAACGACCTCGTCACCGCCCTCCTCGCCGGGGGCCACGTGGTCCTCATCGGCGCCCCGGGGCTGGCCAAGACGCTCCTCGTGCAGACCGTCGCCGAGGCGCTCGCCCTCGAGTTCTCGCGCGTGCAGTTCACCCCCGACCTCATGCCCAGCGACATCACGGGCACCGAGCTCATGGAGGAGGACGCCGCCACCGGCAAGCGCGCCTTCCGCTTTGCCCC
>JBEIJM010000135.1:0-9501 GCA_040380205.1 Gemmatimonadaceae bacterium
CTGCTCTTAGTAAAATCTTTATGCCTCTATTAGAAAATCTAGCTAAAGATCCTGATAAGCCTATGATCAAATGGCCTAATCGTAAGGAACAGATTGATAAACAGATTAAGAAGCTTAAGTCTCTCACTACCATATAAGTTATTCATATGATGGCTGACATAGCCTTTATACCATGCTGTCAAGCATTTGTCAATAGAAAAGTGAGTTCGAATGAAAAAAGTTACAGTACACTATGTAGACAATAAAAAGTTCTACGAAGAGATTCTAAAGTATAGGGAAAGTATACAAAAAGCAAGAGATGAAGGTAAACAAGATCCTCGTTTACCAGAATATATTGGTGAATGTATTTTCAAAATTGCAAAGAAACTTTCCACAATGCCACGCTTCATTAACTATTCTTACCGTGATGAGATGATATCCGATGGCATTGAAAATTGTATTATGTATTTCAAAGATTACAATCCAGAAATAGGGCAGAATCCATTTGCGTATTTCACGCAGATCATCTATTATGCTTTCCTTAGACGGATTGGCAAAGAAGAGAAGAACAGATATATCATATATAAGAATTATCAGGAAAGCATTGTCAATCAAGGCAACTCTGGATTCCTTGTAGATAATGATGATAACCACTTGATGCCAACTCAAATGTATGATAACATAAATGACTTTATGGCAAAGTTTGAGAAGAGAGAAGAAGAAAAGAAAGTAAAGCGTAAGCAGACAAAGGAAGGCTTACAGAAATTTTATGAGGAAGAAAACGATGACAAACGAAGTGCCGTTTCAGATTGAACATTTGATCAACAGTCTACTTAACAAAAAAGAAAATATCCACATTCGTGGAAACTATAGACAAAGATTAGTCAACATACAGGAAGCACTTGACAAAGCGATCAAAAAGTACGATAATGAACTCTATATATCTAACACTCAAGGAAAGAAAAAGAGAGCGTAAGTGGCAAAGTGGACTACGTCATCACCGAGTTTGGCAGCACGGTGCGCTTTCGGGCGGCCAGTACGGGACCGGTCGCGCCGTCATCCCCCACGCGCCCCGGCCGAGCCCCCAAGGCGGTCGCCGCCGTGCCGTCCAGGGAGTCCGGTCCGCGCGCCCGCGGCGTTGCGGGGCGCTACACGCTCCGGTTTGCGGCGCCGCAGGTGGAGGGTTCGCCGGCGTGTGCCGAGGCGTGGCGGCGCGGGGATGGGGATGCGGAGCGTGCCGAGGTGCGGCACGAGCCCGGGGCGGACACGCTGGTGGTGGCGTTTGCCGGCGGCGACACCTTCCCCAGCACCGTGGACGCCGACGGCTACTTCGCCTCGACCTTCCGCATCGTGCCCGACCAGGCGCGAAGCAGCACCGCGCTGACCACCCGCCTGACCGGCCGCTTCGAGCCGTCCGGCGACCTGGCGCTGACCGTCAACCTGGTGTTCTATCGCCGGCTGCGCACGGGCGAGGATGTGGCCTGCACCGTGGCCATCCCGGGGCGCGGCACGCGGCAGCCCTGACAGCCGCAATCGCCTCCGCGCCCATCACGCGCGCGCGGGCGGCTCAGTGCGGTGGGGCGGGCGGGGAGACCGCCGCCGGCGGGAGCAGCTGATCGAAGGCGGCCACCTGCGTGGGACCGAAGCTGCTGATGGTGACCTTCTGGTTGGTGGCGGGATCCAGCAGCACCAGGCGGCCGTCGACATGGCGCACCAGGCGGAAGGGGGCTTCGGCCCCGAGCCCCGCCATGCGGCGCGCCCGCGACAGCGTGCGCAGCGCGCCGCGCAGGAAGCCGTTGGTGCCGGGGGGAAGTGACGCCGCCAGCGCGCCGGTGCTCCCATCGGTCACCGTGATGCCGCCATCGGGCGCGTCGGCAAAGTGCAACGCCCGCTCCACCGCCACCGCCGCCGGCGCTTCGCGAAACGCGCCCGTGTTGAAGAAGCGGGCGGCCACCGCGAGGGCCAGCACCGTCACCAGCAGCATGGCGGCCATGACGAGCGCCGGCGTGGGCACCGTGATCCCCGGGTCCCCTTCGCGCGCCCCGGGTTCCGGCTCGAATCGGATGGACGCGCTCATGTCAGACGCCCGCCGGTTGCGGGAGCGACGTGGCGCCCTCGCGCGTGGGCGCCGGTGACCGCGTGGCCACCTGCACTGCGCCCTCCTCGGTGCGCGCGGCCACGGCGCGTGCCAGGATCGCCCCCACCTTGCGGGGATCGGCAAGGCCACGCAGCAGCGGCTCAGGGTGCCCCAGCACGAAGGGACGGCAGTGGGGCCACAGGGCGATGTACGCCAGCCGGTGCGGACGGGCAAGCACCAGCCGGAGCTGGCCAGTGCCGTCGCGGAACACCCCCACATCGGCCGACTGCAGCAGCGTGAAGGGGAGGTTGATGGTCATGGGGAGCACCATCCCGATGCGCAGCACGATCCGATGGGTGGTGATGGCGTACCAGGTGGTGCGCGCCACCGCGGCGGCGGTGCCGACGGCGACCGCCACGGCCACCACGGCCAAGGCCAACCGCGGCAGCAGCCCGGCGCGGAACGCGGGGGAGCCGACCGGCGCCTCGGCGGCCACCATCCACAGCAGCAGCACCACGCCGAAGTAGCCAACCAGCGGGCGCCAGTGAAACACATGCGTGGCCACAGCCCGCGCGTCGGGGGCCCCCTCCCACAGGAGCGACTCCCCCTCCGGCAGCGGGTGCGGCACGCCGCGGATATACCGCGGCGTGTCCGCCCGCGCCCCGCTCATATGAGCGGTTCCGACCGCTCCGGCGTGGCGTACAGGTGCCCGCCGGCGTAGTAGGCGCAGATCTTGTCCTCTTCCAGCAGGGTGATCTGGTCGTCCCGCTTGGTGGCCGGCACGTGCGCGAACTGGGCCGCGGTGATGGCCTTCACCAGGAGACGGTCGTTCCCCCACAGCCCGAAGTTGGGCCACTGCACCAGCGCGGCGGGGAGCAGCACGCGGCGCTCGCCGCCGGTGAGCTGCACCTCGTAGTACGTCACCGCCGGTTCGGAGCGGTTGACCCACAACTCCACCACGCGCCCCGCCTCCTGCTTGTCGGCGGCGATCACGGGGAGGCCGCGCGGGTCGGGATCGCCCTTGGCCACCGAGAAGGTGGGGTCCACCCGCATCGGCACGATCTTGTTCGTACCATGGAAAGTGAGGTCGGGGACGTCGGCGCGGTCGGCCCACGCCCCCGGCCCCACGCCGTCCACCATCGGGTTGCCGGTGGGGACCAGCGGGGACCCGTTGTAGCCGTCAACCGGCACCGCCTTGAGCTCGGACATCAGTGCGTCCCCTCCCCGTCATGCGTGCGATGGATGTAGGTCTTCTTGTCAGGCACCGGCGGCCACCCTTCCCGCGGTCCCTGCGGGGATTCCAGCGGGTAGCCTTCCCGCTTGTCCTCGCGACGGAGGTAGATGATGAGCCCCGCGAAAAAGAGCCAGAACGCGTACAGCGCGATCTGCGCCCCGTCGATGTACTGCTCCATGTGCCGCTCCCGTGGACAGGGTGAGGGTCAGGCCGGCAGGTCGGCGAGTCCGAAGGCGGGAGCGGGTTCCCGCTCCCCCCCGTTGGCGCGCCACCGCCGCGCGACGAGCGGCCCCAACGCCGCCAGCGTCGCAAACAGCGCGAGAATCTCCAGCTGGTACACCACCGCATACGGCACGACCGGGTGGCTGAGCCCCGGCCCCAACGCCCCCTGCCCCACCAGGTGGGACAGCCAGTCCTTGAGCACGCCGCTGAGGGCGAACGACAGCCCCTCGGCCGTGGCGAACACCGCCCCCCACGCCCCCAGCGCGATGCCGTGCTGCGAGGCGTCGCGCAGGCGCATGGCCGCGGAGAGGGTGCCCACCCCGAAGAACCCCTCGCCAAAGCCGATGAGCAGCACGCCGCCGCGGAACAGCCACGGCGCCTGCATCGCGCTGGCAAAGAGAATGGCGGCGAAGCCCACGATCCCCGCCAGCGCCCCGACAGCCGCGAGCCGGATGGGATCCCCCGTGCGCCGCAGCAGCCAGGCGGTGAGGGCGAACGCCGCCACCGCCCCCGTGGCCATCACCGCCGTCAGCTGCGTGGTGGCGGAGACGCTGAGCCGCAGGATCTCGCCGCCGTAGGGCTCGAGCAGCACGTCCTGCAGGTTGAAGGCGAAGAATCCCAGCCCTGAGGCCACGAGCAGCCGCACCGCCTGACCGCCCGCGGCAAAGGTGCGCCACGCATCGCGGAAGCGCGGCCTCAGCTCGCCCTTGGCGTACTCCACCACGCCGCGCACGCGCGCCTCCTGCTTCCACAGCGAGACGGCGTTGCACACCACCGTGAACAGGGCGGTCCCCTGGATCACCTGGATGAGGCGCATGGGCGTGAAATCGCGCAGCAATCCCTCCAGGATGACCGCGCTCACCAGCGTCCCCAGCAGCATCATGAGGTACATGAGCGCGATCACGCGCGGGCGCTTGTCCTCCGGCACGACATCGGTGGCCAGCGCCAGCCCGGCGGTCTGGGTGACGTGGGCCCCCGCCCCGGCCAGCAGGAACGCCAACGCGGTGGCGCCGTAGCCGAGGGCGGCGCCGCCGCGCACCGGCGCCTCGGAGAGCACCAGCAGCGCGAAGGGCATGATGGCCAGCCCGCTGAATTGCAACTGCGTGCCCAGCCACAGATACGGGACGCGCCGCCACCCCAGGATGCTCCGGTGGGTGTCCGACCGGAAGCCCACCAGGGCCCGGAAGGGGGCGGCCAGCAGCGGAATGGCCAGCATGAGCGCCACGAGCGAGGCGGGGACCTTGAGCTCGAGGATCATGACCCGGTTGAGGGTCCCGACGAACAGCGTCTGCACCATCCCCACCGACAGCTGGAACAGCGCCAGCCGGAGCAGCCGCGACAGCGGGACCTCCGCCGAGGCCACGTCGGCGAACGGCAGGAAGCGCGGCCCCAGCCGGGTCCACGCGCGCACCACCGCCGCCGAGGGGGAACCGGGAGCCATGGCTACCAGACCGGCTGGACGCGCACGTCGGCGGGGAGCGCCTGCGTGACGGGGCGCATGAGGAAGAGCCGCGCGAAGGTGACCACGTTGGCGGCCTTGAGCAAGGCCACCTTGACCCCGCCCAGCACGCCGCCCGACGCCTCCGCCTTCCGCATGGCATCGGTGGTGCGCCACATGCGGTCGAGCAGCGACCAGAACGCCGGGTTGTCGGTGTCCACGGTGTCCGGGAACACCTGCCGGCTGATCAGGTTGGTGAGCGCGATGACGCGCCGGTCGTAGTCGTCCACGTCGATCCCCATCGCCTCGAAGAACGGGCGCCGGGCGTGGTCGCGCACGTACATGGTGCAGAACACCGCCAGCAGGAAGAAGCGGATCCAGTACCGGTTGCGCCCCTCCAGCAGCTCGGGGTTGGAGCGCATCAGCACCGCGAACGCCTCCCCGTGGCGGAACTCGTCCAGACACCAGTTCTCGAACCACTTGAAGATCGGGTGGAAGCGCTTGTCCGGGTTCTTCTCGAAGTTGCGGAAGATGGTGACGTAGCGCGCGTACCCGATCTTCTCCGACAGGTAGGTGGCGTAGTAGATGAACTTGGGCTGGAAGTACGTGTACTTCTTGGCCCGCGTGAGGAAGCTCAGGTCGACGGCGACGTTGAAGTCGTTGAGCGTATGGTTGATGAAGCCGGCGTGGCGCCCCTCGTCGCGGCTCATGAACCCGAACAGCTCGCGGACGTCGGGGTTGCGGATCCGCTTCTTCACCTCGGCGTACAGGATGCAGCCGCTGAACTCGGCCGTCACCGACGAGACCAGGAACTCGATGAACTGCTCGCGCAGCTCCGGGTCCATCCCCGAGAAGTCGGCGTCGAACTCGGCGTTCCGCTTGAAGTGGTCCTTGTTGGGGTCGCGCCGGAACTCCGCCAGGATCTCGTCCCACATCCGGCGGTTCTCCGGGGTGACCTGGAGCGCATCCAGCGCCGCGAAGTCCGTGGTGTAGAACCGCGGATTGAGCATCGCGTCCTGCTGCGCCGCGCGCGTGGTCTCGTTGGGGGCGGGGCGGACGGGGAGGTCGGTGGTGGTCGCGTACATGGGTTCCTCAGCCTTCAAAGCCAACGTCGTAGAGTTCGTCCAGTTCCGTCCCGCCGGTGAGGCGCACCACCTGCCGCCGCAGCCAGCTCGCGCGCTGCACCGTGGCGCGCGACTCGATCGTGCGCACCGTGCCGAAGGGGATGCGGCTGGGGGCGTCGTGCACCAGCACCTCGTCCCCCGGGTCGACCGTCACCCCCTGCAGGTCGACGTGGGCGTGGAAGTGGTCGTGCGTGGCCTCCAGGTCGATGGTGCACGGCACCACGGTGCGACGGCGGGCCACGTACCAGCCGCCGAGGACGGCGGCGCCAACAGCGAGGACACTCCAGGCGGTCACCGCCATGCGGGCTCTCCGGGAACGGACGCGGAACGGACATCCGCCGTGCGCCCGTCGGCGGGGGCATGGCGGAAGGAGCCGTGGCGCAGCGCCACGGCGGTGCTGCGATAGAACCCCGCGTGGATGGTGCGGGTGGCCACCATCCCCCAGCGGTCAAGCGACGGCGTGTCCAGCAGCGCCCGGCGGAACGCCCCCTCCGCCACCGGGACCACCGCCGGCGCCCGGTCCTGCCGCGGGAACAGGCGCCCCACCGCCCGCATCGCCACCAGCAGCGGCGTGCGCGGCACCAGGGTCACCAGCATCTGCTCGCGCACCCGCGGCGCCAGCGCCGTGAGGGCGTGCAGCGTGTCGGCCAGCTCGTAGTGGATGAGGGAATCCATGGCCACCAGCGCGTCGAAGGTGCCCAGCGCCGGGTCCAGCATGTCGCCGGCGTGGAACGCCACCGCCACCCCCGCCGCCTCGGCGCGGGCGCGTGCGTGCGCCACCAGCGTGGGGGAGAGGTCCACCGCGACCACCTCCGCCCCGCGCAGCGCCAGCTCCACCGCCAGCTGCCCGGTGCCACACCCCGCGTCGAGGATGCGGCGCCCCGACAGGTCGGGGGGGAGCCACCCCAGCAGGGTCGCGCGCATGCGGTCGCGCCCGGCACGCACCGACTCGCGCACGCGCGAGACCGGCGCATCGGAGGTGAGCGCCTGCCACGCGGCCGCGGCCGTGCGGTCGAAGTACTCGCCCACCCAGGCGCGCCGCGCCAGGTAGGGCGCGGGCCCGGGGGCCGACACGGAGGGAGGGGTCATCAGTCGAATCCCAGCAGGTCGAAGATCTCGCGATCCTTGAGCGGGTGGGCCGGGAGCGGCTCCACCTCGTCCAGCATGCGGCGCGCCAGCGCCAGGTATTCCTGCTGCACGGCCAGCACCTCCGGCTCATCCGGCATCTCGAACACCGTGCACTTCTTGAGGCGGCTGCGGCGGATGGCATCGACGTCGCGGAAGTGCGCCATGGTCTTGAGCCCCACGGCCGCGTTGAAGCGGTCGATCTCGTTGGTCTCGCGCGACCGGTTGGCCACCACCCCGCCCAGGCGCACCTTGTAGTTGCGCGACTTGGCCTGGATGGCCGCGATGATCCGGTTCATCGCGAAGATCGAGTCGAAGTCGTTGGCCGTGACGATCAGGCAGTAGTGCGCGTGCTGCAGCGGCGCCGCGAACCCGCCGCACACCACGTCCCCCAGCACGTCGAAGATCACCACGTCGGTGTCCTCGAGCAGGTGGTGCTCCTTGAGCAGCTTGACCGTCTGCCCGGTGACGTAGCCGCCGCACCCCGTCCCCGCGGGTGGCCCCCCGGCCTCGATGCACTGCACCCCGTTGTACCCCGGGAACATGAAGTCCTCGGGGCGCAGCTCCTCGGCGTGGAAGTCCACCGACTCGAGCACGTCGATCACGGTGGGCACCATCCGCTTGGTCAGCGTGAAGGTGGAGTCGTGCTTGGGGTCGCAGCCGATCTGCAGCACGCGCTTCCCCAGCTTGGAGAACGCCGCGGAGAGGTTGGAGCTGGTGGTGCTCTTCCCGATGCCCCCCTTGCCGTAGACGGCGATCACCAGCGCCCCGTCGATCCGCTGCGCCTCGTCCTGGTGCACCTGCACGCTCCCGTCCCCATCGCCATAGGCGTCCAGGATCGGCAGTCGCGTTGCGGTCATCGGCGTTTCCCTCAATGAGTGTGCGTGCCGCCGGGCGTCAGCGCCCGGCGGGGATCCCTTCCAACCGGTCTTCCAGCGCGCCCGCGGCCTCGCGCAGCGCCGCCAGCGTGTCCTCGTCAGGCGCCCAGAAGCCCCGGTCCGTCGCCTCCAGCAGCCGTTGCGCCACCCCCAGCGCCGCGTCGGGGTTGAGCTGCGCCAGCCGTTCCCGCATCGCCTCGTCCAGCACGAAGGTCCGCGCCGCCTCGGTGTACACCCACCCCGGCACCGCCCCCTTTCCTCCGGTAGCCGACCACCCCAGGGTGGCCGTCATGTGCCCGGCGATGTTCCGCACCCCCTCGTAGCCGTACCCCAGCTGGGCGTCGTACCACCGCGGGTTGAGCAGCTTGGCGCGCGACTCCAGCTCGACCTGCTCCCCCAGCGTGCGCACCTTGCCGCGCGCGCCCGTGTAGTCGCCCACGTACACGGCGGGCGCCTCCCCGCCCCGCTGCTGCGCGATCACGCGCGTGACCCCGCCCAGCGACTCCACGTACTGGTCGATGTCCGTGGCCCCCAGGTCCACCGAATCGAGCCCCTGGAACGACAGTGCCGCCTGGCCCAGCGCCCGCTTCATCAGCGCCGGCTGGCTGCGCGGCCGCCCGTCGGTGCCGTAGGCGAACCCCTTCCGCTGCACGAACAGGTCGGCCAGCTCGTCCTCCGACTGCCAGCGCCCCGTCTCGATGAGGAGGTTCACGTTGGAGCCGTACGCGCCGTCGGCGTTGCTGAACACGCGCAGCGCCGCAGTGGCCAGGTCACACCCGGTCTCCTGCATGGTCGCCAGCGCGTGCTTGCGCACGAAGTTGTGCGCCGGGTCCTCGTCGGCCTGCGCGCACAGCAGCGCCGCCTCCGCCAACAGGCGCACCTGCAGCGGCAGCAGGTCGCGGAAGATCCCCGACAGCGTCACCACCACATCCACGCGCGGCCGCCCCAGCTGCGCCAGCGGCACCAGCCGCGCCCCGGCCAGGCGCCCCACCGCGTCGAAGCGCGGGGCCACCCCCATCAGCGCCAGCACCTGCGCCAGCGGGGTCCCCTCGCTCTTCATGTTGTCGGTGCCCCAGAGCACCACGGCCACCGACTCGGGGAACGCGCCCCCGTCGGCCAGGTGCCGCTGCAGCAGGTGGTCGGCGCGCTGCCGCCCCTCCAGCAGCGCCGCCGCGCTGGGGACGCGGTACGGGTCGAACCCGTACAGGTTGCGCCCCGTGGGGAGCACCGCCGGCGTGCGCAGCAGGTCGCCGCCGGGCGCTGGCGGCACGTAGCGCGCGTCCAGCGCCCGCAGCACCCCCGGCACCTCGTGGTCGGTGCGCAGCCCGGCGTCCACCTCCAGCAGCAGCCCCAGATACCGCTCGGCGCCGGCCGCGTCGGCCACCCGCCCGCCCGACGCGCGCACCACCGCCTCGGCGGCGCGC
>JBEIJM010000136.1:0-9341 GCA_040380205.1 Gemmatimonadaceae bacterium
CCCTCCCGTTCCCCCTACCGCCCCCGCACCCCGCGAATGACGGACTCGGCCTGCTCCACGCTCCCCGCGAACAGCAGGCCGCGGTAGCCGCGGGCGATCCGGTCGCCGATGGTGGCGGGGTTGACGGTCATCATGCTGGGCATGCCGCGTGCCTCTCCGGCGTCGCGCACGCGCTGGCAGGCGGCTTCGGCGCCGGGGGCGTCGCCCCCCATGTCGCGGGTGAGGGAGCCGATGCCGCAGGAGAGGAGGCTGTACCCCGGCACGGCGGCGATAGCCTCCAGCTCGGCCACGGCGCCGCGGTCCTCGATCATGAGCATGGCCACCACCGTCCCGCCGGGGGTGGCGGGGGACCAGACCCGGGCGCCGGCGTCGGCAAAGAACGACACCGCCAGCCGGGCCTCCTGCGCGCTGCGCACGTGCGGGATGACCACGCCGTCGGCGCCCAGCGCCAGCACCTGCTTCACGCGGGCGCGGGTGGAGTCGGCGCCGGCGGCCTCGATGGTGGGGATGCGCACCAGCAGCGTGGGGCGTCGCGCGCCCCCCGCCACCCCGGCCACGGTGGCGCGCACGGCCTCGGCGTCGTAGGCGCCCTCGAGGTTGAGGAAGAGGTAGTCCAGCTGGGTGCTGGCCCTAAGGGCGCGGGCCCCCGCCTCGGTGTGGCGGGCCGGCTGCCCGCGCGGCGCCTCGGAGGGGACGAAGATGCCGTAGGCCGCCTGGCCCCCCTTCCAGAGGCTGAGCGCCGGCGTCTGGGCGTGGGCGGCCGCGGGGAGCGCTAGGGTGGCGAGGGCGTGGGCGAGGAGGCGGGCGGGGCGTCGCATGGGGGGCGGGGGAGGGGGTGGTCAACGCACCCCCGATGATCGCACGCGGGGCGGACCTTTGCTGACTCCTGGCGGTGATATTGAGTATGATTCAGTATGACGATGCCATTCGCGCGCATTTCGATCACGCTCCCCTCCAAGGACCTCGCGGCGGCGGACCGGTTGGCAGCCCAGCAAGACCGGTCGCGTAGCTGGATCGTGGCGGAGGCGATCCGGCGCTACGCGGCCGAGGTGGAGGCGGGGGCCGGGGCCGCGGCTCAGCCGGTGGCGAGGGGTGACCACCCGGGGCTGGGGGCCTCACGCCTCATCCAGGTGGACCGTGACCTGTCCATGACGGCGGCGGAGCGGGTGCGCGAGGCGGAAGAGGCGGCAGACGCGGTGGCGGCAATCGGGCGCCCGGGGGGCGGGATCGAGGAACCCCGGTGGTTCGGGAGCTACGAGGAGTTTGCCGCATGGCGCCGGCTGCGGCAGGGTCCGTGACCCCACCGGGGCTGTCGCGGGTGGCGCGGGTGTGTGCCCTGCTGAACGCCGCGAACGCGCACTATCTCGTGGTGGGCGGGAGTGCCGCCCAGCTGTGGGGATCATCGCGAACCACCCGCGACATCGACATCCTGATTGAGCCGACGGCCGACAATGCGGAGCGGGTGCTCGAGGCGCTTTCGGCCCTGCCGTTCGGGGTGGCTTCCGAACTCACCCCCGAAGCGCTGCTTGGACGCGGTGTCACCATGATCGGGGACACCCCCAACGTCGATGTGCTGACGCGCGCGTGGAATGTCACATGGGCGCAGGCCGCGCAGCAGGTTGCCGTGTTCGAGCTGGACGGCGTTGCGGTGCCCACCGTGGCCTTGGCGCTGTTGATCGAGTCAAAGCGTACGGGCAGGAGCCAGGACCTGGCGGACATCGAGGTCCTGGAGGCGATCCTGGCGCGGCGGGGGTAGCGGCGGGCAGGTCACCCCGGTGGGGCGGGCCCCCGGGACTGGTTATTTTTCCCGGTTCACTCCAGCCCCTCCCTCCGTTGCCCACGATCCTCCAGTCCCTCCCTGCCGGCGAGCACGTCGGCATCGCCTTTTCCGGCGGCCTCGACACCAGCGCGGCGCTCCACTGGATGCGCGCCCGGGGGGCCGTGCCCTTCGCCTACACCGCCAACCTGGGGCAGCCGGACGAGGCCGATTACGAGGCCATCCCGCGCAAGGCGCTGGAGTACGGCGCCGAGAAGGCGCGGCTGATCGAGTGCCGCGCGCAGCTGGTGGCTGAGGGGCTGGCGGCGCTGCAGTGCGGGGCGTTCCACATCACCACCGCGGGGCAGACGTACTTCAATACCACCCCGCTGGGGCGCGCGGTCACCGGCACCATGCTGGTGGCGGCGATGCGCGAGGACGACGTCCACATTTGGGGGGACGGGAGCACCTTCAAGGGGAACGACATCGAGCGGTTCTACCGCTACGGGCTGCTCACCAACCCCGCGCTCAAGGTGTACAAGCCGTGGCTGGACCAGCGCTTCATCGACGAGCTGGGCGGGCGCACGGAGATGGCGGAGTACCTCATCGCGCAGGGCTTCGCGTACAAGATGTCCGTGGAGAAGGCGTACTCCACCGACTCCAACATCCTGGGGGCCACGCACGAGGCCAAGGACCTGGAGTTCCTGGACAAGGGGATGCACATCGTGCACCCCATCATGGGCGTCCCCTTCTGGCGCGACGACTGCGCCATCGCGAAGGAGACGGTCTCCGTCCGCTTCGAGGAGGGGATGCCGGTGGCGCTCAACGGTCGCACCTTCGAGAGCGCGCTGGCGCTGTTCACCGAGGCCAACGCCATCGGCGGGCGGCACGGGCTGGGGATGAGCGACCAGATCGAGAACCGCATCATCGAGGCCAAGAGCCGCGGGATCTACGAGGCGCCCGGGCTGGCGCTGCTGTACATCGCCTACGAGCGGCTGGTGACGGGGATCCACAACGAGGACACCATCGAGCAGTACCGGCTCAACGGCAAGAAGCTGGGGCGGCTGCTGTACCAGGGGCGGTGGCTGGACCCGCAGGCGCTCATGCTGCGCGAGTCGGCGCAGCGGTGGGTGGCGCGCGCGGTCACCGGCGAGGTCACGCTGGAGCTGCGCCGCGGGAACGACTACAGCCTGCTGAACACCGAGAGCCCCAACCTCACCTACAAGCCCGAGCGGCTGACGATGGAGAAGGGGCAGGAGTACTTCTCGCCGCTGGACCGCATCGGGCAGCTGACGATGCGCAACCTCGACATCATCGACACGCGCGACAAGCTTGCGGTGTACGCGTCCGCCGGGTTGCTTCACGCGGGCGCCGGCGCGGGGATTCCGCAGCTGCCGGCGCCGTCGGCCGAGGGCGGCGCACGCGCGGCCGCCGACACTCCCACCTCCTGAGGACCGCCAGATGACCCGCACCATGTTCCGGGCGATCGCCGCTGCGATCGTGATGGCCCCGCTCGTTGCGCAGGCGCAGGACCAGTCGATTGCCGTGAAGGGGGGCGGGATCCAGGCCCCGGGATGGATGGGGAAGGTGGACGCCAAGGAGGCCGCGGCCGGACTCACGGTGGACAGCGCCAAGCTGGTCACCATGGGGCCCGGGATGCATGTCACCACCGGCCCGGCGATCACCTACTGGAACCCGAAGCTGGTGGGGAAGGGCGACTATGTGGTGAAGGCCACCTTCTCCGAGCGGGAGTACGCCAAGCTCAACAGCCATCCGCACCCGTACGGCATCGTGATGGCCGGGAACGACCTGGGGACCGACAACGCGTCGTACCTGTACTGCGCGGCCTACGGCGACGGGCGGTTCATCGTGCGCGGCTTCGGGCCGGCGCCGTTCCAGCTGAACGGCCGCATGGGGGAGACCAACGCCGCGGTGCACAAGGCCGAGGCCAAGGGGAAGCCGGTGTCGCAGGAGGTGGCGATGGCGGTGAAGGGGGACCAGGTGATGTGCATGATCAACGGCACCACGGTGGCCACCTACCCCAAGAGCGCGGTGATCGGCGCCGGCAAGCTCAAGACCACCGACGGCATGGTGGGCTTCCGCTTCGGGCACAACACCGATGCGCACATCGCGGGGTTCACGCTGGGCAAGCCGTGACCCAGGTGGGACACGCCACCGCCGCGCCGTGGCGCGTGGCGGTGGTGGGGGCGGGCGCCGTGGGGATCACCTTCGGCGCCCGTTTGGCTGTGGCGGGGGCGGCGGTGCACTTCGTGGTGCGCCCCGAGCGGGTGGCGGCGGTGCGCGCCGCGGGGGTGCGGCTCACCAGCATTGAGGGGCACGTGTGGCTGCCGCCGGCGGGGGCGGTGCCTGCCGCGGCCGACGGGTGGACCGTGGGGCCGGCGGTGCAGGTGACCGACAACCCCTCGCAGGTGGGGGTGGTGGACCTGGTGCTGGTGTGCGTGAAGGCGGGGCAGGTGGCGGCGGTGGCGCCCACGCTGCGCCCGCTGGTGGGGGCGCACACCGCGGTGGTCCCCACGCAGAACGGGGTGGAGGCCAGCGCGTGGCTGGCCGACGCGCTGGGGGCCGGGGCCGTGCTGGAGGGGCTGGCGCGGGTGATCGCCGAGCCGCTGGGCCCGGGTGAGGCGCGGCACACCGCCGTGACGCCGCTGCTGGAGTTCGGCCCGCGGGCGGGGGCGCCCGGCGATGCGCCGGCGCTGGCCCAGCGGGAGCGGCTGGCGGCGTGGCTGACGCGCGCGGGGCTGCATGCGGTGCAGCCGGCGGACATGGCGGTGGCGCTGTGGGAGAAGTTCCTGTTCATCGAGCCCATCGGGGCGGTGTGCGCGGCGTCGGCGTCCCCCTTTGGCGTGGTGCGCACCGATGCGGCGTGGCGCGCGCAGGTGGACGCCTGTCTGGCGGAGGTGGTGGCGGTGGGGGCGGCGGCCGGGGTGACGTGGCCGGCCGACGCGGTGGCGCGGGTGTGGAAGCGCTACGACGCGCTGCCGGCCGACGGCTTCACCTCGATGGCGCGGGACCTGCTGGCGGGGCGCCCGTCGGAGTTGGACAGCCAGACGGGGGCGGTGGTGCGGCTGGGGGCTCGCCATGGGGTGCCGACGCCGGTGCATTTCCGGTTGCTGGAACAACTGGGCGGGTGACTGCCCTGATGGTGGCGCCGAAATGACGGTTCGTCCCCGCCCACAGGCACCCAACACCTTCCCCCCCAACGTTTTTTCTCCCTCTTCCGTAGAAATTGCTGTAGGTTCCTGAGATCCAGTTCCCCGCCGCATCGGCGTCGCGCCCCCTCCCGGACGCGGCGCCCCTTGGCGTCCCGGCCTCCTTCCTACCGGGACGTTGCCGAAGCAAAGGCTGCCGACACACAGGAGTTGTGGGATGACGGACTTGCTCACGGTGGTTCAGGTCGTGTCCACGCTGGCGGTGGCGGCATTCGCGCCGCCCGCCGGTGCCGTGACACCCCCACCCGCCCCGCGGCCGGCGGCGCGCCCCGCGGCGCTCCCCGCCATGCACCCGGTGCTGCGCCCCATGCGCGCCGGTGCGCCCGCCGTCACCCCCGCCACCGTGGTGGCGCGCGGCGTGACCGTGGGGGCGCTCACCGAGACGGTGCAGCGCTACTGCGGGCAGTGCCACAACCCCACCAGCAAGCGCGGCAACCTGGACCTGCGCGGCTACACGGTGGAGGGGGCCGCCACCGACGCGGCGGTCACCGAGAAGATGATCCGCAAGCTGCGCACCGACATGATGCCGCCGCCGGGGTCGCGCCGGCCCAAGGGGGACACGCTGCTGGCGCTGGTGGAGACGCTGGAGTCGGTGGTGGACAACGCGGCGCCGGTGAACCCGGGGCGGCGCACCTTCCAGCGGCTCAACCGCGCGGAGTACGAGCGCGTGGTGCGCGACCTGCTGGGGCTTTCGGTCAACGCCGGCGACTGGCTGCCGCTGGACACCAAGAGCGCCAACTTCGACAACGTCTCCGACGTGCAGGCGCTCTCGCCCACGCTGCTGGAGGGGTACCTCAACGCCGCCGCGGCCGTCAGCCGCATGGCGGTGGGCGACCGCACCACCGGCGTGGTGCAGGCGCAGTACAAGACCTCCCCCTTCCAGTCGCAGCACCCGTGGGACCGCGTCCCCGGCACGCCGTACGGCACGCGCGGCGGGATGGCGTTCACGCACAGCTTCCCCGCCGACGGCGAGTACGTGTTCAAGCTGAACGTGGGCGGCGGGGTGGGGCGCTGGACGGAGGACATCGACGTCTCCGTGGACGGCGAGCGGGTGGCGCTGCTGCACTACGACCGCGGGCTGGCGCGCAACGGCGAGTCGGCCGACGCACCCTCCGGGGCCGACTACTTCAACTCGGCGCCCATCAAGCTCAAGGCGGGGCAGCGCTCGGTGTCGGTGGCGTTCGTGCGCACGGCGGAGGGGCCCTACGAGGACCTCATCAAGCCGCATGACTGGTCGCGCGCCAGCTCCGGGACCGGGGCGGCGGGGACCACCGAGCCGCCGCCGCTCATGGAAGTGATGATCCTGGGCCCCGACAAGGTGACGGGGATCTCCGACGACTCCCCGGCGCGGCGGGCGCTGTTCCGCTGCAAGCCGGCGGCGTCGGCCGCGGCGGCGGTGCAGCGCGCCTGCGCCGAGCAGATCCTGACGGGGTTGGCCACACGCGCGTACCGGCGGCCGCTGACGCCCACCGACCGCGCGGCGCTGCTGCGCTTCTACGACCGCGGCGCGTCGTCGGCCACGGGGGTGGAGGCGTTCGAGGCCGGGGTGCGCATGGGGGTGCAGGCGGTGCTGGCGTCGCCGCACTTCGTGTTCCGCTTCGAGCGGGCGCCGGCGCAGGTGGCCGCCGGCACCGACTACGCGCTGGACGACCTGGCGCTGGCGTCGCGGCTGTCGTTCTTCCTGTGGAGCACCATCCCCGACCAGCGGCTGCTCACGCTGGCGCGCACGCGGCAGCTCTCGCAGCCCGCCGTGTACGCCGCCGAGGTGCGGCGGATGCTGAAGGACCCCAAGGCGGAGGCGCTGGCCACGCGCTTTGCGGCCCAGTGGCTGCGGCTGCAGGACCTGGAGAAGGTGCACCCCGACGCGTTCCTCTTCCCCGACTTCGACCAGTCGCTGGCCACGGCCATGCAGCGGGAGACGGAGCTGTTCTTCGAGGACCTGGTGCGCAAGGACCGGAGCGTGCTGTGGGCGTTCATCGCCGACAGCACCTTCGTGAACGAGAAGCTCGCGAAGCACTACGGCATCCCCGGGGTGTCGGGGGAGCACTTCCGCCCGGTGGCCTACCCCGACGCCGTGCGCCGCGGGGTGCTGGGGCAGGGGAGCATCCTGGTGCAGACGTCGCTGGGGAACCGCACCTCGCCGGTGCTGCGCGGCAAGTGGATCATGGAGGTGCTGCTGGGGACGCCCCCGCCGCCGCCGCCGCCCAACGTGCCGGACCTGGAGCAGACGGAGGGGGCGAAGGAGGGGCGGCAGCTGACCACGCGCGAGCGCATGGAGATGCACCGCAGCAACGCCACCTGCAAGAGCTGCCACCAGTACATCGACCCGCTGGGGCTGGCGCTGGACGCCTTCGACGTGACGGGGCGCTACCGCTACCGCGAGAACGGGGCGCAGCTGGACACGCGCGGGCAGCTGTGGGACGGCACCAAGGTGTCCACCCCCGGCGAACTCACCAAGGCGCTCACCTCCAAGCCGATCCCGCTGCTGCGCTCGTTCACCGACAACCTGATGACCTACGCGCTGGGGCGGCGCGTGGAGGACCATGACCAGCCCACGGTGCGCGCGATCACCCGCGCCGCCGCCGCGCAGAACCACCGCTTCTCGGCGTACGTGCTGGGGGTGGTGAACAGCAAGGCGTTCCGCACCGCCCGCGCCGAGCCGGTGGCGGCGGACGGGGCGAGCCACTAGGCCCCCGCGTCGTCGTTCCCGTGTTCCGTCCCGTCGTCTCTTTCCGCCCTCACCGTTCGACCATCACCCCGAGGTCCTGATGCAGATCCTCACCCACAGCACCCTGCCGCGCCGCACGTTCCTGCGCGGGCTCAGCGCGGCGATCGCGCTGCCGTACCTGGACGCGATGGAGCCCGCGGGGCGCGTGTTCGGGCGGCTCTCGCGCGGGGTGCCCAAGGCCACGGGGCACACGCGGGTGGTGGCGATCGAGTCGGTGCACGGCGCGGCCGGGAGCAGCGCGTGGGGCGCCAGCAAGCACCTGTGGGCGCCGGCCGGCGTGGGGCGTGACTTCACGCTCAACCCCGAGGGGGCGCTGATCGACCTGGAGCCGTGGCGGAAGTACCTGACCATCGTGAGCAACACCGACGTGCGGATGGCGGAGGCGTTCGAGGCGCCGGAGATCGGCGGCGACCACTTCCGCTCGTCGGCGGTGTTCCTGACGCAGGCGCACCCCAAGCAGACGCAGGGGAGCGACCTGTTCGTGGGAACGTCGTGGGACCAGGTGGTGGCGCGGAAGCTGGCGGGGGACACGCCGCTGCCGTCGATGCAGCTGTGCATCGAGAACCTGGACCAGGCCGGCGGGTGCTACTACAACTACGCCTGCGCCTACACCGACACGATCAGCTGGGCGTCGCCCAGCGAGCCGCTGCCGATGATCCGCAACCCGCGCACGGCGTTCGAGCTGCTGTTCGGGGCGGGGTCCAACAACGCCGACCGCGCGGCGCGTCGCAAGGACAACGGCTCCATCCTGGACTGGGTGGTGTCGGAGATGCGGGGGCTGTCGCGGCAGCTGGGCCCCGAGGACCGGCGGCGCGTGGACCAGTACCTGGAGAACGTGCGGGAGCTGGAGCGGCGCATCCAGGCGGTGGAGTCGAAGAACACCAGCGGCGAGGAGCGGGCGCTCCCCGAGGCGCCGGCCGGGGTGCCGGACGACTTCGCCGAGCACATGCGGCTGATGTTCGACATCCAGGTGCTGGCGTTCCAGTCGGACATGACGCGGGTGTTCTCCTTCAAGACCGGGCGCGACGCGTCCAGCCGCACCTTCCCCGAGAGCGGGACGAACAAGGGGTTCCACCCGGCGTCGCACCATGGCGGGCGGGAGTCGGCGATCCTGGACTTCAACCTGATCAACAAGTACCACGTGGGGATGATGCCGTACTTCCTCAAGCGGCTGCAGGAGACGCAGGACGGCGCGGGGTCGCTGCTGGACAGCACGCTGATCGTGTACGGCTCGCCGATGGCGGACGGGAACGTGCACAACCATCGCCGGTGCCCGCTGATCCTGATGGGCGGGGCCAACGGGATGCTGCCGGGGAACGCTCACCTCAAGGCGCCCGACGGGACGCCGATGGCCGATGTGTTCCTGGCGCTGATGCACAAGATGGGGATCGACGCGCCGTCGTTTGGCGACAGCGTGGCGCCCTTCGCGCTGTCGGTGAACGCCTGACCGCGAGGGCGGCTGCGATGATGCGCAACGGGACGGCGGGGCGGGCGGCGTTGGCGGGGGTCGCGTTGGCGGCCTGTGCGGCGCCGGGGTGGGCCCAGGGGAACGCGGGCCAGGACACGCGGGCGGCGGTGCGGGTGCCGGCGGCGCGGGCGGCGGCGGTGCCGGCGCAGCAGGTGGTGC
>JBEIJM010000137.1:0-9257 GCA_040380205.1 Gemmatimonadaceae bacterium
CAGGTACCCGGCGGCCAGCGCCAGCGCCACCAGCGGCGACCGGTACTCGATGGCGTGCGGCCCCACAGCCAGCAGCACGATCCCGCCAATGCTCACCAAGATGAAGCCGTCCAGGAACCGCTGCAGGGCGTCCGAGCGCCGCACCGGGCCCGCCAGCAGGGGACCGGCCGCCAGGGCGCCGATGCTGGCCAGCAGCAGGCCGTGGGGGATCATGGCGTGGCGTCGCGCACGACGCGGGGCTTCGGCATCACCGCAAGATCACCCGCCCCCACAAGGCAATCAAGCGAGACCGCACCGCCTCCGCCGTTCACCCCTCGGTGACCGCCTCCACGGTCCACGCCGGAAACGGGTCGACATAGCCCTGCCAGGCGGCAGCGCCACCCGCCATCTCCGCCGAGGTGAGCAGCGCGGCGTCCAGTCGCGCCGTGAGCCCCTCCCGGTCCAGCCGCTGCCCGATGATGGCGATTTCCTGGCGGCGGTCCCCCACCTCGGGGTGCCACAGCGCCTCCAGCTCCGCCCGCAGTTCGTCGTCGGCCTCCCAGTCCGACTCCGGCTGGGCCGCATACCACACGCCGGCCGGTTGCACCTCCAGGTGCTCCCCCGCCTGCGACCAGGACACCATCAGCCGCGGACGGGTGGCCAGCCAGAAGAACCCCTTGGCACGCAGCACCCCCGGCAGCCCCTCCCCCACGCACGCCCATAGCCGTTCCGGATGAAACGGACGGCGCGCGCGGTACACGAAGCTGCCGATGCCATACTCCTCCGTCTCGGGGATGTGCTCCCCGGCGAGCTCCTTCTGCCACCCCGGCGCCGCCTCGGCGCGCGCGAAATCGAAACGCCCCGTCCCCAACAACTCGGCCAGCGGGACCACCCCGCGCGTCGTCACCACCTGCCGGGCGTCCGGGTTCAGGTGACGCAGCAGCGCCTGCAGCTCCCCCAGCTCGGCGGCCGTCACCCGGTCCGCCTTGTTGACCACCAGGACGTCGGCAAACTCCACCTGGTCCACCAGCAGGTCGGGGACCGTCCGCTCGTCCTCCTCCCCCAGCGCCAGCTGCCGCGCGCGCAGGTCGTCCAGCGTCCCGAGGTCGCGCCGGAACCGCTCCGCATCCACCACCGTGGCCATCGTGTCCAGCCGCGCCAGCTGCGACAGCGACGTCCCCTCCTCGGTCTCGAAGGTGATGGTGGCGGCCACGGGGAGCGGCTCGCCGATCCCCGTGGACTCCACCAGCAGGTACTCGAAGCGCCCCTCGGCGGCGAGCGCCGCCACCTCCTGCAGCAGGTCCTCGCGCAGGGTGCAGCAGATGCAGCCGTTGGTCATCTCCACCAGCCGCTCCTCGGTGCGGGAGAGCGCGGCGGTGCCGCCCCGCACGAGCTGCGCGTCGATGTTGACCTCGCTCATGTCGTTGACGATGACCGCCACCCGGAGCCCCTCGCGGTTGGCGAGGATGTGGTTGAGCAGGGTGGTCTTCCCCGCGCCCAGGAAGCCGGACAGCACGGTCACGGGGAGTCGGCGGTCGACGGTCGCCGGTGGGGTCGCCCGCTCGGTGCTCACGGGGCGAGAGGGGCCAGCCACGCGCGCCAGAGGGCCACCGCCCCCGTCGAGTCGGCCGTGACGAAGCGGGCGCGCTCGCGCACGTAGCGGGCGTAGGCCGGCGCGGCGGCGGTGCGCAGGCGGCGGTCGCCCTCCCCCTCGGGCGCGCCCTTGGGGACGGCGTACACGAAGGCCGACAGCACGGCGGGACCGTCGCGCCCTTCCGGGTACTTCCGCACCGTCTCGATGCGTCGGAAGTCGCGCGGCACCAGCTGCCCCGTGCGATCCCCCTCGAGCCCGGCGCGCACGAAGAAGTCCACCGCGTCGTCGGGATAGCCGAAGAGGTGGCCGTAGCCGCGCCAGCGGGGCGCGCGCTCGGCGTGCTCCACCGCCTCCACCAGGTCGCGCGGGTCGGCCGCGGGGGTGACGCCGAGGGCGGCGAAGAACGGGGCCTGCCGCTCCACGAGCGCGCGGAGCGACCGGCGGTGGTACAGCACCACCGCGCTGCTGCGCACGAGGGTGCTGTCGGCGCGCCGCTGCGGTGCGGCGAACAGCTGGACGAACGCCCCGATCTCGCCGCAGTGCAGCGCGGCGGTCACGCGGCGCAGCTGGTCGAGGCGGGCCAGCGCCACGGTGTCCACGGTGGGCGCCACCCGCAGTTGCAGGTCGGCCACGTCACTGGACAGCGGCTTGATCCCCCCCGCCAGCGTGTAGAGCGCCTCGCCATCGCCAAGGTGGAGCAACAGCTGCTCGGCGACCCGCCGGTCGGCAGGGGTAAGCGCCTCCACGGGAAAGCAGGCGGCGGGGGGTACCGCAGGCGCGGGGGTGGGGCGCGCCGCCGCGCGCGGTGGAGGCGCGCAGGCGACGGCGAGGAGGGCGATGGCAAGGGTGGGCGTGCCGCGGCTTCGAGGGAACATGGGCGTCACGAGGTGGGCGGGACGAGCGCTGCGATGTGGGGACTTCCTGCGGGACCTACTGGCGCACGCATTATTGATAGAACATAATCAATTCTGATGACGATTGCGCCCCCGCTCGTCCCACCCGCCCTCCACCGCCTCGGGGATCCCCTCCTCGACCTCCAGCTGTGGATGCTGGGGCAGGATCGCCTGCACCCCGAGGGGAACGCGCTCGCCCGCTACGGATTCCAACGGGGCCGCCACCCCGAGGGGCACGGCAGCAGCGGCTACCTGCTGCCGCTCAATGACCCGCCCGGCACGGGGCTCGTCTGCTGGGGATACGGCATCTACTTGGGCCCCGTACGGCTGATCCCGCCGGGCGACGCGGCCCCCTCACGTGCCACGGGCAGCCCTTCTGGTGCGCCCCCGCTTGGCGTGGTGCTGGAGCGCCATGCCTTCGGTCCGCGGGTGCTGACGGCCCCGCTGGCGCTGCCGGTGCGTGCCAAGGCGGCGCTCGGCGCTCGGCACGTTCCCCGCGCGCCATTGGAACAGCAGGCCGCTGGGGATGGACTGCGACGGGTCGCCACCCTGCTGGCCGACTATGAGCGGTGGGCGCTGCGCACCCTGGGCCATGCCCATCGTCTCCAGGCCCTGGCCCTCCTCCCCCGCCACAAGCGGCGGCGACTCCCGGCCACCCCCTCCCTGGCCGATGGGTGGGACGCGCTACGGGACGCGCTCCCCTGCGCCATCGGCGCCGCGTGACGCCATCCACCACGCCACCCCCCACCCCACGCACCCCGCCACGACCACGTCGCTCAGGAAGTGCCCCACCGCCAGCACCCGCGTGAGCCCGCACCCGGCCGCCAGGGCGTACCACAGCCACCGCAGCCGCGGAAACAGCACCGCCAGCGCCGATGCCCCGGCAAACGCCACCAGCATGTGGCTGCTGGGGAGCCCCATCCCGCGATTGGACCAGGGGCCGTCAGCGAAGGCGCGGAACGCGTACCCGAACAGTTCGGGGTCGGGGCGCAGCCGCCGCAGCAGCAGCTTGGCCACCTCGGCCACCACCCCACCCAGCAGCGGCGCCAGCAGCACCAGCCGCGCCCGCTGCGCGCCCCGCACGCGGTCGGTGCCCCCCTGCCACAGCGCCAGCGCCACGATCCCCCAGGTGGGGAGGTACCCCAGGATCCGCAGCAGCCGCCCCCAGTCGCGCTCGTACACCCGCGGGTCGCGCAGCGCGCGCCACGCCCATTCGTCCAGCAGGTGCGCGGCCAGCACGGCCACCGCCGAGACCGCCAGCCACCGCCCCCACGGCACGGCGCCGCGGGGCACAAGGGGGGCCACACCGGCGTGGGCCGGGGTCGTGGGGACCGCCAGGGCGGAAGACATGGGCGTAATCAACCGTCCCCCGTGGCGCGTCGCCACCGCCGCGCCGGAGCACGCGGCCCTCGCCGAGCGGCTTTCCTGTTATCTTTCGGTCATGGAACGCAAGACCCGCCAGCGCGATGCCATCCGGCAGGTGTTCGAGGAGATCCCGCGCCCGCTGGGGCCGCAGGAGGTGCTGGACGCGGGGCGGCAGCATGTGGCCGGACTGGGGATCGCCACGGTGTACCGCACCATCAATTCGCTGGTGGACACCGGGTGGCTGGTGACGGTGGAGCTCCCCGGCGAGCCGCCGCGCTACGAGCGCGCCGGCGCCGCGCACCACCACCACTTCCACTGCCGCGCCTGCACGCGCGTGTTCGAGATCCCCGGCTGCCCCGGCGACCTGCACAACCTGACCCCGGCGGGATTCCGCCTGGACGGCCACGAGGTGGTGCTCTACGGGCAGTGCGCCCAGTGCACCGCCGCGTGAGGCGCGGCGCCCTCCTGCTGGCCGCGCTGCTGCTGACCGGGTGCGACGCCCTCGCGCCCTGGCGCGGCCTGACCATCGATCCGCCCCGCCCGGTCCCCGCCTTCACCTTTGCGCAGGCCGACGGGACGCCGTTCAGCACCGCCCCGGAGCCCGGGCGCCCGCTGGTGCTGTTCTTCGGCTACACGCACTGCCCCGATGTGTGCCCCACCACGCTGGCCGACTGGCGCCGCGTGCAGCGCCAGCTGGGCGACGCCGCGGCGCGCGTGCGCTTCGTGTTCGTGTCGGTGGACCCGGCCCGCGACACCCCCGCGGTGGCCGCCGCCTATGCGGCGCGCTTCTCTCCCGCCTTCACCGGCGTCTCGGGGGACAGTGCCACCACCGCCGGCATGCTGCGGGCCTTCGACGCCACCGCCACCCCCGAGCCCACCACCGGCGCGTCGGGGTACCTGGTGAGCCATTCATCGCAGCTGTTCCTGGTGGACGACCAGGGGCGCCTGGTGGCGCTGTACCCCTTTGGCACCGGCTGGGAGGCGCTGGCCGCCGACCTGGAGAAGCTGCTGTGACCACCCGCGTGCCCGCGGTCACCCTCGGCGCCGTGCTCCTCGCTGCCGCCTGTGCCGGCGACGCCACGGATGACGCCCCCGCGCGCGGGCTGCTGCTGCGCGACGGCTGGGCCCGCGCCGCCGACTCCGGGGCCACCGGCGGCGCGTACCTCGTGCTGGAGAACCGCGACACCACCCCGGTGTCCATCACCGGCGTGTCCACCGCCGCCGCCGACGCCGCGGAGCTGCATGAGACCATGGTCCACGACGGGGTGGCGCACATGATGCCGCACGCCGACCTGGCCATCGCCCCGGGCGCCACGCTGGCCATGGCCCCTGGCGGCATGCACCTGATGCTGGTGGGGATGCGCCGCGCCGTGGCCGAGGGGGACACCGTGGCGGTGGTGCTGCAGTTCACGCGGGGCGCGGGCGCCGCCGATTCGCTGCCGGTGCGCCTCCCGGTGCGCGCGCCATGACGCCGCAGCGTCGCGCGCTGTCGCTGGCCGGCGTGACGCTGGCGACGGTGGCGCTGGTGTGGCTGCTGTGGCCGCGCCCCGATGCGGAGCTGCGCGTGCTGCGCGGCGGGCGCGCGGTGGTGGCCAACGGCTACGGCATCACGCGCCCGCTGGGGGATACGCTCGTGGTGGGCGGGCGCGGCCGGCGTCGCACCATCCGCGTGGCCAACGAGGACACGGTGCCGCACCAGCTGGCGCTCTTCGCCGTCGCCCCCGGCGAGGTGCGCGATTACGTGGCCCCCCCCGGCACCTTTGGCGGCGTCTGCTCGGCGCACGCCGGCAGCGGCCGCCTGACCGTGGTGGTGCGCTGACCGTGGGCGCGCCGCCGCTCCCCCCGGGGAGCCTGGACGACGTGCTGGCCGAGGAGCTGCAGCTGCTGGACAGCGCGGGGTTGCGCCGCGTGCTGCGCCCCGTGCAGCAGCGGCGCGGCGGCACCGTGCAGGTGCAGGGGGAGCGGCTGGGGGACTTCGCCTCCAACGACTACCTCGCGCTGGCCACCGACGCGCGCGTGGCGCGCGCCGCGTCGGCGGTGCTGCAGGCCGAGGGGGTGGGGGTGGGCGCCACGCGGCTGGGGGCCGGCCACCAGCCGGTGCACGCCGCGCTGGAACGCGCCATCGCCGAGCAGACGGGGACCGCGCAGGCGCTGCTCTTCCCGTCGGGGTATCTCGCCAACGCGGGGGCCATCCCCGCGCTGGTGGGGCCGGGCGACCTGGTGCTGTGCGACGCGCTGGTGCACGCCTCGCTGCTGGACGGCTGCCGCCTGTCGCATGCCACCGTGGCGCTGGTGCCGCACGGCAACCTGGAGGCGCTGGCGCAGCGGCTGCAGGAGCAGCGCCGGCGCCATCGGCGCGCGCTGATCGTGCTGGAGGGGCTCTATGCCATGGACGGCGACACGCCGCCGCTGGACCGGGTGGTGGCGCTGGCGCGCGCGCACGATGCGTGGACCTACGTGGACGAAAGCCATGCGCTGGGGGTGCTGGGGCCCACCGGCGGAGGTGCCGCGCAGCAGCATGGCGTGCAGGGACAGGTGGACGTGGTGGCGGGGACGCTGGGGAAGGCGCTGGGGACCGCCGGCGGCTTCGTGGCCGGCTCGGCCACGCTGGTGGAGTACCTCACCAGCACCGCGCGCACCTTCGTGTTCACCACGGCCACACCGCCGGCGCGGGCGGCCGCCGCCCTGGAGGCGCTGCGGCTGGCGCAGGTGGAAGGGTGGCGGCGCGACACCGTGCGCGCCCGCGCACGGCAGCTGCGCGCGCGGCTGACCCACGGCGGCCACGTGGTGGCGGGCCCCGACGACGGCCACATCGTGCCGCTGCTGGTGGGCGACCCCGTGCGCACGATGCAGCTGTCCACCACGCTGCGCCGCAGCGGCTTCCTGGTGAGCGGCGTGCGCCCGCCCACCGTGCCGCCGGGGACGTCGCGCCTGCGCGTGTCGCTGTCGGCGGCGCACCCCCCCGAGCTGGTGGAGGCGCTGGCCGCCACGCTGCTGGCCGCCTTTCCCCCGCCGCGATAGCCCGCGCGCGTCCTCGCGCCGTGGGCGTCCCATCCCTCCCGTCTCCCCCGCCGTCATGAGCATCGCCGACCTCCGCACCGACTACCGCCGCGCCACCCTGGACGAGGGGGACGTGGACGCCGACCCGATCGCGCAGTTCACCCGGTGGTTTGACGAGGCGGTGCGCGCGCAGGTGGTGGAGCCCAACGCCATGTGCCTGGCCACCGCCACCCCCGACGCCTACCCCTCGGCGCGCATGGTGCTGCTCAAGGGGGTGGACGCGCGCGGCTTCGTGTTCTACACCGACTACCGCAGCCGCAAGGGGCGCGAGCTGGCCGACAACCCGGCGGCGTCGCTGTGCTTCTTCTGGGGGGAGCTGGAGCGGCAGGTGCGAGTGACGGGGGCGGTGCAGCGGGTGAGCCGCGCCGAGGCGGACGCGTACTTCCAGTCGCGCCCGCTCCCCAGCCGGATGGGGGCGTGGAGCTCGCACCAGAGCCAGGTGCTGCCGTCGCGCGACGTGCTGGAGGCGGAGCTGGCCACCACGCAGGCCCGCTTTGCCGACGGGGCGGTGCCGTTGCCGGAGCACTGGGGGGGCTTCCGGGTGGTTCCGGACGAAGTGGAGTTCTGGCAGGGGCGGTCCAGCCGCTTGCATGACCGCATCCAGTACCGCCTGGAGGCGGGGGCGTGGGTGCGGCGCCGACTGTCGCCGTAGGACGCCTCCTCGGGAACTCTGGCGTGCCGTGCGCGATTGCGCCGGCATGACTTCCACCACGCTCATCTTCGGGGCCACCGGCGGCATTGGCGCCGCGCTGGCCCGCCGGCTCCACGCGCAGGGCGCGGGGCTGTTCCTCTCCGCCCGCACCGCGGGGCCGCTGGAGGCCCTGGCGGCGGAGCTGGGCGCCGGGTGCGCCACCGCCGACGCCACCGACTTTGCCGAGGTGGAGCGGGTGCTGCAGGCGGCGCAGGCGCACGCCGAGGCGCGGGGTAGCGTGGTCTCCGGGGTGGCGCTGTGCGTGGGATCGCTGCTGCTCAAGCCGGCGCACCTCACCACGGCGGCGGAGTTCCAGCTCACCATCGCGCAGAACCTCACCAGCGCCTTTGGCGTGGTGCGCGCGGCGGGGAAGCTGATGGCCGCGGGCGGCAGCGTGGTGCTGTGCAGCTCGGCGGCGGCGCGCACCGGGCTGGCCAACCACGAGGCCATTGCCGCGGCCAAGGCGGGGGTGCTGGGGCTGGTGCTGAGTGCGGCGGCCACCTACGCGCCGCGCGGGCTGCGGGTGAACGCCGTGGCCCCCGGGCTGGTGCGCACCCCGCTCACGCAGCGCATCACCGGCTCGCCCGCGGCCACGCAGGCCTCGCAGGCGCTGCACGCGCTGGGGCGGCTGGGCGAGCCCGAGGACGTGGCGGCGGTGATGGCGTGGCTGCTGGGCCCCGAGGCCACCTGGGTGACGGGACAGTGCTACGGCGTGGACGGCGGGCTGGGGACGGTGCGCAGCAAGTAGCGCGACCCGGGCGCTACCCCTGTGCCAGCTCGGCGCGCAGGGTGGTGAAGCTGTCATAGCGGGCGGCGCGCACGGCGCCGCGCGCCACCGCCTCGCGGAGCGCGCACCCCGGCTCCACCAGATGCGTGCAGTCGCCAAAGCGACAGCCGTCCAGGTAGGGACGAAACTCGGGGAAGCAGTCGGCAACGCCCTGCTGCGGGATCCCCCACAGCCCCACCTCACGCAACCCGGGGGTGTCGGCCACGTAGCCGCCGCCCGGGAGCGGGTGGAGCATGGCGCCCACGGTGGTGTGGCGCCCCTTGTTCACGCTGGCGCTGATGGCGGCGGTGCGCAGCTGCAGCCCGGGGAAGAGCGCGTTCATGAGCGACGACTTCCCCACCCCCGAGGGGCCGGTGAGGGCGGTGCACCGCCCCGTCAGCTCGGCGCGCAGCGCCTCCAGTCCGCGCCCGTCCGCCACGCTGGTGTGGTGCACGGGGTATCCGGCGGCCCGCTGGTCGGGGAACAGCGCGGCAGCCGCCGCCTCGGCCAGCAGGTCCGCCTTGTTGACGACCACGCGCGCGGCCAGCCCGTTGGCCTCCGCAATCACCAGGAAGCGGTCGAGCATGCGCGCGTTGGGCTCCGGCTGCGCCGCGGCGAACACCACCAGCACCTGGTCCACGTTGGCCACCACCACCCGCTCCCCGGAGGCGCCGCCGGGGGCGCGGCGCGCCAGGCGGCTGCGGCGGGGCAGGATGGCGGCAAGGGCCCAGGCGTCGCCCGCGGGCTCCCGCTCCAGCCGCACGGCATCCCCCACGGCCAGCTTGAGGACGTCGCGCCCCTCCTGCTTGAGGCGCCCGCGCATGGAGGCCGCCACCGTGTCGCCGGCGGCGGTGCGCACCTGCCAGACGCCGCCGGTCCCTTGCAGCACCACCCCATCCTGGGACGCGG
>JBEIJM010000138.1:0-9053 GCA_040380205.1 Gemmatimonadaceae bacterium
CCCCCGCCCTGCCGATCTCGGCCTCCCGCCGCCGGTCCCCCGCGCGCCGCGCGGCCTCCGCCGCCGCGTCCAGCGGCAGCGTGTCGCGCGGGGGCTCCGGGGAGAATGCCACCGGGGCGGGCGCGGTCCCCGTCACCGGGGCGTCGTCCACCCACGTCCACCCCGCGGGCTCGCACCCCGCCAGCAGGGCGCCGGCCAGCCCCGCCGCCACCGCCCCGCGCCCCACCCCGCCCAGTGCGCATCGCGCGCGCGCCCCCACGCTCCGCGCGCGCCCCCGCGCGCCCCCGGTCATCCCTGTCGTCGGCATCCCCGAAGGGTAGTGCCGCGGCGGGCGGATGCTAGCTTTCCCGCGGTCCCCGTCCCGCCCTTCCAGGAGAACCCGATGTCCTTCGCCTTCGACGGCACGCGCCGCGTGCCCCCCGCCGTCAACGAGCCGGTGCGCAGCTACGCCCCGGGCGCCCCCGAGACGCTGCGCCTCACGGCGCGCCTCGACGCGATGGCCACCGAGGTCCCCGAGATCCCCGTGGTCATCGGCGGGCGCCGCCTCCACACCGGCGACGTGCGGACCGTGACCATGCCCTGCGACCACCGGCACGTGCTGGCCACCGTGCACCAGGCCACCCCGGCGCAGGTCGAGGAGGCCATCGCCGACAGCCTGGCCGCGCAGCGCGAGTGGGCCAGCTGGCGCTGGGAGGACCGCGTGGCGGTGTTCCTCCGCGCCGCCGAGCTGCTCACCACCACGTGGCGCGACACGCTGAACGCCGCGACCATGCTGGGGCAGGCCAAGACGGTGCACCAGGCCGAGATCGACGCGGCGTGCGAGCTCATCGACTTCTGGCGCTTCAACGCCGCCTTCGCCCAGTCGCTCTACGCCGAGCAGCCGCTCTCCGACCACAGCATGTGGAACCAGCTGGACTACCGGCCGCTGGAAGGGTTCGTCTACGCCGTCACCCCGTTCAACTTCACCGCCATCGGCGGCAACCTGCCCGGCGCCCCCGCCATGATGGGGAACGTGGCGCTGTGGAAGCCGTCGCAGACCGCGATGCTGTCGGCGTGGCACACCTTCCGCCTGCTGGAGGAGGCGGGGCTTCCCCCCGGCGTGATCAACTTCGTGCCCGGCGACCCGGCGGCGGTCTCCGCCGTGGCGCTGGGGCACCGCGACCTGGCGGGCGTGCACTTCACCGGCTCCACCGCGGTGTTCAACAGCATGTGGGCCACCATCGGCGCCAACATGGGGCGCTACCGGTCGTACCCGCGCATCGTGGGGGAGACGGGCGGCAAGGACTTCATCGTGGCGCACGCCAGCGCCGACCCGCACGCGCTGGCGGTGGCGATGGTGCGCGGCGCCTTCGAGTACCAGGGGCAGAAGTGCTCGGCGGCCAGCCGCGCGTACGTGCCGGCGTCGCTGTGGCCCGAGGTGCGCGACCGGTGCGTGGCCATGATGGCCGAGATGAAGCAGGGGGACGTGCGGGACTTCTCGAACTTCGTGGCGGCGGTCATCGACCAGCGCGCGTACGCGCGGCTGACGGCGGCGCAGGCCGAGGCGGCGCGCACGGCCACCGTGGTGGCCGGCGGCGGCGCCAGCGACGCCACCGGGTGGTTCGTGGAGCCCACGCTGGTGCTGGCCGAGGACGGCGGCCACCGGCTGCTGTGCGACGAGCTCTTCGGCCCGCTGCTCACCGTGCACGTGTACGACGACGCGCGGTGGACGGAGACGCTGGCGCTGGTGGACCGCACGTCGCCGTACGCGCTCACGGGGGCCATCTTCGCGCGCGACCGCGGGGCGGTGCGCGTGGCCATGGGGGCGCTGCGGCAGGCCGCCGGCAACCTGTACATCAACGACAAGCCCACCGGCGCGGTGGTGGGACAGCAGCCCTTCGGTGGCGCCCGCGGCTCGGGGACCAACGACAAGGCGGGCTCCAAGATGAACCTCATGCGCTGGGTCTCCCCGCGGAACGTCAAGGAGACCTTCGCGCCCCCCACCGACTGGCGCTACCCGTTCCTGGGGTGAGCGGCGCCGTGCGCACCCTCCGCTACGTCACCTGCGACGTCTTCACGCCGGTCCCCTTCGCGGGGAACCCGCTGGCGGTGGTGTTCGGGGCCGAGGGGCTCCCCACCGCCACGCTGCAGGCGATCGCGCGGGAGTTCAACTACTCGGAGACCACGTTCGTCTTCGCGGCCGAGCACCCGGCGCACGCGCGCCGGGTGCGGATCTTCACCCCCGGCGCCGAGCTCCCCTTTGCGGGGCACCCCACGGTGGGGACCGCGCACGTGCTGGTGGCCACCGGCGAGGTGGCGGTCACCGGGGACGCCCCGGTGGTGGTGCTGGAGGAGGGGGTGGGGCCGGTGCCGGTGCGGCTCACCATGGCGGGGGGCGTGCCGGTGGCGGCGCAGCTCACCACGGCGCAGCCGGCGGAGGAGCGGGTGGCGGGGGTGCCGTCCATCGACGCGCTGGCGCGGGTGCTGTCGTTGACGTCGGCGGATTTCACCGGCGGCACCCACACGCCCACGGCCGTGTCGTGCGGCATCCCGTGGCTGATGGTGCCGCTGGCGTCGGTGGAGGCGGTGCGCCGCGCGCGCGTCGACCTGGCCGCATGGCAGGCGCAGCTGGCCGGCACCTGGGGCTCGGAGCTGCTGGTGTTTGCGATGGCGCGCGACGGCGAGGCCGACCCGTCGCTTCCCGCGCACGTGCAGGGGTGCGACATCCGCGCACGCGCCTTTGTGCCCGGGTTGGCGGTGCCGGAAGACCCCGCCACCGGTTCGGCCAACGCCTCGCTGGCGGCCTACCTGGCGGCGCGCACGCCGCGCACCGGCCTGCTCCGGTGGAGCGTGGCGCAGGGGATCGAGATGGGGCGCCCCAGCCGCCTCGAGCTGGAGGCCGAGCGCACCGACGCCGGGGTGGGCGCCGTGCGCGTGGGGGGCGCCACGGTGCTGATGGCCGAGGGAATCCTGCGGGTGTGACCCCGGGGCCGGCGCGCGCCGCGCCGGCCGCCTATCGCAGCAACTGCGCGACCTTGGCCCGGATGGTCGGGAACGGGTCGTAGGCGTACTTGGGGAGCACCTGCATCGCCAGCGCGCGGTGCCCCTGCGCCAGCGCGTCCATCGCCGCCAGCCGCAGCTCCACCGAGGAGTCGGTCCCCTTCCCCTCCACCAGCGTCTGCAGCTTGTGCGCGGCCGCCTGCGTGTTCACCCGCCCCAGCGCCCGCACCATCTCCAGCCGCAGCGTCTCGTCGCGCTCGATGTCGTTGATCGGGTCGGAGCCGTCCAGCTCGCTCCAGTGCTCCTGGTTGGTGAACAGGATGGACATCACCCGGCGCCGCACATCCATCGACGAGTCGTACAGCGCCGTCTCCAGCCGCGCGATCGCGTCCGGGCCGCCGATCTGCCCCAGCGCCGCCACCGCCGCCAGCCGCACCCGCTCCTCGTCGTGCTTGAGCAGCCGCCCCAGCGCGGGCACCGCCGCCTCGGCGTTGGTCTCCCCCAGCAGCGACGCGGCGTTGCGCACCACGTACCACAGCGGGTGGTTGAGATACTCCATGAACACCCGCGTTCCCGCCTTGAGGGTGAGGCACGCGTCGTAATAGCGCCGCCGTGCCGCGATGTCCCCCGAGGCCATGAGGTGCTGGAACACCGCCCGCACCCCTTCCTCGCCGGCCCGGTCGATGATGCGCAGCACCGCCGAGGGGTCCTCCGCCGCCGGGTCGCCCACCAGCTCGGCCACCAGGTGGAGCGCCGCCGGCGTGGCCGCCGCGCGGAACACCGGATCGGGGATGATCGCCGAGAGCGCGGCCACCACCTGGTGCGCGTCGCCCCCCTGCACCGCCGCCGCCACCTGCTGCAGCGCCGTCCCCGCCGCCGGGGCGGTGAACAGCCGCGGCGTGGGGGTGCCGTGGCGCGGGCGCTCGGTCACCACCTTCACGTTCCAGAGGGTGTTGCGGAACACGGGGTCCACCGTGGTGCCGCCAAAGGCCGCTGGGGCCAGCAGGGCCCGAGCCAGCTTGAGGCACTCCTCCTGCGTGACGGAGTTGTGCACCTCGATGACGCTGGCGTGGTGCATGGTCATGGCGTCCACCAGCAGCGCGGCCCCCACCGCGGTGGGGCTGTCGTGCTGCGCGTCCGCGCGCAGCGCCTCCACCTCGAGGCGGAGCTCCCCCATGCGCGCGATGGCCTGCAGGCGCCCGATGCTGGCCCCCACGGCCGGACCGGGCGCGCCGCTGCGCAGCTGGTCGATGAGCAGGGCGAGCGACGCCGCAAACAACGGTTCGAGCTGCAGGAGCCGCCTCCACACGCGGTGACCGCGCGACGCTGATGGACCATCCCATGGCCCCGGCCCCCGTCGGCCGGTCTCCACCTAGGCCCGGGACGACCCAGCCGCCCCGGCGTCACACCCCCCGGCGGCGCGGCGCCCCCCCTACAGCGCCGCCTGCAGGTACAGGTCGGTGCGCCACCCCTTGAGGGGGTACAGCCCGCGCGCCACGTCCATCCGCAGCAGCCCGTCCAGCACCCCCACCCCCACCCCGGTCCCCCGCAGCGGCTGCACCCGCCCCAGCGCCCGCCGGCTCCCCGCCCACCCCACGTCGAAGAACGCCACCGGACGCACCACCCCCTGCCGCGTCCCCACCTCGGCGCGCGTCAGCCAGAAGGCGTCCCCCTCCACCGTGCCGGGGACCTGGCCGCGCACGGTGCGCACCCCCCCCAGGAACCACTGCCGCTGCGACGGCAGCCGCCCGGTGGTGCTTCCGGCGGCCGCGGTCAGCGCCACGGCCGCCGCCCCCACCGGACGGCTCACCGTGGCCTCCGCGCTGCCGCGCGCGTACGTGTACGTCCCGGTGGCCGCCTCCCCCTGCACCGCCGCCGTCACCCGCACGCCGCCGGTGACGTCGCGCAGCACCCGGTTCCACTCCACCGCCACGCCGGTGAGCGCCACCCGGTCGGCGATCACGTTGCCGCGAAAGCGCCGCCCCGAGAGCGCCCGCGCCAGGGAAAAGGTGTTCACCACGCCGGTGTCCCCCGCGCCCCACTGCCGCTCCAGGAACAGCCGCCACCGGGTGGCCGCGCCACGCCCCACGCGCTGCTCGGTCAGCTCGGCGCCGTACGCGCGGAAGTAGAACCCCTCGTCGCGGCCATACAGCAGCGCCGGCAGCGACGGCCCCAGCGTGAGCGCCCCCGCCCAGTCGGGGTTGCTGGCGGCCAGCCGATGGTAGAGGGTGGCGGTGACCGTCCGCCCGCCGGCGCTGCGCGCCAGCGCCAACTCGCCGTTGGCGTGCCGGTCGGCGTGGCCGATGCGCCCGGTGGCGGCGGCGGTGTAGCCCCCCCCCAGCCCCTGCCGCAGCTGCGCCCCCACCGACAGCCCCTCCACGCGGTTGTAGCGCACGAACTCCGACCCCCAGCGCAGCTGCGGGCGCCCCGGCGCGACCCCGGGCTGGAGGTCCAGCCCCAAGGCGGCCAGCAGCGCGTCGCGGGCGGGGGAGTCGAACCCCTCGCGGTCTTTCGCGTCCAGCGGCGGGAGCACGGCGGCCGTGCGGAGCTTCGCCTCGTCGCACGGCATGTCGAAGGCCACGCGCAACCGCCCGTCGAAGCGGTTGTCCACACGGGTGTACACGCTGTCCCGCGCGCACAGCCGGGCGCGCTGGCGCTCCCGCGGGGACATCGTCGTGGTGTCCGCGGCGGCGCGGGCGGCGGCCGTGTCGGTGACCGCCGCCTGTACCGCGCCGCCGCCCACCTGCACCGACACGGTGGCGGGGGCGTCCACCACCGTGGTGCTGTCGCCGGCGTTCACCGTGTCCCCCCGCGCCCGCGCCAGCCGCGTGGCGGGGATGGCCCGCAGCGGGAACGCCCCGTTCACGTCCTGGTAGCGGAACCCCTCGTCCAGGCGGAAGGGGACGCGCATGAAGCCGAACTGCACCAGATAGCTGGCGCTGTTGGCCCGGGGGAGCCAGAAGCGCCCCTCATGCAGGCCGTACTCCACGGTGATCCCCTCCAGCTCCGCCTTGGCGGGGCGGAAGGTGGCCTTCACCCACGCCGGCGGCTCGTCGTCGTCCCCGCCCCCCGTGCGCGCGGCGCGGGCGGCCCGCTCGGCGCGCGCCACGGAGTCCTTCACGAACAGCGGGCGCGCCAGCCGCGCCCGGGCGATGGAGTCGCGCACGGGGGCCGCCACCACCGCGTCAGCGCGGTCGCGCGCCGCCTCCTCGCTGGCCACGTCCCAGATCTCGATGGCCGCCGCCAGCCGGTAGGCGGCGCGCACCAGCTCCCCGCCGCGCCGGTCGAACCAGAACGACCCCACGAACAGCCGCCGGTCGGGACGGCGCGCGGTGATGCGCAGCTCGCGCAGCGGGATCACGGTGCCGTCGGGGAGCCGGATGTCGGCGGAGTCGCCCATCGCGTAGCGGTACCACGCCTCGGCGCCGCTGGCCAGCGGATGGATCAGCTCCCGCTCGTCGATGTCGGCGCGCACCACGCCGAACTGGCTGTTGGGAAACCAGAGCGTCTCGCGTCCCGGGAAATACGGGATGGACACCGCGTCGGCGATCTCGCCGTCGGCATTCCCCCCCAGCGGCGAGGCCACGCGCGAGCCCAGGGGCGTGACGCGGACCCCCACGTCGCGGCGCCACGCGATCTCGGCCACGTTGTCGCCGCGAAACAGCCGCTTCTCCAGCCCCAGGCGCCGCGCGCCCAGCCCCATGTCGATGCGCTGCGTGGCGGTGGCGCGGTACGATTGCAGCGCGCTGTCCTGCCGGACCCGCGCCGCGCGCGCCAGCCGCAGCAGCGCCGCGGCGCCGCTGTCGGCAAAGGCCGTGGGCGCCGCCGCCTCGGCGCGCTGCCGCCGCACCGCCGTGTCCACCCCCACGCGGACGCGCACCTCGCGCCGCACCTCGCGGGCCACCTCGCGCAGCTGGTCGCGTTCGGGGTCGGTGAACCCCGTGTCCGCCGCGAGTGCCGCCGGGAGGCGGCGGGCGCTGTCCCCCGGGGCCGGGGTCGGCGCGGTGACCGGCGGGGCGCCCCCCCGGGCGCAGGCGCCGACGGCGGCCACCAGCAGCAGGGCAGCGGAGCGAGGCCAGCGGGAACGGCAGGAGACGCGGAGGCGGGAGCGACGCATGGCCACGGGCTGCGGGGGACGGCCGGCGCACCGGCACCGGCGGGATGCCGGTGATACGCCGCCCCCCCCGCCCGGGTTTCCTCGGCGGTATGTTGGGGGCGCACCTCCCGCCGGCGGGCGCCCCGCGGGCGCCGCCCCTCCCGCCTTCCTCACATGGAGCAGGTCATGCGCGTCACCCCGCAGCCGTCGCGGCCCTCGTTGCCGCGGCTCTCCCTGGCCCCTGCCGTCGCCCTCGGGGTGGCGGCGCTGACCGCGCTGCCGGCCGCGCCCGCGCAGGCGCAGCAGACCCCGCCCGCCGCCCCCGCGGCGCTCGTGGCCGCGGGCCCGGACAGCGCGCGGATCGTGCGCCTCAAGGCCGAGGCGCTCAAGCTGGTGGAAGGGCGCGCCAAGCAGGTGCAGGAGATCGTGGACATGCTCTTCTCCTTCCAGGAGCTGGGCTTCCAGGAATTCGAGTCGCAGAAGTACCTCACCGGGCTGCTGGAGAAGGAGGGGTTCACCGTGGTGCGCGGCGTGGCGGGGATCCCCACGGCGTGGACCGCCACCTGGCGCTACGGCACCGGCAAGCCGGAGATCTCGCTGGGCTCCGACGTGGACGGCATCCCGCAGGCCAGCAGCAAGCCCGGCGTGGGGTACCGCGACCAGATGGTGCAGGGGGGGCCCGGGCACGGCGAGGGGCACAACGCCGGGCAGGCGCTGAACATCGTCGCCGCCATCGTGGTCAAGCAGCTGATGCAGCGCGACCGGATCAACGGCACGCTGCTGCTGTGGCCCGGCATCGCCGAGGAGCAGATGGCCGGCAAGGCGTTCCTGGTTCGTGACGGGGTGTTCAAGAACACCGACGTGACGCTGTTCACGCACGTGGGGAACGACCTGGGGGTGTCGTGGGGGGCCAGCGGCTCCAGCGCGCTCATCTCGGCGGAGTTCCGCTTCCGGGGCTCCAGCGCGCACGCGGCGGGCGCGCCGTGGCGCGGGCAGAGCGCGCTGGACGCGGCGCTGCTGATGGGGCAGGGGTGGGAGTACCGGCGCGAGCACCTGCGGCTGCAGCAGCGGTCGCACTACGTGATCCGCGACGGCGGCGACCAGCCCAACGTGGTCCCCAGCACGGCCAGCATCTGGTTCTACTTCCGCGAGCAGGACTACCCGCGGACCATGGCGCTGTTCGAGATGGGGAAGCGGGTGGCGCAGGGCGCGGCGATGATGACCGACACCAAGCTGGACACGGTGCTGATCCTGGGGTCGGGGTGGTCGGCGCACTTCAGCAAGCCGGTGGCCGAGGCGATGCACGCCAACATCCAGGCGGTGGGGATGCCGGCGTGGGATGACAAGGACCAGGCGCTGGCCAAGGGGCTGCAGCGGGAGCTGGGGCAGCCGGACTTCGGGCTGGAGATGCAGGTGAACCGGCAGCTGCGCGGGGCCGAGGTGCCGCAGAACTGGATGGGGGGCGGCTCGGACGACATCGGCGACGTGTCGTGGAACGTGCCCACGGTGACGCTGCGCTTCCCGTCGAACATCCCCGGGCTGCCGGGGCACAACTGGGCCAACTCGATCGCGATGGCCACGCCGATCGCGCACAAGGGGGCGCTGGCGGGGGCGAAGGTGCAGGCGCTGACGCTGCTGGACATCCTGCTCACGCCCAAGGTGGTGACGGACGCGTGGGACTACTTCAAGACCGTCCAGACGAAGGACGTGCAGTACCAGCCGTTCATCCGACCGGCGGACCAGCCGCCCATCTGGCTGAACAAGGAGATCATGGACCGCTTCCGCGAGCAGCAGCGCAAACTCTACTACGATCCCAGCAAGTACAAGACGTACCTGGAGCAGCTGGGGATCGAGTACCCGACGGTGCGGGCGCAGGAGAACAAGCCGCGCGGTGACGCGGCAGCACCGAGCCAGGGGCCGAGCGGCCCGGGCGGGCGCTGAGGTGACGCGGCGGCTGGTGGCGGCGGCGGCGCTGGCG
>JBEIJM010000139.1:0-9087 GCA_040380205.1 Gemmatimonadaceae bacterium
CCCGGCGCCGCCTCCCCCTCGGGGGCCGCCGCGCCGGTGGCTGCGGCGTCGTCGATGGCGGGGCGCTCGCCGCACGCCACCCCCCCCGCGGTCAGGAGCGCCGCGCCCCACGCGCGGCCCCACGCACGCCACCGCGCGGAGGCCCGGCGACGGGGACGGAGGGGATCGGCCGGGGAGGGGGTGGGGCGGCGCGCGGCTGGCGGCATTGGGCGGAGTGACGAGGCATGGCCTGCAGGACGGAACGCCTCCCAGACACCGGGTCGGCACGCAGGGTTGCCGAGGACGACCGGTGGACGGACGCGCGCCCTCCGTGGGGAATGGGGCGAATATGGCGACCGGGACGGCGCTCGGCACACCGCGGCACCGCCCCCCGGATCACGGCACCGCCGCCCTTCCTTGCCTCGCGGCTCCCCCGCCCGTTAGGTTCCCCGATCTCTGGTGCAGGGTGTTGCGCGTGTAGCTCAGTTGGATAGAGCGTCGGCCTCCGGAGCCGAAGGTCGCAGGTTCGAGTCCTGCCACGCGCGCTCCCCGGCCCCGCCCCGCCGGGGGCGCGGTCCCCTTTGTCCTGGCGCCGCGTGCACGTAGCCGAGCTGAAGCGGAAGTCGGTCCCTGAACTGCTGGCGCTGGCCGCGTCGCTGCACGTCTCCAACACCAGCGGGCTGCGCAAGCAGGAGCTCGTGTTCCGCATCGAGCAGGCGCTGCTCGACGCGGAGACCACGCTGTTCGGCGAAGGGGTGCTGGAAGTGCTCCCCGAAGGCTACGGCTTCCTGCGGGCGCAGGACTTCAACTACCTCCACGGCCCCGACGACATCTACGTCTCGCCCTCGCAGGTCAAGCGCTTCGACCTGCGCACCGGCGACACCGTGATGGGGGAGGTCCGCCCTCCCAAGGTCGGCGAGCGGTATCTCGCGCTCCTCAAGGTGGAGCGCATCAACGGCGGCGACCCGGAGCAGGCAAAGTTGCGCAGCGCCTTCGACAACCTCACCCCCAAGTACCCCGACGAGCGGATCCGCCTCGAGCGCGCCAACGGCGAGGTGGCCACCCGCATCTGCGACCTCGTCGCGCCGCTGGGGAAGGGGCAGCGGGCCCTCATCGTGGCCCCGCCCAAGGGGGGGAAGACCATCCTCCTCCAGCAGATGGCCAACGCCATCCTGGAGAACCACCCCGAGATGGTGGTGATCATCCTCCTCATCGACGAGCGCCCGGAGGAGGTGACCGACATGGCGCTCTCCTGCCCGCGCGCGGAGGTGGTGAGCTCCACCTTCGACGAGAAGGCCGAGCGGCACGTGCAGGTGGCCGAGATGGTGCTGGAGAAGGCCAAGCGGCTGGTGGAGTCGGGGAAGGACGTCATCATCCTCCTGGACTCGCTCACGCGGCTGGCGCGCGCGCACAACGCGGTGGCGCCGTCGGGGGGGCGGCTGATGTCCGGCGGCATGGAGGCCACCGCGATGCAGCGCCCCAAGGCGTTCTTCGGGGCGGCGCGCAACCTCAAGGAGGGGGGCTCGCTGACCATCGTGGCCACCGCCCTCATCGAGACCAACTCGCGGATGGACGAGCTGATCTTCGAGGAGTTCAAGGGGACCGGCAACATGGAGCTGGTGCTGGACCGCAAGCTGGCGGAGAAGCGGCTGTTTCCGGCGGTGGACCTCAACAAGTCGGGGACGCGGCGCGAGGAGCTGCTGCTGACCCCCTTCGAGCAGCAGCGGGTGTTCCTGATGCGGTCGTTCCTGGCGGACATGCCCACCGACGAGGCGCTGCAGTTCCTGCTGCGGCGGATGGAGCGGGCCCGGTCCAACCGGGAGTTCTTCGAGCAGATGGCGGAGCCGTGACGGCGACGGCCGCCGGGCGGCTGCTGGCGGTGGACTGGGGGGACCGGCGCGTGGGGCTGGCCGTCAGCGACGAGCTGGGGCTGCTGGCGTCGCCGGCGGGGTGCATCGTGCGCCGCGCCGGCAAGCGCCCGCCGCTGGCGGAGCTGGAGCGCCGGGCGGTGGCGCTGGAGGCGGCGGGGTTCGTGTTCGGGCTCCCGCTGGACCAGGCGGGGGACGAGACGCCGCGCTCGGCCGAGGTGCGCGCCGTGGCGGCCACGCTGGCCGCGCGGCAGCCGCGCCCGGTGCGCCTGGTGGACGAGCGGTTCACCACCGCGGCCGCGCTGCGCGCGATCCGCGAGCAGGGGGGGAGCACCCGCGGCCGGCGCGAGGACGTGGACGCGCTGGCGGCCAGCATCCTGCTGGAGCAGGTGCTGCGCGCCGCCTCGCAGGGGGTGTGGCTGGGGGAACCGGTGACGCCCGCCGGGGCGGCGTCGTGAGGGCCGCGTGATGGCGCGGCGGAGCGGGGGGCGGCGGTGGCGCCAGCGCCCGGCGCTGGCGCTCCTGGCGGCGGCGATGGGCGCGGCGGCGTGGTGGAGCTGGCGCGAGGTGGGGGGCACCGCCGCCCCCGACACCCCCGTCGTGCGCGTGGTGATTCCGCGAGGCGCCAGCGTGCGCTCCGCCGCCCGGGCGCTGGCCGACGCCGGCGTGGTGGGGAGCGCCGCGCTCTTCCGCGGCTACGTCGCGCAGCGCGGGCAGGCGGCGGCGCTCAAGCCCGGCACCTATGCGCTGCGCCCCGGGGAGGGGTACGCGGCGGTGCTGGACGCCCTGGTCACCGGGCGGGCGGTGCTGGCCACGGTCGTCATCCCCGAGGGGTACGACCTGCGCGACATCACGCCGCTGCTGGTGCGCGCGCTGCGCGTCCCGGAGGACTCCGTGCGCGCCGCCGTCACCGACAGCGCGTGGCGCGCGCGCCTCGACGTCCCGGCCCCCACGCTGGAGGGGTACCTGTTCCCCGCCACCTACCGCTTCCCCGAGGGGACCACCGCGCGCGAGGCGGTGGCGGCGATGGTGGCGCGCTTCGAGGCGGCGTGGCGCCCTGAGTGGGAGCGGACGCTCACCGACCGCGCCCTCTCGCGGCATGAGGTGATGACCATGGCCTCCATCGTGGAGAAGGAGGCGCGGCTCGCCGAGGAGCGTCCGGTGATCGCCGCGGTGTACTGGAACCGCCTGCGGGACGGCATGCGGCTGCAGGCCGACCCCACGGTGCAGTACGCGCTGCCGCGCCACGTGGGGCGCGTCCTCTACCGCGACCTGGCCGTGGACTCGCGCTACAACACGTACCGGCACGACGGGCTCCCCCCGGGGCCCATCGCGTCGCCGGGCGCGGCCGCCATCGCGGCGGCGCTGGCCCCGGCGGCGGTCCCGTACCTGTTCTTCGTGGCGCGCCCCGACGGCGGCCACGAGTTCCGTACCACCTTCCGCGAACACCAGCAGGCCATCGCGCAGCTGCGGGGGCGCTCGTGACCGCCCCCGCAGGGGACGCCGTCACCGGCGTGGCGCGCGTCTCGCGGCGCGCCGTCGCGCGCTGGGCGCAGGGGCACCCGTGGATCTACCGCTCCGACGTGGAGCGCCGCCCCACCGCCCCCGCCGGGATCGTGGCGGTGACCGGCCCCGAGGGCGCCCCCCAGGGGTATGCCCTCTGGAGCCCCGCGTCGGAGATCGCCCTGCGGCGCCTCGCGGGCCCCGCCGGGCCGCCCCCCGACGCTGCCTGGTGGCACGACCGGCTGGCCGCGGCCATCGCGCGGCGCGCCCCGCTGGCAGGGGCCACCACCGCCGCGCGCCTGGTGCACGGCGAGGCGGACGGCCTGCCGTCGCTGGTCGTGGACCAGTACGGCGCGTATCTGGTGGTGCAGCTCCTGTCGGCGGGGCTCGAGGCGTGGCGCGCGCCCATCGTGGAGGCGCTGCAGGCGCTCACGGGGTGCGCGGGCATCCTGGCCCGCAATGACCCCGCCACCCGGGCCCGCGAGGGGCTCCCGCGCGAGGTCACGCTGCTGGCCGGCGAGGTGCCGCGCACGGTGGAGGTGATGGAGCACGGCGTGCGCTACCTGGCCGCGCCGTGGGACGGCCAGAAGACCGGTGCCTTTCTGGACCAGCGCGAGAACCGCGTGCTGGTGGGCGACCGCGCCCGCGGCGCGGCGCTGGACTGCTTCGCGTACCACGGCTCCTTCGCGCTGCACCTGGCGCGGCGCGCCGAGTCGGTGGTGGCGCTGGACAGCTCGGCGGCGGCGCTGGAGCGGGTGGCGGCGCACGCCGCGCTCAACGGGTTCGCCAACCTGGCCGCGGTCGAGGCCGACGCCTTCGAGCAGCTGCGCCGGTGGGGGCGCGAGGGACGGCGCTTCGACACCATCGTGGTCGATCCGCCCGCGTTTGCCAAGCACAAGGCGGCCCTCGAGGGGGCGTGGCGCGGCTACAAGGACATCAACCTGCACGCCATGCGACTGCTCGCCCCCGGCGGCGTGCTCTTCTCGGCCAGCTGCAGCTTTCACTTCTCGCGGGGCCACTTCCTGGCCATGCTGCAGGAGGCCGCCGCCGACAGCGGGCGGGCGCTGGCGGTGCGCGCGCTCACCGGCCAGCCCCTCGACCACCCGGAGCTGCTCACGGTCCCCGAGACCGGGTACCTCAAGGGCGCGCTCCTCGAGGCGCTCGACTGAACGCCGTCCCGCCCCCGGCCGCCCCCGGCGCGCTGGCGCTGGCCGTCGAGGCCCGCCGCCTGCACCGCGACCGGCGCGGCATCGGGCGCCTGGTGCGCAACCTCCTCGCGGAGATGGCCCGCCAGCGCCCCGCGCTGACCGTCACGCTGTACGCCCCGGCGGCCGACCACGCCCCGCTGCGCGACGAGCTCACCGCGCGCACCCCCGCCTTGGCCCCGCGGCTGGCCTTTGACACCCCCGGGGCGCTCCCGCAGGCCCGCACCGGGGTGGCGTGGTACCCGTGGGCGGTCCTGCCGCGCGCCGTGCCTCCGCTGCCGCTGGTGGTCAGCCTGCATGACCTGGCCCCCATGCTGCAGCATGACCACCGGTGGTGGAAGGTGGGCAAGCGCCTCAAGTACCGGTGGCGGTTCCGGCACACCGTGCGCCGGGCCGATGCGGTGCTCACGCTGTCGGCGTTCAGCCGCGCCGAGATCCTGCGCGAGCTGGGGGCCGACCCGCGCCGGGTGCACGTGACGCTGCTGGCCGCCGACGACCTCCCGCTCACGCTCCCCGACGCCCCCGCCCCGCTGGCGCGCGCGGGGATCGCCGAGGGGGCCCCGTTCTTCCTCACGGTGGGAGGACAGGAGGGGCGCAAGAACCTCCGCACCCTGTACGCGGCCATGGCCCGGCTGCACGCCGAGGGGCTGGCGGTGCCGCTGGTGCAGTGCGGGCCCGGGCTGGGGCCGGACACCCGCGCGCTGGCGGGGCGCGCCCCGTGGCTGCGGCACGTGGGGTTCGTGAGCGATGCCGAGCTGGTGACGCTGTACCGCCGCGCCACGGCGCTGGTGTTCCCGTCGCGCTACGAGGGGTTCGGGCTGCCGGTGCTGGAGGCGATGGCCGTGGGGGGGCGGGTGGTGTGCGCGCATGCCAGCTCGCTCCCGGAGGTGTGCGGCGAGGCGGCGCTGACCTTCCCGTGGGACGACGTGGACGCGCTCACCGCGCAGCTGCGCCGGTTGCTGACCGAGGAGGCGGTGGGGGCGGCGCTGGCGGCGGCGGGGCCGGCCCAGGCGGCCCGGTTCTCGTGGGCGCGAACGGCGGCGGAGACGCTGGCGGTGTTCGACGCGGTGGTGGCTCAGCGCGCCTGACAGCGCGGGCAGTAGTAGCTGCTCCGGGCGCCCTGCACCAGGCGCCGGATGGCGCCCTGGCAGCGCCCGCAAGGCGCTCCCTCGCGGCCGTACACCCGCCACCCTTCCCGCACCCCGTCCGGGGCGTGGTAGCGCCCTTCCGGGGCCGTACGGAGCACCTCCCGGATGGCCTCGTGCAGCCGCGCCACGCGCACGCGGGCCAGCCGGCTCGCCACGGCCCCGGGGTGCACCCGGGCCTCCCACAGCGCCTCGGCCGCATAGATGTTCCCCACCCCGGCCACCACCCGCTGATCCAGCAGCACCACCTTGATGGCCACGCGCCGACGCTGGAGCGCCGCCAGCAGCCCGTCCACGGTGAACCCGGGCTCCAGCGGCTCCGGCCCCAGCGTGGAGGGGGGGAGGGCCCCGGGCGCGTGATAGCGCACCACGCTGAGCGCCCGCGGGTCGGTCAGCGCCACCCAGCGTCCCTCGTCCAGCTCCAGCCGGAACCGCTCATGGGGGGCCGGGGGGTCCTCTCCCGCGCCAAAGGCCCAATCGCCGGCCAACCGGAAGTGCACCTCCAGCGTCCCGCCCCCGGAGAGGGTTACCAGCTGGACCTTGCCGCGCCGCGCCACGCCGGTGATGGCCTCGCCGGCCACGGCGCCCTGGGCGTCTGGCGGAAAGGCGCGCGCCAGCGCCGGGTGGCGGACCCGGGTGCCGGTGACCACGGCCCCCAGCGCCACCTGGCGCAGGCGGGCGGCCGCGTGTTCAACCTCGGGGAGCTCAGGCATGGCGCAGGGGGGGAGGGGATGGGAATGTGGAAATCTCCCAAATGCGTTTAGACGATTGTAGTTGCACACGGTTACATCACAAAAGCGCTCTTGCGCGATCTTATCCGCGTCGTATGTTATCCACATTCCTTCCACACCTCCGAGGCCGCGTATCTTCTCCCAAGTCAGCCTCCAGCACGAGTACGAGCTGTTCGTCCAGCGGGAAATCGAGGACTACAAGGACTCGATCTCCCGCACCGTGCTGCTCAAGATCGGGGATGAGGCGGTGGCGTCGCTCCAGGGCGCCGACCAGATCGGGCTGACCGAGCTGCTGGTGTGGGAGGAGGTGGACCGGATCATTGCCCGGCGGCTGCGGCTCCCCACGTTTGGGCGCTGGAAGCGGAAGCGGCTCAAGGCGCTGGAGGTGTACCGCACGCCGGAGCACTGGGGGATTGAGCCGGATGCGGCGCTGGTGCGCGTGCTGGCCGACAGTGCCGACCGGCATGTGCTGGTGGCGGCGGCGTCGCAGGAGGGACCGGCGCTGTTCCTGGCGGCGCGCGGATGCGCGGTGACGGCGCTGGAGCCGGCGGCGGAGGCGTTGGCCCGCATGACCCGGGCGGCGGAGGCCGCGGGGCTGAGCGAGCGGATGCGCGCGCAGTGCACGCCGCTGGACGGCTGGGCCCCCGACGTGGCGTTGCACGCGGTGGTGTGCACCCCGGCGGCGCTGGCGGGGCTGTCGGCGCTGGACCGGGCCCGCGTGATCGCGGTGCTGCAGGGAGCTACGGTGGATGGGGGCGTGCACTTGGTGGAGACGCTGGCCGCCGGCGTGGACGCGCGCGAGGGGGAGGGCGCGGACGACAGCGGGGTGGTGGCGCTGGAGGAGCTCACGGCGCGTTATCGCGGCTGGAGCATCTCCATCGAGCGACGGGCCGGGCGTCGCGACGCGTTTCTCGCGCGAAAGGTCGCCGCCGTCGCCTGATCGCACGTGTCCGGCTGACACGCCGGCCCGGGTGTTTCGTGTCGGGATGACACGCCTTTGGCCCCATCGTCAGCCGTCGAGTTTTCGCAACCCATTGTCATTCAACGCATTGCGTGCGTGCCGCTCAATGGCACCATTCCTGCCCCGTACGCTGGCATCGTTGGTGGCGCGTCGCCCGCTCGGGCCCCCGCTACCGCCCCTGTTGTGTCACGCCGTACACGCACCCGTGGGGTGCAGGATCGTGTCATGCGTCGCAGCACGTCGAACGCCGCCCGGGCGGCCTGTGTGTCGGACCCGTCGCGCGATCCCATCGGCATCGTGATTGCCGACGGAGGCTCTGGCGACCGGGCCCCGCGCTTCTCCGCGTTTGTGTGGGGGCCAGTGCCCGACGAGGAGCTGGAAGGCGAGGCCCCGTTCCCGCCGGCGGTGGCGGATCAGGCGCAGCAGGACGCCGCGCACGAGGCGCTGGTGTTCGCCTAGGTCGGCGCGCGGGACCATCAGGGGGAGACGCGTGAAAGGCGCCGGCAGACATGCCGGCGCCTTTGCGCGTAAAACCGGTCCCGCCGAGCTCCCCGCCTGATCGCGAGGCGAACGAAACGGGGCCGTCGAGACGGTTACGCCGCGGCGGGCGCGGGCGCGGGCGCGGGCGCGGCCTTCTTGGTGCGCTTCGCGGCCTTCTTCGCCGTCTTCTTCGCCGCCTTCTTCGCCGGCTTCTTGGCGACCTTCTTCGCCGCCTTCTTCGTCGCCTTCTTCGCCGCCTTCTTCGCCGGCTTCTTGGCGACCTTCTTCGCGGCCTTGCGCACGACCTTCTTGGCCGCCTTCTTCGCCGCCTTCTTCACGACCTTCTTGGCCGCCTTCTTCACGGCCTTCTTGGCGACCTTCTTCGCCGGCTTCTTCGCGGCCTTCTTGGCCGGCTTCTTCGCAGCCTTCTTCGCAGCAGCCATCGTGACAGCTCCTCTCGAGGAGGTGATTCACGCTCCCTTTCCCCCGGTGGAAAGGTGAGCCGCACCCGGACACGGCCCGCAGGCCGACGCCCAGGCGCTACGCGTCCTCCCGAGGGAGAAGCGCGCGCGGGGACGCCGACCATGCGGCGTGACAAACGCGAGGGAACAGCGCAGGTGAGGCTGGCGCCACACTGGACCGACTGGGACCGCGCGCCCCGACAACGCACGAAGGGAAATCGGGGAAGCCATGATGTGGACAGCGCGCGCAAGTCGTTGACTGGCCGCGAATATACGCGTGGATAACTCCGGCGCGCAATAGCGCGTATAAAGAACGCGCGCGATATGACGACGCGCGCGCGAGAGGGTGGACGCGCGCGCGCACGCCAGTCGGTTGCCGCACCCGACGCACCGTGCGAGTTTCCTCCTCCCGGCACGCCGCGCGACCACGCCGCCGCGACGCGCCCTCCCCTCTCCGCCACGCCCCCATGAAAGCGCTCGTCAAGACCGTCGCGGGCCCCGGCATGACGCTCTGCGACGTCCCCGTCCCCGCCATCCGCGACGACGAAGTCCTCATTCGCGTCCGCGCCGCCGGCGTCTGCGGCACCGACGTGCACATCTACGAGTGGGACCGCTGGGCCGCCTCCCGCTGCCGCCCCCCCTTCATCGTCGGCCATGAGTTCGCCGGCGACGTCGCCGCCGTGGGCGCCCTCGTCACCTCCGTCGCCGTCGGCGACCGCGTCACCGCCGAGGGGCACATCGTCGACGAGCACTC
>JBEIJM010000140.1:0-8886 GCA_040380205.1 Gemmatimonadaceae bacterium
CTGGGGGCGATCTGGACCGGAGTGACCCCCGGGGCGCTGCTGGCCATGGTGGCGCTGTACGTGGTGCGGATGTGGGGGGTGACGGCCGGCTACCACCGCTACTTCTCGCACCGGTCGTTCAAGACGTCCCGGTGGTTCCAGTTCCTCCTGGCGTTCCTGGCGCAGAGCACCACCCAGAAGTCGGTGCTGTGGTGGGGGGCGCTGCACCGGCACCACCACCGGCACAGCGACACCCCCGACGACATCCACTCGCCGCGGGAGGACGGGTTCTGGTACGCGCACATGGGGTGGATCTTCTCCCGGCGCAACGATCAGGCCGACCTGTCGGCGGTTCCCGACCTCACCCGCTATCCCGAGCTGCGGCTCCTGCATCGGTTCGAGCAGCTGCCGGCGGTCGTGCTGGCGGTGGCGTGCTATGCCCTGGGCGGCTGGACCGGGCTGGTGGTGGGGTTCTTCTGGAGCACGGTGCTGCTGTACCACGGGACCTTCTTCATCAACTCGCTGGCGCACGTGCACGGCCGGGTGCGCTACGTGACCGGCGACGACAGCCGCAACAACTGGTGGCTGGCGATCATCACGCTGGGCGAGGGGTGGCACAACAACCACCACGCCTACCAGCGGTCGGTGCGGCAGGGGTTCCGGTGGTACGAGTTCGATCCCACCTGGTACGTGCTGGAGGTGCTGTCGTGGGTGGGGGTGGTGTGGGAGCTGGGGGCTCCGCCCGCCGATGTCGTCCGCAACGAGCGACCGCTGGGGCGCGCGACGCTGGAGAAGGTGGCGCGGCAGCTGGCCGCCAGCTTTGCGGCCGGGTTCGCCGAGCGGTTCCCGGACGCGCACTTCCCCACGCGCGAGGCGCTGGCGGCCCGGCTGCCCAGTATGCCGTCCATGCCGGCGCTCCCCTCCCTCCCCCCGCTCCCCTCCCGCGAGGAGCTGGCGGCGCGGGCCCGCGAGCTGTTTGACGGGCACACGGTGTCGTTCGACGACATCGTGGCGCGGGCGCATGAGCTGCTGGCCGAGTGGCGCGCTGCCGCCGAGCGCGGGGCGGCCGGCGGTGACGCGCTGGGGCTGCAGCCGGCCTGACGTGACCGGCCGCGCCGCGCCCACGGGGGCGCGCTCCCTCGACCACGCGGCCTTCCTGGCGCTGGCCCGGACGGCGGCCGCGCTGGGCGACGACCTGGATCGCCTGTTGGCGCCGCACGGCTTGTCGCAGCCGCAGTACAACGTGCTGCGCATCCTGCGCGGGGCGGGGGACGACGGGCTGTGCCGTCATGAGATCCGCGAGCGCCTGCTCTCGCGCATGCCCGACGTGACGCGCCTGGTGGACCGCCTGGAGGAGGGGGGGCTGGTGGAACGGCTGCGGGACACGGTGGATCGCCGCGTGGTGCGCACCACCATCACCGCCGCCGGGCTGGCGCTGCTGGCCCAGTTGGACGCCCCGGTGGCCGCCGAGCATGCGCGGCAGTTCGGGCACCTGTCGGAGGACGAGGTGGGGCGACTGGTGGCGCTGCTGGACGCCGTGCGGGTGCGGTCGAGCGTCGGGGCCGGTCAGGCGGATCCTGAAACCCGCGGGTGCGACGGATGAGCGCCGGAGGGGCGGGGCACGGTCGCCGAGCGCGGCCGCGGGCGGCATTGGCACTGCTGGTCTCCTTGGCCGCCTGCCAGCGGATGGTCCCCACGGTGCTCCCGCCGGTGCTCGTGCAGCCGGTGGTGGCGGCCCCCGCTTCCCAGAACCCCAGCCCCATGGTGGAGGAGACCCGTCGGCACACGCGGCTGCCAGCCGCCGCCGCCTGGGCCGGCTGGCGCGATTCCCTCGCGGTGCCGGGGCTGGCGCGCCCCGCGTGGCTGCTGGTGGCCGCGCGCGATACCGCCGCCACGGCCGTGGAGTTGCTGGCGCTGTTCCATGGCGCGGTGCACGTGGCGCAGGCCACGGCCGACTCCGCCCCGGTCCCCACCGCGGTACTGGCCGTGTCCGTCGGCGCCGGGGGGACCGCGTACGACGGCGCCTTTGCCCGCGACAGCGCCGCCCTGTGGCCCGCGCTGCTGGCCGCCGCCGAGGAGGCGCTGGCCCGGCGTCGCGGCGCGCCGGTGCCGGTGACGCGTCGGCGGCTGGCCGGCTTCAGCGCGGGGTACGGCGCCATTCGCGCCATCCTGCGCGACCCCGCCTTGGCCGCCCGCGTGGATGGGGTGCTGCTGCTGGACGGGCTGCACACCGGCTATCTCCCCGACCGCACGCCGGTGGCCGAAGGGGGGGCGGTGGACACCGTGCCGCTGCTCCCGTTCGTGGCATACGCGCAGCGGGCCGTGGCGGGAGAGGTGGCACTGTTCGTGTCCCACTCCGAGGTGTTCCCGGGCACGTTTGCCTCCACCACCGAGTGCGCCGCCTGGCTGCTGGCGCGCGCCGGGGTGCCGCGCCAACCGGTGCTGGCCTGGGGGCCGGTGGGAATGCAGCAGACCAGCATGGCGCGCAGCGGAAGGCTGGAGGTCCGCGGGTTTGCCGGCAACTCGGCGCCCGACCACCTGGATCACCTGCACGCGCTGCCGCAGTGGCTGCGCGAAGGGGTGGGGCGGTAGGGGCGCCGCCGCTCAGGGGCGCACGACGATCCGCTTCACCAGCGAATCGGGCACCGGGGTCCGTGAGTAGGTGGTGACCGCCCCGATGAAGCGCACCGTGGCCGTGCCCACGCGGGACAGGCGGGCCTGCACGGTGAATGGGTACGTGCGGTAATCCTTCGTGCACATGGTCTGTCCCGTCGGATAGCGCATGTACGCCACGATCCGCACCAGCGAGTCCGAACTGGTGACCGTGGTGCCGTCCGGGGCGTTGCACGCCACGGTGCCGCTTCCGGCGCCGTATCCGGTGACCGTGAAGGGCACGCCCACCCGAACGGTATCCGGCGCCTCCAGCCCCTGGTCGGGGAGCGTGCTCAGCGTGGCCAGGTCGCGCACCGTGTCGTCCGGTGCCGTGGCGCACGCCCCCAGGGCGCCGCCGGCCGCGATCAGCAGGGCCATGGCGGCCGACGGGAGCGGAGGGCGTGCGCGCGAGGCCATGCCGGATCCTACCGCCGCCGTCCGCATCCGGCAACGCGGCCGACGGTGCGTGCCCGTACATTCCCCACGCCACCCACGTCCTGTCCGCCATGACCCCACCCGACACCGCCACCCTGCTCACCGCCGTCAACCTCGCCGAGTTCGAGGCGCTGGCCGCTGCCACCCTCCCGCGGATGGTGTACGACTACTACGCCGGCGGCGCCAACGATGAGCGGCTGCTGCGGCGCGCCCCCGGCGCGTGGGCGGAGCGGCTGATCCGCTACCGGGTGCTGCGCGACGTGTCGCGACGCTCGCTGGCGTGCACCATCCTGGGCCACCGGCACGAGTGGCCCGTGCTGGTGGCCCCCACGGCGTTCCAGCGCATGGCCCATCCCGACGGCGAGCTGGCCACCGCGCGTGCGGCCTCCGCGGCGCGCACGGGGATGGTGCTGTCCACGCTGGCCACGACGCCCATGGAGGCGGTGGCCACCGCCATGACGTCGCCGCTCTGGTTCCAGCTGTACCTCGACCGCGATCGCGGCCGGTCGGAGGCGCTGGTGCGCCGCGCCGAGGCGGCCGGGTGCGGGGCGCTGGTCCTCACGGTGGACACCCCGCTGCTGGGGCGGCGGGAGCGGGATCTCCGCAACGCCTTCCACGTGCCCGCCGAGCTGGCGGTGCCGCACTTGGGGGATGGCACCCGGGAGACGTTGGCCGAGGGGGCCGCGGGCGGGTCGGCGCTGGCCGCCACCTTCGGGCAGCACCTCGACAGCAGCATCACCTGGGACGACGTGGCGTGGTTGCGGGGGCTCACGCGGCTCCCCATCCTGGTGAAGGGGGTGGTGCGGGGGGGCGACGCCGTGCGCGCGCTGGAGTATGGCGCCGCGGGGGTCATCGTGTCCAACCACGGGGGGCGCCAACTGGACGCCGCGATCCCCACGGCACGCGCGCTCCCCGAGGTCGCCGAGGCGATGGCGGGGCGCGGCACCCTGCTGGTGGACGGCGGGATCCGGCGCGGCAGCGACGTGCTGGTGGCGCTGGCGCTGGGGGCGCAGGGGGTGCTCCTGGGGCGCCCCGTGCTCTGGGGGTTGGCGGCCGCAGGGGAGGCCGGCGTGGCGCGCGTGCTGCAGCTGTTCCGGGAGGAGGTCGACCTGGCGTTCGCGCTGGCCGGCGTCCCCACCGTGGGCGACGCCACGCGCGACCTGCTGGAGTGACCGCCGAGGGGATCGTGGGGCGCCGCCGTCAGGGCGCCACGCGCGCGACCAGCGCCCGCTTGGCCGCGTCGGGGAGGAAGCTGGCCTCGGCGGCGGCCACCGTGAGGGCGCGGAGCCGGTCCAGCGGCACGCCGCCGTGCGCGAGGAACCGGAACTCGTCGGTGAGCGTGGTGGCAAACATGGGCGGGTCGTCGGAGTGCACCGTGACGTTGAGCCCCGCGTCCAGCATGGCGAACACCGGGTGCGGCGCGCCGGCGGCCACCACCCCCGTGCGATAGTTGCTGACGGGGCACACCTCGAGCGGGAGCTGCCGCTCGCGCAGCAGCGCCACCACGGCCGGGTCTTCCAGGCAGCGGATGCCGTGCCCGATGCGCTCGGCGTGCAGCAGCTCGACGGCGTCGCGCACGCTCTCCGCACCGGCCCCCTCGCCCGCGTGCGCCACCACGCGCAAGCCGTTGCGGCGCGCCTCGGCGAACACCTCGGTGAACAGCGCCGGCGGGAAGCCGGCTTCCAGCCCGCCCAGCCCCAGGCCGATGAACACCCCGGCCTTCTGCCCGGCGAGGGTGAAGTCCAGCACCGCCCGCTGCGTCTCCGGCACCTGCCGGGCGATGTCCGGAATGAGCCGCACCTCCACCCCCGACCGCGCGCGCCCCTCGGCCAGCCCCTCGGCGATGGCGTCGATCACCGCCGCCTGGTCAAAGCCGGTCACGTACAGCGACGCGCTGAGGAACGCCTCGGTGTACACGATGCGCTGGGCGGCCTGGTCGGCGTGGAACGCCACCAGCATGTCCGTGAAGTCGCGCGGGGTGCGGATGGCGCGGCTGGCGGCGATGTACACCTGGATGAAGTGGGCGAAGTCGCGGTAGCGGTAGAAGCCGCGCCACTCGTCGAGCGTGGCGACGGGGAGGGCCACGCCGTTGCGCTGCGCCATGGCCCAAATGGTGTCGGGGCGCTGGGCGCCCTCCACATGGACGTGGAGCTCCACCTTGGGCATGGCGACGAGCGTGGCGTCCAGCGCAGGGTCGACGTCCGCCTCGAACGGCTCACTCGTCATCGGTGAACCGCTCCACCGACGGGGCGCCAGCCCCGTCGTAGGTGACCTCCACGCGCCAGGGACGGCAGCACACCTCGCAGTCCTCCACGTACTCTTGCGTCTCGCCCCCCGCGGGGTCGAGGAGCAGCTCCACGGCCTCGCCGCAGTAGGGGCAGTGCACCCAGGTGGCGCCGGGGTCGGCGTCGAGGTCGTCCTCCGCGGCGTCCTCGAGGGGGTCGTCGAAGTCGTCCTCCGGCGCGTCCTCGAGGGCCTCGTCCTCCTCCGGCGCCTCGTCCGAGACGTCGTCCGGCTCGGTGTCGTCCCACGGTGTGCGATCGTCCATACGATGGAACATATCCGTCCCGGGAGCCGGGGCCAGCGGGTGCGCTGGTCGGCGCCCGGGGGTGTGGTCCGACTGTCACGCTGCCGGCACTACCGTCACAAAGTCGATCCTTTTGGGCGTTACACTCTCGGCATTCCTTCGTCTGACCGGTATGCCTCCGTCGGCTTCCCCCCTCGATTCCGATCCGGCGCCGGATCGCCCCTCCGACCGGCGCATTCAGCCGCGTGACGGTACCGCCCCGCTGCGGGTGCTGGCCATTGCCGCGCACCCCTCCATCGTGACCGGGCTCCGCGAGGAGGTCGGTCCGCAGGTGTCGCTCACGGTGGTGGCGGAGGCGCGACCCGGGCTGGCGTGCGCCCGCATTGAGCTCCCCGACCTGATCCTGGTGGAGCCCGGGCTCCCCGCCCCCGGCCGTCCGCTGCTCCAGCAGTTGCGCGACGAGCCGTCGCTGGCGGCGGTGCCGGTGGTGGCGGTGCTCCCCGCGGGGGAGCGGCACCTGGCGGTGCAGGCGGTGGCGCTGGGGGCGGCCGAGGTGGTGTGCGCGCCAGCGGAGCCTGGCGCGCTGCGGCTGCGGATGGACATGGCGCGGGTGCGCCACAATGCGCTGGAATCGCTGGCGCGGGCCGCGCTGGTGGACCCGCTCACGGGGCTCGGCAACCGGTCGTTCCTGAACGCGCGGCTGGACGAGGCGGTGGCGCGGCTGGACCGCGACCCGGCGTACGGGTTTGCGCTGGTGTTCATCGACTTCGACCGGTTCAAGGCGGTCAACGACACCCTGGGGCACGAGGTGGGGGACCTGATGCTGGTGGAGGTCGCCGACCGGCTGCGGCAGATGCTGCGCGGCCCGGACGCCGCCGCGCCGGACGGGCGGGGGGACACCATTTCGCGCCTGGGCGGGGACGAGTTCGTGGTGATGCTGGACGGGGTGGTGGATGCCGAGCGGGCGGTGGCCACCGCGGAGCGGCTCCTCAAGGGGCTGTCCGAGCCGTACAAGGCGGCGCAGCACACGCTGCACATGAGCGCCAGCCTGGGGGTGGTGCACAGCCGGGTGGGGTACGCGCAGGCCGATGCGATGCTGCGGGACGCGGACATCGCGATGTACGAGGCCAAGGCGCGGGGGAAGGCGTGCGTGGTGCTGTTCGAGGCGCACATGGGTGAGGCGCTGACCCTGCGCGTGTCCACCGAGGCGGCGCTGCGCGAGTCGGTGGGGACGGGGCAGCTGTTCCTGGTGTACCAGCCCATCGTATCGCTGCACGACAACCGCCTGGAGGGGGTGGAGGCGTTTGCGCGGTGGCAGCACCCCGAACGGGGGCTGCTGGCGCCGGCGGACTTCATCCGGGTGGCCGAGGAGGCGCGGCTGATGCTGGGGCTGGGGGAGGAGCTGTTGCGGCTCGGGTGCGCCGATTTCATGGCGTGGCAGCAGGACGACCCGCACCGGGCGCCGCAGTACCTGAGCATCAACCTGTCGCGGGTGCAGATCGCTGACCCCATGCTGGTGTCGCGGATGCTGCGCATTGTCCGGGAGAGCGGCATGCGCCCCGACCAGCTGCAGCTGGAGGTGACGGAGTCGCACCTGCTGGCCAACACGCACGGCGTGGCCGACCGGCTGGTGACGCTCCGGGAGGCGGGGGTGCGCCTGGCGCTGGACAACTTCGGCTCGATCGGGTCGTCGTTGGCGTCGCTGCAGGCCTATCCGCTGTCGACGTTCAAGATCGACCGGGTGCTGGTGGCCGGGGCCGGGGACCGGATGGCGTATGCGGCGATGCTGCACGCCGTGCTGACGATGGCGGACAACCTGGGGCTGCACGCGGTGGCCGAGGGGATCGAGACGGACGAACAGCTGACGCTGCTGCAGTCGCTGGGGTGCCCGTCGGGGCAGGGGTACCTGATGGCGCGCCCGATGCCGGGGCCGGCGCTGCAGGCGTGGTGGCAGGGGCGACCCGGGCGCGGGATGCTCTGCGCATGACCAACCGGGTCACCACCATTGTCCAGCGCGTGCAGGCGCTGGCGACGCTGCCGACGGTGGCCGCCAAGATCATGAAGGTGGCGGACGACCCGAACGCCAGCATCGCGCGGCTGCACGGGGTGCTGAACGAGGACCCGGTGCTGGCAGCCCGGGTGCTCAAGGTGGTGAACTCGGCGTTCTACCGGCGGTCGCAGGCGATTGCCTCGACGCTGACGGCGATCCACGTGCTGGGGGTGTCGTCGGTGCGGAGCATTGCGGTGGCGGCCAGCCTGACGCGGCTGTTCCGGGGGCCGCAGGCGGGGCGGCTCAAGGAGATCGACGGCTTGTGGGACCACGCCGTGGCGGTGGGGGTGGCGGCGCGGGCGCTGGCGGTGCGAACGAAGGTGACCACGCCGGACGAGGCGCAGTTGGCGGGGGTGCTGCACGACCTGGGGATCGTGGTGGCGTTGCAGGGGGACTTTCCGCACTTCCGGAAGGTGATCGAGCAGGCGGTGGCGGAACCGGCGCGAGCCTTCCGGGACGTGGAACGGGAGGTGATGACGGTGGACCACCAGCAGCTGGGCGCGGCGTTGTGCGAGGCGTGGAATTTCCCGCCGCAGCTGGTGAACGTGTGCCTGCACCATCACGACCCGCTGACGCTGCCGGAGGAGGAGCGCGCGCTGCCGGCGTTGGTGCATGTGGCGGACGTGCTGGCGGCGCAGGCCGGGATCGGGCTGTCGCGCACGGTGGAGCATGCGGAGCCGGACCCCGAGGTGCTGGCGCTGCTGCGGTTGTCGGAGGGGACGCTGGCGTCGGTGCGCGACGGGTTGGCCGCCGAGGTGCGGGAGGCGATGGCGCTGATGGCGGCGTAGGCGCGAGGGCGCCCCGGGGGTCACGACTCCGCCGTTCCCTTGACTTCTGTGGAGAGGGTCCGGAGTTTGACAGGGTTCGGGAGTGAGCCGCCCTTTTTACACCCATGGAGTGGGGAGCATGGTGCGCCGTCGCGGTTGGGGAGTAGCGCTGGTGGCGATCCTGGGGAGCGCCCTTGGCGGGCTGGCGCCGTCGGTGGGCGCGCAGTCGCGCGAGGCGCTGCTGCTCCCGGTGCCGCAGCGCCCTTCCGCACTGGGCGGCCTGTTCGGCACGGCCTCGCCCGGTGTGAGCGCCAGTTCGCCGCTGGCCTTCGGTCCCGGCTTTCGCGACGCGTTTTTCGGCGTGGGGGTGCAGGCCACCACGCGCTACGGTGGCGGGGTGGACGGGGCCGCGTCCGGGGGCTTTGGTCTGGGCAATGCCCAGCGCCTGGTGGCGCTGGAGGTGGTGGTGACCTCGC
>JBEIJM010000141.1:0-8833 GCA_040380205.1 Gemmatimonadaceae bacterium
CGCGGCCTCCAGGCGGCGCTGCGCCTCGGCGGCGGCGGGGGCAAACCCCGGCATCGGGCGTGGCGGCACCGGCGCGGGCTGCGCCCCCAGGGAAACGGCCATCCCCAGCGGGGCGGCCAGCAGCAGCGCAGGCAGGAGGCGTCTCGTCATGGCTCGGTCTCGTAGTCGGTGAGGGCCCGCATCATCGCCTGCCGCAGCAGCAGCTCCCGATCCCCCTCGGGGGGGAGCGCCGCGGCCAGCGTCGCACACTGGTGCACCATCTCGTTCTCCAGCTGGTCACGCGTGGGGCCGCGCACCCCCAGCGCCGCCAGCGCGGTGGTGGCCAGCGTGTGCAGCAGCGCCACCGTCTCCCCCTCCAGCGCGGCCAGCGCGGGGGGCGCCACCGGCGTCACGGCCACGCGCTCGCGCTGCCGCCGCGGCACCTCGGCCAGCGCCCGCACCGGCGCAAAGGTCACCACGAACGAACCGGGCGAATGCTCGGCCACCGTGGCCAGCACGTTGCGCCGCCGCAGGTGGGCCAGCTGCCGCACCACCGCCTCGCGCACCACCGACACGCCGTCCAGGCTGCCGTTGCCGCGCCCCGTGATCACCAGCGCCTCCGCTGCCCCCTCCATCTGCAGCCGCTGCAGCCACTGCGTGGCGTGCGCCACCGCCCACGCCGGCGTGGGGAGCAGCTCGCGCAGGTTGAGCGTGCGCCCGGTCCCGAAGCGCAGTTCGTCGAAGGCGCGCTCGATCATCGCCGCGGGGCGGCGCTCCCGCGCAGCGCCTCCCGCAGCACCCGCCCCGGCATCCGCGCCTCGAAGGGGCGCACCCCGATCAGCGCGGCCAGCGTGGGCGCCACGTCCACCGAGGCGATCGTGGCGCCGTAGCGCCCGGGCTTGACCCCGGCCCCCAGGAACAGCACCGGGATGTGCGCGTCGTAGTCGTGCGGCGTGCCGTGCGTGGCGGTGAGCGCGGTGGACCCATAGTAGTACGGCTTGTAGGTCACCGTGAGCGCCGCGTCCATGTCGGCGGGGAGCGCGTTCGCCCACCGCCGCGCCAGCTTGTCCCCGGCAGCGGCCTTGGCGGCCAGCTGGTCCACGCGGTCCACCCGCTGCATCCCCGGCAGCGCCAGCAGCGCGCGCTGCAGCGCGCGGATGACCGAATCGGCCGGCACCCCCTTGGCCGCCAGCCGCGCCCGGTCCACGGTGATGATGCCGCTGTTGAGCTCCAGCGCGTCCCCCTCCACGCCGCGCGCGGCCAGCCGGCTGCGCGCCGAGTCGATGACGGGGCGCCAGATCACGCGCCCGCGGTTGGGGTCGGTGCCCGGGAACGACAGCTGCGGCTGCGGCGCCACGCCATGGTCGGCCCCCAGCGCCACCACGATGCGCGCGGAGTCGCGCAGCACGTACAGCGAGTCCAGCAGCCGCCCCAGCGCGCGGTCCACCCGCAGCACGTGGTCGTGCAGCTCGCGCGAGCGCGGCCCCCACTTGTGCCCCACCGCGTCGGTGGTGGACAGCGACACCGCCAGCACGTCGGTGGTGTTGGGGTTGGCCCCCAGCTGCATGGCGCTCACCCCGGCCAGCGCGAGGTCCACCGTGATGTCGTCCATCCACGGGAACTCGGCGAACGCCGTCCCCGCGCGGCGCGGGTCGGCGGGGAGCACGTGCGGGAACAGGTGGTCCTTGCCGCCGTTCTCGGTGGGCTCGTCGTCGCGCTCGGGGTACGCCGACTCCGGGAGGAGCAGCGTCCACGCCTGCCCCAGGTACGGCGCGATGGGATTGCGCGCGTTGAACGCCTGCACCCAGGTGGGGAGCGTGTCGGCGTAGTACGTGCTGGTGGTGAAGCGGCCGTCCAGCCCGTACCAGAACACCTGCTGCTTGGCGCGCCCCATGGGGAGGATGGCGCCGCGGTCCTTGCGCGACACCGACAGCCCGCGGCTCAGCGGGTCGGCGGCGCGCACCCAGTCAAAGAAGGTGGAGCCGCGAAAGCGGTACGGCGACGCACCGCCACCGCGCCCCTGCAGCAGCGGCGCCTGCGGGTCGGGGACCCCCAGGTCGTTGAGCACGATCCCCGTCTGCGATGGGTAGCGCCCCGACCAGAGCGTAGCGTGCCCGGGCGCCGTCTCGGTGGCGGCGTGGTCGTGGAACGCCTGCGTGAAGAAGGCGCCCTGCGTGAGCAGCCGCTTGAAGCCGCCCGTGTACTGGTCCTTCCACTGGTCCAGGTACCCGGGCACCAGCTGGTCCACGGTGATGAGCACCACCAGCGTGGGCTTGGGGGCGGCGGGCTGGGCGCCCAGCGGCCGCAGCGCGGCGGCGGCGACGATGGCCGTCGGGGCCACCAGCAGGGCCGCACGACGTGCGGCCGACCAGATGCGGAAGGGACGGAATGGACGCATCCCCAAACCTACTGGCCCGCGGCCCCCTCGGCACCGGCGCCCCGTCCGGCCTCATGCGCGCCGCCGGATCGGCGCGCCAGGACGGGATCCCACGCCAGTGCCCCCTGCGCGGTGCCGCCCGTACGCAGCGCCCCAGGGGGCCTCCGCGCGGCCTGCCGTCCGCCCCGGCACGGAAGCACGTGACGGTGGCGGAAATATCCGGGAGGCTCCACCAATGCACAAGCACGCACGAAAGCCTTCCGCACCTCCATCGCCAACGCCAACGGCCACCTCCGCCGCGGCTCCCCCTCAGCGTTACCCCGCCCCCACCACCTCCTCCACCACGCGCACCCCCTCCGCCAGCTCCGCCTGCGTCACCGTCAGCGGCGGCAGGAACCGCAGCGTGTGCTCGCCGGCGCTCACCAGCAGCACCCCGCGCTCGAACGCCGCCGCAATGAGCCCCGACGCCGGCGCGTGCGTGTCCATCCCCCACATCAGCCCCGTCCCGCGCACCTCGCGCACCTTCCCCGTGCGCGCCGCGATGCCGCGCAGCTGCTCGCCAAACCACCCGCCCACCTCGCGCACGTGCGCCAGCAGCGCCGGGTCGGACAGCCGCTGCACCACATGGTGCGCCACCGCCGCCAGCAGCGGCCCGCCGCCAAAGGTCGTGCCGTGGTCCCCGGGCTGCATCACCCGCGCCACCGCCTCCGACACCAGGATCGCCCCCATGGGCAACCCGTTGGCGATCGGCTTGGCCACCGTCAGGATGTCGGGGGTCACCCCCACCCCCTCGTGCGCCAGGAAGTGCCCCGTGCGCCCCAGCCCGCACTGGATCTCGTCCAGGATCAGCAGGACGTTCCGCTCGCGCGTGAGCGCGCGCACCCCGCGCAGGAACTCGGGGTCCAGCACCCGCACCCCGCCCTCCCCCTGGATCGGCTCCACGATCACCGCCGCCGTGCGCGCCGGGTCCAGCGCCTCGGCCAGCGCCGCCAGGTCGCGCTCCACGATTCGCACGCCCCCCATCAGCGGCTCAAAGGGGGTGCGATACGCCGCGCGGTCGGTGGCCGCCAGCGTCCCCGGCAGCCGCCCGTGGAACGCGCCGCGCAGCGCCACGATCTCCACCTTCCCCTCGTGCCCCGTGCTGCGTCCCCACCGCCGCGCGAACTTGAGCGCCCCCTCGTTGGCCTCCGCCCCCGAGTTGCAGAAGAACACGCTGTCGGCAAAGGTGTGCGCCACCAGCCACGACGCCAGCGCCTCCCCCGGCCCCGTGCGGTACAGGTTGGAGGTGTGCACCAGCCCCGTGGCCAGCTGCGCCTCGATCGCCTGCCGCACCCCCGCGTCGCCGTGCCCCAGCGACACCACGGCGATCCCCGCCACCAGGTCCAGGTAGCGGCGGCCCTCCTCGTCCCACACGTACGCCCCCGCCCCCCGCACCAGCAGCGGCTTCTGCCGCTTGTACGTCCCGAGGATCGCCGGAAGCGGCTCCGCCGCAGTCGCCGTGGTCATGTCCGCTGCACTCCCGTGGTGTCCGTGGTGTCCGTCATGAGCCGCCCCCCGTCCGCATCCGCCACCAGCGCCGTCCCCGCCTCGGGCACCCCCAGCGCCGCCAGGTCGCCAATGCGCACCCGCGGCACACCCCCCGCCAGCGCCTGCCCGCACGCCTCCAGCTTGGCGGCCATCCCGCCCCCCGCCACCCCGCTGGCCACCAGCGCGGCGGCCTCCGCCAGCGTCAGCCGCGCAATCCGCGCCTTGGCCCCGTCCAGCACGCCGGGCACATCGGCCAGCAGGAACAGCTCCCGCGCCCCCAGCGCCGCGGCGATCGCCGCCGCGGCGTCGTCCCCGTTCACGTTGTACGCCCCCGCCGGCTCCCCCGCCGGGCGCGCCGCCACCGGCGAGATCACCGGCAGGTACCCCGCCGCGAGCAGCGCGCGCACCACACCGGGGTCCACCGCCGACGGCGTCCCCGCAAAGCCGAACGTGGCCTCGTCCAGCGGCAGGGCGCGCAGCACCCCCGCGTCCTCCCCGGAGATCCCCACCGCGGGCACCCCCGCCGCCACCAGCGCCGACACCAGCTGCTTGTTGGCCAGCCCCGACAGCACCATGCGCACCAGCTCCAGCACCCCTTCGGTGGTCACCCGGCGCCCCCCCACGAAGGTGGGGGTCTCCCCGCGCAGCTGCTGCAGCGCGCTGATCTGGTCGCCACCGCCGTGCACCAGCACCAGCGCGCCCCCCGTGGCGCGCCACAGCGCCGCCAGCGCCGCCGGCAGCGCCGGGTCCCCCTGCGGACGCCCCCCCAGCTTCACCACCACCGGCGCGCTCACGGGCGCGCTCACTGCGGCAGCCCCTCGGCCTCGGGGAGCCCCAGCATCAGGTTGGCGTTCTGCACCGCCTGCCCTGCCGCCCCCTTCACCAGGTTGTCGATGGCGCTGAACAGCAGCAGCGTGGGCGTCCGCATCCCCGACGGCACCCGCGCGGCCAGCTGCACCACGTTGCGGTGCGCCACCGCGCGCAGCGACGGCAGCCCCTCTACCAGCTCCACGAACGGCTCCCCCGCATATGCCGCCCGAAAGGGCGCCAGCGGGTCGTCGCCGTCCAGCGGCCGCGCCAGCGGCACCGTGAGGGTGGACAGGATCCCCCGGTCCACCGGCAAGAGGTGCGGCGTGAACAGCAGGTCGCAGTCGGCCCCCAGCGCCGCCAGCGTGGTGCGCATCTCGTACAAATGCCGGTGGCTGTTCCCCACGCCGTACGCCCGGTAGTCCTCGGTCACCGCGGCGAACAGCAGGTCCAGCCGCGGACTGGCCCCCGCGCCGCTCACCCCGCGGGCCGCCGCCACGCTCACCGTGGCCCCGGGGGCGATCAGCCCCTGCGCCGCCAGCGGCGCCAGCGCCACCAGGATGCTGGTGGCGTAGCACCCCGGGTTGGCCACCACCGGCGCCGACGCCACCGCGCCAAACGGCGCCGCGCGATCCCCCAGCACCCGCAGCACCTCGGGCATCCCGTACGGCGCCGGCGCCGCAATGGCGTCGGGCAGCGGCTCGGTCACCCCGCCGCGCCCGGGGCGCAGGTCGCTGGACAGGTCCACCACCCGCGTCCCCGCCGCCACCGCGCGCGCCACCCACGACGCCGAGGCCCCGTGCGGCAGCGCGGCAAACACCAGCGCCGCCGCGGACAGCTCCACGCTGTCGGTGGGCACCAGCGGCACCGTGTGCACCCGCCCCCCGGCCCGCACCCGCAGCTGCTGCCCCGCCTGCGAGTGCGCCGTGGCAAAGGCCAGCGACAGCCGCGGGTGCCCCAGCACCAGCGCCACCAGCTCGCGCCCGCTGTAGCCGCTGGCGCCCAGCACCCCCACGGGGATCCGGCCGTCCGCCGCCGCCGGGGGTTGCGTCGAATTCGGGAGAGTATGCACGATTAATGCATAAACATTCACGCCGCCGCCGTCAAAGCCGGCGCCGCCGTCCGCCCGTCACGCCGGCGCCGCCGCCGGCCCGTCACGCCGGCGCCCCCACCGCCCCCCGCCCCCCGTGTCCGACAAACCCGCCCGTCACCAGGCCATCCGCGCCATCATCGGCGCCCAGGCCGTCGCCAGCCAGGACGCCCTCCGCCGCCTCCTGGCCCGGCGCGGGTGGGAGGTCACCCAGTCCACCCTCTCCCGCGACCTCCGCGAGCTCCGCCTCGCCCGCATCCCCGACGACCGCGGCCGCGTGCGCTACGCCTTCCCCGAGCAGGGCGACGAGGAGCGCGACGGCCCCCAGCTGGAGCGCCTCCTCCCCCAGCTGGTCACCGGCGTGGAAGGGGTCCAGGCCTTCGTCGTCGTCCGCACCCTCAAGTCCGGCGCCCAGCCGGTGGCCCAGGCGCTCGACCAGCTCGGGTGGGCCGACGTGGCCGGCACCATCGCCGGCGACGACACGGTCCTCGTCATCTGCCGCTCCGCTCCCGGGCGCCAGCGCGTCCTCCGCCGCCTGCAGGGCTACCTTTCCTAGCGCTCCGCTCCCCTCTCCCGCGCCACCCCCCTCGTGTCAGCCTCGGACTCCACCCACAAGCTGTGGGGCGGCCGCTTTGCCGGCGGCCCCTCCCCCCTCCTCGACGCCATCAACCGCTCCATCGGCGTCGACTTCCGCCTCTGGCCCCACGACATCCGCCTCTCCCGCGCCTGGGCGCGCGCCCTCGGCGAGGCCGGGGTGGTCACCCGCGACGAGGCCGAGGCGCTGCGCGCGGGGCTCGACCGCGTGGGGCAGCGGCTGGCGGCCGGCGTCACCCCGCTGGCCACCGACGAGGACATCCACACCCTCATCGACCGCCTCCTCCACGAGGAGGCCGGCGCCGTGGCGTCGCGCCTGCACACCGGGCGCTCCCGCAACGACCAGGTGGCCACCGCCTCCCGCCTCTGGGCCATCGACGCCTGCCACCGCCTGGACGCCGCCGTGCGCGACCTGCAGCAGGCGCTCCTCACCCAGGCCGAGGGGCTCGCCGACGCCCTGCTCCCCGCCTACACGCACCTCCAGCGCGCGCAGCCGGTCAGCGGCGCCCACTGGCTGTTGGCCCACCTCTGGCCGCTCCAGCGCGACCGCCAGCGCCTCGCCCACGCCGTGCAGGGCGCCTCCGTCCTCCCCTTGGGCTCCGGCGCCATCGCCGGCTCCGCCTTCCCCGTCTCGCGCGAGCTGCTGCGCGAGGAGCTGGGCTTCGCCGCCCTCTCCCCCAACAGCATCGACGCCACCGGCGACCGCGACTTCGTGGCCGACACGCTCTACGCCTGCGCCATGGCGGCCGTCCACGGCTCGCGCCTGGCCGAGGACCTCATCATCTACGGGTCGGGCGAATTCGGCTTCGTGCGCTTCGGTGACGGCTTCTCCACCGGCAGCAGCATGATGCCGCAGAAGCGCAATCCCGACGTCTTCGAGCTGGCGCGCGGCGCCGGCGCCCGCGTGCTGGGCGATCTCGTCTCGCTCCTCGGCACCATCAAGGGGCTCCCCAGCGGCTACAGCAAGGACCTGCAGGACGACAAGCGCGCCCTGTTCAACGCGGTGGACCTGCTCCTGCTGGCGCTCCCCGCCATGGCGGGCGCCGTGGCTGAGCTGCGCTTCAACCGCGACCGCATGCGCGCCGCCGTCTCCAGCGCCATGATGGCCACCGACCTGGCCGACTACCTCGTGCGCCGCGGCGCCACCTTCCGCGAGGCGCACGGCGTGGTGGGCGCGCTGGTGCGGCAGGCCGAGGAAGCGGGGATCGAGATGGACCAGCTCCCCGTGGAGGCGTTCACCGCCGCGCACCCGCTGTGCGGAGCCGACGCGCGCGAGGCGCTGGGGGCCGAGGCGTCGCTGGCCTTCCGCGAGATCCCCGGCGGCACCGGCCCGCAGGCGGTGCAGGCGCAGCTGGCGCAGGCGCGCGAAGCGGTGGCGCGCGACCTCCTCCCCGCCCTCCGGTGAGTCAGGCCGCCCTCCCGCACCCCGCGGGGATCCTCTTCGACTGCGACGGCGTGCTGGTGGACTCCGAGCGCATCACCAACGGCGTCTGGGCCCGGCTGCTCACCGGCATCGGGCTCCCCATGACCACCGAGCAGTCGCTGGCCATCTTCATGGGGAATTCCATGCCCCGCTGCGTGGCCATCGTGGAGGAGCGCTTGGGGCGCCCGGCCCCAAGCGACCTGCTCCCGCGCTTCTACGAGGAGTCGGCGGCGGCGCTGGCGCGCGACATCACCCCGGTCGCCGGCATTGTCGCGCTCCTCGACTGGCTGGACGCGCGCGGGGTCCCCTACGCCGTGGCCTCCAACGGCGAGCACGCCAAGATGCAGGTGACGCTGGGGGCCACGGGGCTGTGGCCCCGCTTCGAGGGGCGCCGCTTCTCCGCCACCGAGGTGCCGCGCCCCAAGCCGGCCCCCGACCTGTTCCTGCACGCGGCGGCGGCCATGGGCTTCCCCCCGGACCGCACCATCGTGGTGGAGGACTCGGCCCTCGGCGTGGAAGGCGCCACCGCCGCCGGCATGGCGGTCATCGGCTACGCGGAGCTCATGTCGCCCGAACGGCTGCGCGCCGCGGGGGCCGTGGCCACCGTGCACGCGCTGCAGGAGGTGCAGGGGCTGCTGGAGCCCCTGCTCGCCTCCTGAGCCCGGCCGTCAGAACGCGTAGCCGATCGTCAGCCGCAGCGTCGGGCGCACCTCGGTCTGCAACTCATCCTTCCCGGCGAAGTAGCGCTTGGCCCCGAAACCCACCGACACCGCCGTGTTCTTCCTGGAACCCAGCAGCCACTGGTACTGCCCTTCCACGGCAAAGGCCGGCGCCATCACCGAGCCCTTGGGGATCGTGTTGCAGTTGGGAACCACCGGGGCGTAGTCACACTGCAGGCGGGCGTCCTGCTGGATGCGTCCCACCCCCAACGACACCGCCATCCCCAGCCCGCTCGGCGCCCGCTCCTGCCCGTACCACCGCACCTTGGCGTCCAGGTTGAGCGACGGGTCGTCGTCGAGCCACTCCACGTAGGAGC
>JBEIJM010000142.1:0-8635 GCA_040380205.1 Gemmatimonadaceae bacterium
CGAGCTCACCGCCCGCGTGGCCGCGCTGGAGGCGCAGCTGGCCCGCGGCGGCGGCAACGCCGGTCGCGTGCGCGACCAGCTCGCGGCCACCCGCGCCCGCCTGACCACCGGCGACTTCAAGGTCGGCGACCGCTTCGTCCTCACCTATCGGCTGGAGCGCGCCGGGGTGGACACCGTGGGCGTGCGCGACAGCCTCCGCGTGTCGCTGGGCGGGCTCCCCGACACGCGGCTGGCCGGCGTGCTGCGCGCCGAGCTGGATGCGCACCTCGAGGCGCACGTGGCGAGGTTTTTGCGCTCGTATGCGGTGCGGGCCAGCCTCCTCACCCGCGTGGCCATCATCGGCGCCGTGCGCAACCCGGGCTACTACTACGTGCCGCCCGACCGGCCGCTCAGCGACCTGGTGATGGTGGCCGGCGGACCGGGGCAGGAGGCGCGCCTCGCGGACATGGAGGTGCGACGCGACGGCAAGCTTCGCCTCGCCGGGAAGGACACGCGCCGCGCCGTCAAGGACGGGCGCACCCTCGAGGAGCTGGACATCCAGTCCGGCGACGAGGTGCGCGTCCCCGAACGCCGCCGCGGCGTGGACCTTGGCATCGTGATGCAGGGTGCCCTGGTGGTGTCGTCGCTGTTCTTCGCCGGCCTGCAGTTCCTGCAGTGGTACTACAGCCGCCAGGACGGCTGACCTCTTCCTCGTGCCCCCCGTGACGCCGCCGCTCGACTCCCGCTCCGCCCGCCGTCCCACCCCTGCTGCCGCGTCGCGCGCCGTGCGCGCCGCCGGGCTGGGCGCGGGCACGCCGGCCGCCGGGGTGCCGGTGGCGGGGATGCCGGTGGCGGGGATGCCGGTGACGGGCGCCCCCGCCGACGGGACCGCGGCGCTGCGGCGCGCGGGTGACGACGGCGTCCGCGCCCTGGCGTACGCCGGCAGCCCGGGCGACGACTTCGAGCCGCGCCCGCGCTCGCAGCTGGCGAGCCGCCTCTTCAACGCGGGGCTGGCGCTGGTCATGCTGCTGGTGGCGCTCCCGGTCATGCTGCTGGTGGCGCTGCTGGTGCGCCTCACCTCCCGCGGGCCCGTGCTCTACGCCCAGACGCGCGTGGGGGTGGACCGCCGCTGGGGGCGCGCCAGCACGCTGGGGGGGCGCCGCGCCGAGAACCTGGGGGGCGCCCCCTTCACCATCTTCAAGTTCCGCTCGATGCGCGTGGACGCCGAGGCCGACGGCCAGGCGGTGTGGGCGAAACGCGACGACGACCGCGTCACCCCCGTGGGGCGCTTCCTCCGCCAGTCCCGCCTGGACGAGCTGCCGCAGCTGTTCAACGTGCTGCGCGGCGACATGAACCTGGTGGGGCCGCGCCCCGAGCGCCCCAGCATCGTGGTGCGCCTCCGCGAGCAGATCCCCGAGTATCCGGTGCGCCATCGCGTGAAACCCGGCATCACCGGGCTGGCGCAGGTGTGCAACCCCTACGACCAGACGATCGACGACGTCCGCCGCAAGGTGGCCTTCGACATCGCCTACATGCGCGGCCAGTCGCTGTGGACCGACGTCAAGATCCTCGCCCGCACCGTCCCGGTGATGGTGCTGCGCATGGGCGGCTGGTAGCGACCGTCCGCGCCCGCGGCGCGCTCACCCCACCCGCCGCGCCTTCTTCTTCAGGAAGTCCATCAGCACGAACTGCCCCAGGCTCATCGTGTTGGTGAAGTACGCCTTCCCGCGGCTGATCTCGCTCACCCGGCGCACGAACTCCACCAGCGCCCGGTCCCGCGCCAGCATGAAGGTGTTGATCATGATCCCGGCCTTCCGGCACGCCGCCACCTCGCGCAGCGTCTCCGAGATCACGTAGCCGTCCAGCCCCATCGAGTTCTTGTAGATCCGGCCGTCCGGCATCGTCAGCGCCGACGGCTTCCCGTCGGTGATCATGATCACCTGGCGCATGTCCTTCTTCTGCGCCAGCAGCAGCCGCCGCGCCACCTTGAGCCCCTCGGCGGTGTTGGTGTGGTACGGCCCCACCTGCGCCCGCGCCAGCGCCCCCAGCGGGATCTCCTCCGCCGAGTCGTGGAAGAGCACCACGCGGATGGTGTCGCCGGGGAATTGCGTGCGGATCAGGTGCGTGAGCGCCAGCGCCACCTTCTTGGCCGGCGTGAAGCGGTCCTCGCCGTACAGGATCATCGAGTGCGACGTGTCCAGCATCAGCACCGTCGCGCAGCTGGAGCGGTACTCCGCCTGCCGCACCAGCAGGTCGGGGTAGTCGAGGTCCAGCGGCACCTCCAGCGAGCCGGTGCGCGCCAGCGCGTTGGCCAGCGTCCCCGGCACGTCCAGGTTGAGCGTGTCGCCGAACTCGTAGGGGCGGCTGGCCGCGTCGGCCTCCACCCCCGTGGCCAGCTGCGGCGTGTCGTGCGCCCCCACGCTGGCCTTCCCCAGCGACCCCAGCAGGTGCCGCAGCGTCCGGTACCCCAGGAAGTCCATCCCCTTGCTGGTGAGCCCGAACTGCACCCCCTTGGCGGCCCCCTGCGCCATCGAGCCCTTCCCCGTGACTGGCTGGTGCGCGCCCGCCACCGGGGCGCCTCCCTCCACGGTCAGCAGCCCGTCCTCCACCAGCCGCTCCACCAGCCCGTCCAACAGCGCGGCCAGCTGCTCCTCCGACACGCCATCCCCGTCGCCGCGCAGCGCCGCCAGCATCTCGGGGGTGATCTGCCCCCCCTCGATGAGCGCCTGCAGGATCGCCTCCTTGAGCGCCTCCAGTGACTGGTCCCCGTCCGCCTCCGGGAGCCCCCAGCCGGGGTCGCCCCCGCCGGCAAACCCCGACTGCAGCAAAAAGTCGGCAAGCTGGTCGAGGAGCGCCTGGAGGTCCACGGCGTCCGCGAGGCGCGGGTCGAACTTGGTGTAGGTGTGCTGGCGCATGGGCGTCTCGGCGTGGGCCGCGCGCTAGAACGACGGCCGGCGGCGGGATTCCCGCTCGGCGCGCCCGTACTGCCCCCCCTCGGTGCGCGACAGCTTGCGGCGCGCCACCAGCGCCTCCAGCACCAGCTCGCACGCCACCACCACGCCGGCGTCGTCATCGGCCGCCGCCAGCCCCGCCTCCACCACCTGCGCCACCAGCCCCGGCACCAGCGCAAACCCCTGCCGCACCAGCGCCGGCGACACCTCGTCGGACACCTGCAGCGCGGCCCCCTCGTCAAACCAGATCACCGCCGCCTCGGCGTCGAGGGCGGGGGCGTGCGCCGCCAGCGTGGCGTCGCACGCGCGCCGGATCAGCTCCCGCGCAATCGCCGCGCCCCCCACCAGCTCCCCCTCGTACTCCAGCTCCAGCTTGCCGGTGATGGCGGGGAGCGCCGCGTACACGTCGGCGATGCGCGGCGTCACCTCCGCGTCCCCCTGCCGCAGCGCCCGCTGCTCGGCCCCCGACACCACGAGCTCCAGCGTGGAGATGGGGAGCCGCTGCGACACGCCGCTGCGCCGGTCCACCCGCGCATCGCCCCGCGCCTCGAACGCCACCCGCTCCACCACCTCCGCCACCAGCGGCGAGAGGCGCAGCGGGCGCTCATCGCCGCGCCCCGTCCACGCCTCCTGCCGCGTGATCGCCACCCCCAGCGCCACCCCGCTCGGGTAATGCGTCTGGATCTCGCTGCCGATGCGGTCCTTGAGCGGCGTGATGATCTTGCCGCGCGCCGTGTAGTCCTCGGGGTTGGCCGAGAAGCAGAGGAGCACGTCCAGCGGCAGCCGCACCGGGTAGCCTTTGATCTGGATGTCCCCTTCCTGCATGATGTTGAACAACCCCACCTGCACCTTGCCGGCCAGGTCGGGGAGCTCGTTGAGGGCGAAGATCGCGCGGTTGGCGCGCGGGAGCATGCCGTAGTGGATGGTGAGCTCATCCCCCAGCTGGTGGCCGCCGCGCGCCGCCTTGATGGGGTCCACGTCGCCGATGAGATCGGCGACCGTCACGTCGGGGGTGGCCAGCTTCTCCACGTAGCGCGCCTCGCGCCCCACCCACGCAATGGGGGTGTCGTCGCCCAGGGTGGCCACCCGCTCGCGGCCATACTTGGAGATCGGGGCGAACGGATCGTCGTGCACCTCGCTCCCGGCAATGATGGGCATCGCCTCGTCCAGCAGCGTCACCAGCGCCCGCAAGATGCGCGACTTGGCCTGCCCGCGCAGCCCCAGCAGGATGAAGTTGTGGCGCGCCAGCAGGGCGTTCACCACCTGCGGGATGACCGTGTCCTCGTACCCCTGCACGCCAGGGAAGAGGGGCCCTCGGTCCTGCAGGCGGGCCATGAGGTTGCGGCGCAGCTCGTCCTTGACGGACGCGGGGCGGTTGGCCGCCCAGGTGGAACGTCGGAGCGCGCCCAGGGTATCGGGGAGGACAGTCACAGCGGGGTCCAGTGGAAAGGAGGGCGTCCCGACGGGGCGCCGGCTGGTGGTACAGCGCATGACACCCGGGGGTTGTTTCCCGAATACTCCCCCGGCGCTTGGTCGTGCCCGTATTGTGATGAAACGCGCTCTTGACAGCACGAGCTCAGGCATTGAGTTTTACTGCGCTTGAACCCCGCCGGCATTCCGCCGGGGGGGCCGTGCGCTTAACTGGACGCACGGCGCCATCTCTGCCCCGCCTGGAGTCCACTCACCATGAAGCGCATCGCCCTCGTCGCCGCCGCCCTCGTGCTCGCCGCCTGCTCCAAGGAGGAGGCCGCTCCCGCCGCCGATTCCGCCGCCGCCGCTCCGGCCCCCGCCGCCGCCCCGGCCATGGATTCGGCCGCGATGGCCGCCCCGGCCGACTCGGCCGCCGCGGCTGCGCCGGCTGCCGACACGACCAAGCACTAAGCCGCTCGGTTGGTCGCCACGGGGGCGGGACGCGACAGCGTCCCGCCCCCGTGGTCGTTTCCCCCGGCGCGTTATGCCGCCGGAGGGTTCCCTTCCGCCGCCACGGCCTCGACCACCAGCGGCACCCCGTCGGCCGGTGCCCCCTCCGGACCGCCGCCCCAGTGCGCGCGCACCGTCGACCCCGGCGCCAGCTCGCGCCGCACCATCCCCAGCGCCACCGGACCACGCGCCGGATGCCACGCCACGCTGGTCACCGCCCCCACGCGCTTCCCTTCGGCGTCCACCAGCCAGGCCCCCGCCGGCACCGCCGACGCCCCGTCCAGCGGCCGCAGCCGCCGCAGGTGCCGGTTCACGTGCCCGCGAAAGTGCACCCGGGCCACCGTCTCCTGCCCCGTGTAGCACCCCTTGGTGAACGAGACCGCCCCTAGCCCATCCAGGTTGGCCTCCTGCACCAGCGTCCCCTCGTCCATGTCGCGCCCCAGCGCGGGCACCCCCGCCGAGATCCGCAGCAGCTCCCCCACCGCCGGCGGAGCGGCCTGTGCCCCCTGCGCCGACAGCCACCCGTGCAGCTCCTCCAGCGCCGGGGCCAGCGCGATCACCAGGTAGCCCGGCACGCCGTCCCACGCCGGGTGGGCCACCACCCGCACCACCCCCTCCCCCACGGTACCCACCACCTGCTGCCACGGGGGGAGCGCGTCCAGCGCCGCCGCCGTCCCCAGCGCCGTGCACGGCGCCAACAGCGCGGAGGCCCCGGCGCCCGCCACCACCACGGCGTCCAGCGCCCCCCGCTCGTCGGTGGCACGGGCCAGGCGCGGGTTCACGTACTTGCGCAGGATCCCCAGCCACGCGTCCATCCCTGCGGGCGGTGTGGCCACCAGCAGGCGCTCCGGGCCCTCGCGGAGCAGCAGCAGGTCGGTGATCACCTTCCCCTTGGGGGTCAGCGTGGCCGCCCGCTGCCCGGTCCCCTCGGCCAGCGCGGTCACCTCGTTGGTCACCAGCCCATTGAGCGCGGCCCCCGCCTGCGGCCCCTGCACCGCACACCACGCCACGGGCGCCGGCCACCAGGCGGCGCCCGTGGCCAGCGCCGCATGGGCCGCCCGTGCCGCGGGGTCCAGCGGCACCGGGAACTGCAGGGGTGGGGCGACCTCGGCCTCGGCCGGGGCAGGGAGGGGGGACGGAGTGGCGTCGGTCATGCGGGGGGGGGCGTGAGCGTGGCGCCGGACGGATCGGACGCGGTGGACGGGAGCGCGCGCACCGGAAGCGCCGCCGCCTCCAGTATGGCGTGCCCCCCGGGCAACTCCCACCCCCACCACCCGTCGGGCGCCACTCCCCAGGCGGCGCCCCGCGCCATGATGGCGCGATAGCTCGCCACCAGCGACGAGGCCCCGGCCACCCCCGGGCGATCGTCGGCCGCGCGCACCAGCGTCCCGAGGCCGGCCAGCGCCGGACCGGCGTCCATCCACCCCAGCAGGCTGCGGTCGCTGTCGGCGCGCCACGCCACCCGCACCCCCCGCGCCACCAGCGCGCGGACCCGGTCCACCACCCCCGGGCGCAGCAGCACGCCGTGCGCCATCAGCCGCCCCAGGGCGCGCTGCGCCCGCAGCACGAGCACGGTCTGCTGCCCGGGGTCCACCCCCAGGTGGCCTGACGCACCGTTGCTGGTTGACGGGCGCTCCACCGTCATCCGTGGCCCGAGGGCGGCCACCCCTTCCTCCAGCGACCGTCCCACCAGCCACCGGTCCACCCCGTCGGCCTCCAGCCGTACCCCCTCGGCGTCGCAGGCCTCGCGGAGGGCGGCGGCGCGCAGGGTGGGGGTGGTGGCGAGGATGCCGTCGACGGCCACCACGACCGCGTCACCGCGGCGCGGTTCCTCAGCTGGCCTGTTCATGTCGCTAATATGACTCGTTGCCGCATCAATGCTGGCACGTTTCTGAAATGATGGTGGTGCTATACAGGAAGCACGGCGCAGGAGGGCGCTCACCCCCGTCACCGCCCCCCAAAACTGGCGTCCAGCAGCTCCACCGGGTGCACCACCGTCACGGGCTGACCACCCTGCGTCGCCCCCTGCACCAGCAGCCCGGCGCCGATGTGCATGTGGCACCCAGGGTTCCCCGTGGCCACCACCTCCGCCCCCGACACCGCCAGCTGCTCCAGCTTGGCCCCCAGCACCACCTGCGCCACCTCGGGTTCCACCAGCGTGTAGATCCCGGCCGACCCGCAGCACTGGTCGGCGTCCACCAGCGGCGCCCGCCGCAGCCCCGGCACCGCCGCCAGCAGCTGCTCCGGCGGACGCACCACCTGCTGCGCGTGCATCTGGTGGCAGGGCGGATCGTGTGCCACCCGCCACGGCACGGCCGTGTCCCCCCCCCGCACCCCCTGCGCGGCCAGCAGTTCGCTCACGTCGCGCGTGCGCGCCGCCACCGCCTCGGCGCGCGCGTGCCACGCCGCGTCGTCGTGCAGCAGGTGCCCGTACTGCTTGAGCATCGCCCCGCACCCCGCGCTGTTCACCACGATCGGGGCCGGCGCGCTGGCCTCGAAGGCGGCGATGTTGGCCCGGGCCAGCGCCCGCGCCCCCTCCAGGTCGCCCGCATGCGCGTGCAGCGCCCCGCAGCACTGCTGCCCGGCCGGGGTCGCGCACGCCACCCCATGGTGGGCCAGCACCCGCCGGGTGGCGTCGTGCACGTGGCCGAACAGCCCGTCCATCACGCACCCCGACAGGAGCACCGCGGGCGAAGCCTCGGGGGGCGGGGACGCCGGCGCGCCGCGCCCGCGCGCCAGCCGCGGGTGGGGCGCGGTGGCGGCCAGCATCCCCAGCGGGAACCCCAGCCGCTGCGGGAGCCGCGGCGCCAGCCATCGGGCCACCCCCGTGCCGCGCAGCACGCGGGCGCCCCACCACACCACCCGCATCAGGGCGGGGCGGCGGAATGCCGCCAGCACCGCGCGCATCAGCCACGGGCGTCCGCGCACGGGGGCCAGCGTGGCGCGGGTGGCCTCCAGCAGCGCGCCGTACGGCACCCCCGACGGGCACGCCGTCTCGCACCCGCGGCACCCCAGGCACCGATCGAGATGCGCCCCCACCGACGGGTCGTCCGCCGGTAACGTCCCCTCCAGCAGCCGCCGCATCAGCACCAGGCGGCCGCGCGGCGAATCGTTCTCGTCCTGCAGCTGCACATACGTGGGGCACGCCGGCAGGCAGAAGCCGCAGTGCACGCACGCGTCCAGCCCGGCGCGCGCCAGGTCCAGCGGCGATCCCGCCAGCCCGGGGGCACAGGGGAGCGGCGCGCGCGCGGCGGACGGGGCGGCCGCAGGGGCCGCAGCGGGGGAGGGCGGAGGCGTCACGACGGGGAATCTCGCAGGGGCGGGCGCGTCAGGGGCAGGGCGGGTTCAGCACCCCGTGCGGGTCCAGCGCGCGGCGCACGCCGGCCTCCAGCGCCGAGGGCGGTCGCGCCGGGAGCGCGCCTTGGTCCACCGCCATCGCCAGGCCGTGCGGGGCCAGCCCGGCGGTGACCGCCTCGCGCAGCTGCGCCACGGCGGCCGCCAGCGGCTGTCCCGGCGCGCCGTGGTGGCTGCCGTCGGGGCCGGTCACCCGCACCCCGCCGCGCGCCGGGTCCAGCAGCCGCACGCCGTCGGGAAAGGCGGTGCCCACGCCGTCAAACAGCGCGGCCGCGTGCGAGGGGGCGGTGCGCCACCGCAGCGCGTAGGCCGTGGCCGGCACGTCGCGCAGCCGCGGCCACCAGACGGCTGGGTCCAGCCGCGTCTCCGGCGGCACCGCGCCCAGGGCGCCCTGCAGCGCGCCCGTCAGCAGCCCGCGCAGCGCCGCCACG
>JBEIJM010000143.1:0-8555 GCA_040380205.1 Gemmatimonadaceae bacterium
CCCGACGGCGGCGGCTTCTGGGGGCCGTCGCTGTCGTGGAACACCCACCTGGGCGCCTTCGTGCTGCTGCTGAACAACGTGTCGGGGGCGCGCGCCTTCGACGCCGAGGGGAACTACATCACCTACCTCCCGGATATGGAGGCGCCGGCGCCACTGCCGCGCGTGCCGCAGCGGCTGCAGGACCTGCCGGGGGCGCCGCAGGCCGGGTGGTACGTGCAGGCGCTGGGGGACCCGGCGATGCAGGGGACCAGCGCGCTCACGGGACAAGACGCGCGGCTGTTCGTGGGGGACCGCTCGGCCGTGCGGCTGCGCTTCGGGCGGTAGGGGAGGACCGGTCGGCGGGGGCGGATGCACGAAGCCCGCCGGCAATGTGCTTGCCGGCGGGCTTCCCGAATGACCGTCCCAGTCGGGGCGACTGGATTTGAACCAGCGACCTCCTGCTCCCGAAGCAGGCGCTCTACCGGGCTAAGCTACGCCCCGTGCGACTCCGTCCCGCCACTCCACCGACCCGTCACGCGCCTGGAAGGACTCGAACCTCCAACCTTCTGATCCGTAGTCAGATGCTCTATCCAATTGAGCTACAGGCGCTTGCACCTTCACCGGCCGGAGCCGCCCCGCCGGAGCCGTGCCGGCCTCCGTCCCGCCCTGCTGGGTCCCGCATGGGTCGTACAAGACTCGAACTTGTGACCTCCACGATGTCAACGTGGCGCTCTAACCAACTGAGCTAACGACCCAGACATCGTCCCACACCAGCAGCCTGCACCTGCACCTACGAGGAGCGGGAAACGGGACTCGAACCCGCGACCCCAACCTTGGCAAGGTTGTGCTCTACCAACTGAGCTATTCCCGCACGGGGCCGGAAGCGCCGCCAAGGCGACACCCACCAGCCACCGGTCCGTCCGCCTGACCGTGAGCCACCGCACCCACACCTGCCACACGAACCGTCCCGGGATGGAGGCGAGGGGAATCGAACCCCTGACCTCTTGAATGCCATTCAAGCGCTCTCCCAACTGAGCTACGCCCCCGGGCGCGACCCCCTCGCGCTGGCGGCTTCGGGATCCTGTCCGAAGTCCCGGCGCGAGGGCGTCAGGAACCGCAGATGATAGCGGGGTGTATGTCCTGCGTCAAGCTGTACACCAACACCGTGCGGGAACCGAGACTGGCGCCAACCCTTTCACCTCGTATCTTGGAGGGCTACACCCGCAAGGGCTCCACCCGAAAGGGCTATACCCGAAAGGGCTCCACCCGGAACGCGTCACCGGTTACAGCGCGCCGCGCCCGGCCCACAGGGCCACGCCCCTCGGGCCATTCGCCGCGCGCCCGGACGCCTCCGGTCACCTCCAGGCATCGCTCCGCGTCGCCGTGCTTCGCCTGTCCGCGCCACCCCCTGTGTCGTCCGTCCTTTTCGCTCAATTTCTGCGCCTGAGCTCGAGCATATGACCACCGAAGTCAAGCGGAAGCGCCGTCGTGCCGCCCCGGCGGGGATCGCCCCCTCCGAGCCGGAGCGCGACATCCTCGACCAGTACCTCTACGAGGTCAGCACCTACCCCCTCCTCAAGGCCGCCGAGGAGATCGACCTCGCCAAGAAGATCCGCGCCGGCGACCAGGACGCGCTCCAGGAGCTCGTCAAGCGCAACCTGCGCTTCGTCATCTCCGTCGCCAAGAAGTACCAGAACCGCGGCCTCCCCCTCATCGACCTCATCGGCGAGGGGAACGTCGGCCTGCTCACCGCGGCGCGGAAGTTCGACCCCGACCAGGGGGTCAAGTTCATCTCCTACGCCGTCTGGTGGATCCGCCAGGCCATCCTGTCGTCGCTCGCGCGCCAGGGGCGCACCGTCCGCGTCCCCCTCAACCGCACCGCCGACCTCTCCCGCATCATCAAGGCCTCCGAGCTGCTCCGGCAGAAGCTCCGCCGCGAGCCCTCCCCCGAGGAGCTCTCCCAGGTCACCGGCCTCTCCGTCGACGTCGTCCAGTCGCTCGCCGCCCTCAACACCGGCGACGTCCGCCTCGACGCCCCCATGGACCCCGACGGCGACCGCTCCCTCATCGAGCGGTTCGTCGCCGACGAGATGCCCGACACCGAGGAGGAGGCCATGAACCGCTTCCTCACCGACGAGATCGAGCAGGCCCTCGGCACCCTGCCGCAGCGCGACGCCAAGGTCCTCAAGCTCTACTTCGGGCTCGAGGGCGGGCGCGAGCACACCCTCGAGGAGATCGGCTCCATGCTCGGCGTCACCCGCGAGCGCGTCCGCCAGCTCCGCGACCGCGCCCTCAAGCGCCTCCGCGAGGGCGACGTCGGCCGCGCCCTCTCCTCCTTCGCCGCCTAGGCGGACCTCCGCCTCCCGGCCTGCGGGCGCCCCGATCCCGGGGCGCCCCGCCCCGCGGCGGGGGTGGTGTGCCCGCCGCCCCGCGCGCGGCGCGCCGCCGCCCGCCATGGTCGACGGGCCCTGTTCGAACTCCAGGACGTGCACAAGGCCTTCGGGCCCAAGGAAGTGCTCCGCGGCTTCTCCCTCCAGGTCCGCGAGGGGGAAACCATGGTCATCATCGGCTTCTCCGGCACCGGGAAGTCCGTCGCCATCAAGCACATCGTCGGCCTCCTCGACCCCGACCAGGGCGAGGTGTGGGTCGACGGCCAGCGCGTCGACCAGCTGGACCGCAAGGCCCTCTACGCGCTCCGCGGCAACATCGGCTACGTCTTCCAGTTCGCCGCCCTCTTCGACTCCATGACCGTCGGCGAGAACGTCGCCATGGGGCTCCGCAAGCAGGGGCAGCTCGCCGAGGCCGAGATCGCCGTCCGCGTCCGCGAGGCGCTCGCCCTCGTCGACCTCCCCGGCGTCGAGGACCGCATGCCCGCCGAGCTCTCCGGCGGCATGCGCAAGCGCGTCGGCATCGCCCGCGCCATCGCCCTCCGCCCCAAGTACATCCTCTACGACGAGCCCACCACCGGCCTCGACCCCGTCACCGCCGCCACCATCGACGCCCTCATGGTCCGCATGCGCGACCAGCTCGGCGTCACCGGCGTCGTCATCACGCACGACATGCGCTCCGCCTACACCGTGGGCACCCGCATCGCCATGCTCTATGAGGGGCGGGTGCGCGCGGTGGGGACGGTGGACGAGATCCGGCACAGCACCGATCCGGTCGTCCGGCAGTTCATCGAGGGGAAGCCCACGCTCGACGACGAGCCCGCCCCGCAGGCCGCCCCCCTCGCCGCCGCGCCGGCCTGACGGCCGATGACCCCGCCCCCGCCCCCGCGCCCCGCCCCCGCCGAGCCGGCCCGCGAAACCTCGGCCGGGGGGGTCGTCTTCCGGCTGGAAGGCGGGGAGCCCCGCTACCTCCTCATCCGCGACAGCTACCGCAACTGGGGCTTCCCCAAGGGGCACCTGGAAGGGGAGGAGGGCGCGGAGACCGCCGCCCTGCGCGAAGTGCGCGAGGAGACCGGGCTGGCCGACGTCACCGTGGCCGCCCCCATCGACACCATCGAGTGGTCGTTCCGCTTCCGCGGCAAGCGCATCCACAAGGTGTGCCACTTCTACCTCATGCAGGCCACCAGCGCCCGCACCCGGCCGCAGCGCGCCGAGGGGATCACCGCCTGCCGGTGGGTGCCGTTTGACGACGCGGTGCGCATGGTCTCCTACGCCAACGCGCGCGACGTGCTGCGCCGGGCCCATGCGGCGGTGACCGCCCCGTGAGGGGGGCGTGACGCCGGCGCCGCGCGGCGCCGGCGAGGGGGCCCCGCCGCCCCTCACCGTGGTGACCCTGCTGCGCCGCGAGCGGGCGCGCACCCTGGTGCGCGCCGCCTTTCCGCGGCGCCGCGCGCAGCTGGTGGCCGTCCGGTCGGCCGAGGCGGTGGCCGAGGCCGTGACCACGCAGCTGGTGGACGCCGTGCTGGTCGATGGCGGCGCCGGGGAGGAGGCCCAGCGGCTGGTGGCGCGGGCCGCCGACTACCCCAGCATCCCCACCCTGCTGATCACGTCGCTGCTGCCGGCCGACGCGCCACTGGTGGGGCGCGCGGTGGCGGGCGGGGTGGCCGATCTGCTGGTGGAGGGGGTGGACGAGGCGGCGGCGCGGGAGCTGGTGCTGCGGCACGCCTTCACCCCCCGCTTCGAGCGGGCGCTGGCCACGCCGCCGGAGGGGCTGCGGCTGGGGTCGCCGCTGCAGCTGGCGGTGTGGCAGGCGTTGGTGCGGCGGGCCGGGCGGCCGGTGCGCACCGACCAGCTGGCCCGGGAGCTGGCCGTCTCCCGGGAGCACCTGTCCCGGTCGTTTGCCGTGGGGGAGGCCCCCACGCTCAAGCGGGTGATCGACCTGGTGCGGCTGATCGCCGCGGCCGAGCTGGCCAAGAATGCCGCCTTGGACCTCCGGCATGTGGCGCGGATCCTGGGGTTCGCCTCGGCCAGCCACCTGAGCGCCACGACGCAGCGGCTGGTGGGGACCCGGGCGAGCTCGCTGACGCGGCTGCGGACGGTGGACCTGCTGCAGCGGGCGACCGCCCCCGGTTGCTTTGCCCCCGGCTCGTGATAAATTTCACAAGCTGGCCCCGGTAGGCTGCTCCGGCACCCCGCAGCACACCGGCGCCGCCGCGCCGACGCCGCGCGCCCGGCCCTGCCGTGTCTCGCGCCGCGCCCGTCGACAGGTCCGCTCGTCCCGCTCCCACGTCCCTTTCCCGCTCCTCCCAGCGTTCACATGGCCACCGACACCGCCCTGCGTCCCGGCGAAATCAAGGACATCCTCCTCCGCGAGATCCAGGCGGCCGACCTGGCCGACCTCAACGTCGAGGAAGTCGGCACCATCCTCGAGGTCAAGGACGGCATCGCCCGCATCTACGGTCTCGGCAAGGTCATGGCCGGCGAGATGCTCGAGTTCACCGCCACCGCGACCAAGCAGGTCATCACCGGCCTCGCGCTGAACCTCGAGGAGGACAACATCGGCGCCGTCATCCTCGGCGACTACCTCCAGCTCAAGGAGGGGGACGAGGTCCGGCGCACCGCCCGCGTGCTCGAGGTCCCCGTGGGCCCGGCGCTGGTCGGCCGCGTCGTCGATCCCCTCGGCCGCCCCATCGACGGCCTCGGCGACATCGCCGCCACCACGTATCGCAAGGTCGAGTCCCCGGCCCCCGGCATCATCGTCCGCCAGCCCGTCAAGGAGCCCCTCCAGACCGGCATCAAGGCGATCGACTCCATGATCCCGATCGGCCGCGGCCAGCGCGAGCTCATCATCGGCGACCGCTCCACCGGCAAGACCGCCGTCGCGCTCGACACGATCATCAACCAGAAGGGCCAGGGCGTCATCTGCGTCTACGTCGCCATCGGCCAGAAGGCGTCCACCATCGCCGGCGTCGTCGAGCGGCTCAAGCAGGCCGGCGCGATGGAGTACACCATCGTCGTGGCCGCCTCGGCCTCCGACCCGGCCCCGATGCTCTACATCGCCCCGTACTCCGGGTGCGCGATGGCCGAGTACTTCATGTACCACGAGGGGAAGCCCACCCTCTGCGTGTACGACGACCTCTCCAAGCAGGCCGCCGCCTACCGCCAGCTCTCGCTGGTGCTCCGGCGCCCCCCCGGCCGCGAGGCGTACCCCGGCGACGTCTTCTACCTCCACAGCCGCCTGCTCGAGCGCGCCGCCAAGCTGCGCGAGGACGAGGGGGTCGTGGACGGCGTCACCATCCACAAGCCCGGCGGGTCGCTCACCGCGCTCCCCATCATCGAGACGCAGGCCGGCGACGTGTCGGCGTACATCCCGACCAACGTCATCTCCATCACCGACGGGCAGATCTTCCTCGAGACCGACCTGTTCAACGCCGGCATCCGCCCGGCGGTGAACGTGGGCATCTCGGTGTCGCGCGTGGGCGGCGCGGCGCAGACCAAGGCCATGAAGAGCGTGGCCGGGCGCCTGCGCCTCGACCTGGCCCAGTTCCGCGAGCTCGAGGCCTTCGCCGCCTTCGCCTCCGACCTGGACGCCGCCACCAAGCGCCAGCTCGAGCGCGGCGCGCGCACCGTCGAGATCCTCAAGCAGGGGCAGTACGCGCCGCTGCCGTTCGAGGAGCAGGTCATGGTCATCTTCGCGGTGACCAACGGCTTCCTCGACGCCGTGGCCGTGCCGCGCATCCGGGCGTGGGAGAAGGGGTTCCTGGAGTTCGTGCACGCGCAGGTCCCGCAGGTCCCGGCCGCCATCCGCGACACGAAGGCGCTGGGGAAGGACGCGGAGGCGGAGCTGCGCCGCGCCATCGAGCAGTTCACCGCCCGCTTCCAGTAACCGCCCCTCCGCCATGGCCAAGGGCAGGGAACTCAAGGGGCGCATCAAGTCCGTCGAGAACACGCGCAAGATCACGCGCACGATGGAAATGGTGGCCACGTCCAAGATGAAGCGCGCGGTGGACCGGGTGGCGGCCGCGCGGCCGTACGCCCTCGCGCTGGGCGAGGTGCTGGCGCACGTGCACGCCCCCGAGCTGGCCGAGCGGTTCCCGCTGCTGCGCCGTCCGGCGCAGGAGCGGACGGTCGCGCTGCTGGTGCTCACCGCCAACCGCGGGCTGTGCGGCGCGTTCAACGCGGCGCTGCTGCGCGAGGCGCGGGCGCGCGTGGCCGAGTGGGAGGCGCGCGGCGTGGCGGTGGAGCTGCATGTCGTCGGGCGCAAGGGCGTCGGCTTCTTCCGGTACCTGGGGCGCGGGCTGGCCACGGCGCGCACCGACATCGGCGACCGCCCGGCCCCCGAGGAGGCGGCGTCGCTGGTGGAGGGGCTCATGGCCCGCTACGCCTCGGGCGCCCTCGACGGCGTGTACATCACCTACGCGAAGTTCAAGTCGGCGCTCTCCACCCCGCCGGCCACCGAGCCGGTGCTCCCCGTCGCCGCCCCGGCGTCGGCGGGCGGCCCCGCGCGCGACTTCCTCCTGGCCCCCTCGGCCGACAGCATCCTGGAGGCGCTCCTCCCCCTGTACGTCCGCAACACCGTCTTCCGCGCGCTGGTGGAGACGGCCGCGGGGGAGCAGGGGGCCCGCCGGACGGCGATGAAGAACGCCACCGACAACGCCACCGAGATGCTCACGCTCCTGAAGCGCACCTACAACACCGCCCGCCAGGCGCAGATCACGCAGGAGATCGCCGAGATCGTCGGCGGCGCTGCGGCCCTGCAGGGCTGACGTCCCCCCTTCCGAGACCCCGCCCCATGGCCACCGCTGCCGCGCCGACCGCCGTCGGCAAGATCGTCCAGGTGATCGGGCCCGTCATCGACGTGGCGTTCGAGACCGACCACCTCCCCGAGCTGTTCAACGCCGTGCGCGTCGAGGGGACCGCCCCCGACGGGACGCCGGTGCGCGTCGTCGCCGAGGTGCAGCAGCACATCGGCCGCAACCAGGTGCGCGCCGTCGCCATGTCCTCCACCGACGGGATCACCCGCGGCATGGACGTGGCCGACACCGGCGCCGCCATCGCGGTCCCCGTGGGCGCCCCCGCCCTGGGGCGCATCCTCAACGTGCTCGGCGAGCCCGTCGACAACGGCGCCCCCATCCCGGCCGACGCCCTGCGGTGGCCCATCCACCGCAAGCGCCCCGACTTCGTCAGCCTCGAGCCCAAGACCGAGGTGTTCGAGACGGGGATCAAGGTCATCGACCTCATCGCCCCCTTCGTGAAGGGCGGGAAGATCGGGCTCTTCGGCGGCGCCGGCGTGGGCAAGACCGTCGTCATCATGGAGCTCATCAACAACGTCGCCAAGGGGCACGGCGGCAAGTCGGTGTTCTGCGGCGTGGGCGAGCGCACCCGCGAGGGGAACGACCTCTACCTCGAGATGCAGGAGTCGGGGGTCATCGACAAGGTGGCGCTCATCTACGGGCAGATGAACGAGCCGCCGGGCGCGCGCATGCGCGTGGGGCTCTCGGGGCTCACCGTGGCCGAGTACTTCCGCGACGTCGAGAACGCGGACGTGCTGGTGTTCATCGACAACATTTTCCGCTTCACGCAGGCCGGCTCGGAGGTCTCCGCGCTCCTCGGGCGCATGCCCAGCGCCGTGGGCTACCAGCCCACGCTGGCCACCGAGATGGGCGAGCTCCAGGAGCGCATCACCTCCACGCGCAACGGGTCGATCACGTCGGTGCAGGCCATCTACGTCCCCGCCGACGACCTCACCGACCCCGCGCCCGCCACGGCGTTCGCGCACCTCGACGCCACGGTCGTGCTCAACCGCAAGATCACCGAGCTGGGCATCTACCCCGCCGTCGACCCGCTCGACTCCACGTCGCGCATCCTCGACGCCGCGGTCATCGGCGACCGGCACTACGCCGCCGCCACGACCACGCAGCGCATCCTGCAGCGCTACAAGGAGCTCCAGGACATCATCGCCATCCTCGGCATGGACGAGCTCTCCGAGGAGGACAAGCAGGTCGTCGGCCGCGCGCGCCGCCTGCAGCGGTTCATGTCGCAGCCCTTCCACGTGGCCGAGCAGTTCACCGGCATCCCCGGCAAGTACGTGAAGCTCGAGGAGACGATCAGCTCCTTCGAGCGGATCTGCGCCGGCGAGTTCGACCACCTCCCCGAGCAGGCGTTCTTCATGGCCGGCGGGGTGGAGGA
>JBEIJM010000144.1:0-8506 GCA_040380205.1 Gemmatimonadaceae bacterium
CGGCGGCGCGCACGCGGCGTCCCCCGCGGCGCCCGCGCCGCCGCTTGCGACGCGCCTCCGTGTCGGCGGCGCCGGACGCCTCCTGACCGGCGGCGTCGTCCGCCTCGTCGACGGCCTCGGCCTCCGTATCCACGTCGTCAGCGACAGCGTCAGCGTCGGCGTCGGCAGCGGCGTCGGCAGCGGCATCGGCAGCGGCATCGGCAGCGGCATCGGCGTCAGCGACGGCGCGGGATGGGTCATCGGCGGCGCGCGGGGCGCGCGACAGCGGCACGGGCAGGGCCGCCGCGGCGGCGGTGGCTGCCGGGACAGCGGGCGGCACGGGGGCCACCGTGGCGCCCTCGCCCACCACCCCCGCCTGCAACCACGCGCCATCAGCCTGCACCACCTCCGCGCGCAGCGCGGCCAGCGGCACCACGCGCGTCTCCCCCTCGGGGCCCCGCAACGTCACCTGCTCGCGGAAGATGTCGCACGCCAGCACCCGCTCCTCGCCGTGCGCCGTCACCAGCACCTTCCCCTCCTTGGGGAACCGCCGCCGGCTCTGCACGTAGAAGTCGTGCTCGTGCCGCAGGCAGCACATCAGCCGCCCGCACGCCCCCGAGATCTGCTGCGGGTTGAGCGACAGGTGCTGGTCCTTGGCCACCCCCAGGTTCACCGGGCGCAGCTCCTGCATCCAGCTGGCGGAGCAGTACTCGCGCCCGCACCGGCCCACCCCCGACAGCCGCTTGGCCTCGTCGCGCACACCGATCTGCCGCAGCTCGATCCGCGTGCGGAACAGCTGCGCCAGCTCCCGCACCAGGTCGCGGAAGTCCACCCGCTTCTCGGCGGTGAAGTACAGCGTGAGCTTGCGCCGGTCCCACTGCCATTCGGCGTCGGTCACCTTCATCACCAACCCGGCGGCCTTGGCCTTCGCCGCCGCGGTGCGACGCGCCGGCTCGTGCTCCGCCGCGCGCTCCCGCTCGCGCCGCTCGTCGTCGGGGGTGGCCAGCCGCAGCACGCGACGCGGCGGCGGCGCGGTGCCGCAGCCATGCGCGCACCCGCGGCACCGCACCTCGGCCAGCGCGCCGGTGCTGTGCACCCGCCCGAAGTCCTCGCCGCGCTCCACCTCCACCACCACGCCCGCGCGCAGCGGCGGCGGCGCCTCCCCCTCCCAGGCGAAGAACTCCTTCCGGTTGCCGCGGAAGGCGACCTCCACCAGGTGCGACGCCGGCGCCTCCGTCTCCGCCCCCGCCTCGGGCGCCGCGCTACTCGGCAAAGCGCCCCATCTTCAGGAACTTCTCGCGCCGCCGACGCACCAGCTTGTCGGGCTTGAGGCGGCGCAGCTCCTCCAGCTGCCGCACCAGCGTGTCGCGCAGCGCCCCCGCCATGGCGACATGGTCGGAGTGCGCCCCGCCCACCGGCTCGGGGATCACCTCGTCCACCACCTCCAGCTCCAGCAGGTCGGGGGCCGTCAGCCGCAGCGCGTTGGCCGCCTTGTCGCGCATCTCCACGCTCTTGCCGTCCTTCCACAGGATCGCCGCGCACCCCTCCACCGAGATGGTGGAGTACACCGAGTGCTCCAGCATCAGCACCCGGTCGGCCACCCCCAGCGCCAGCGCGCCCCCCGAGCCCCCTTCGCCGATGACCGTGGCCACGATGGGCACCTGCAGCTGGCTCATCTCCAGCAGGTTCCGCGCGATCGCCTCGCTCTGCCCGCGCTCCTCCGCGCCCAGCCCGGGCCACGCGCCCGGCGTGTCGATGAACGTGATCACCGGCACCATGAACTTCTCCGCCAGCTTCATCAGCCGCAGCGCCTTGCGGTACCCCTCGGGGTGCGGCATGCCGAAGTTCCGCCGCAGGTTCTCCTTGGTGTCGCGCCCGCGCTCGTGCCCGATCACCATCACCGTCTCCCCCTCCAGCCGCGCCCAGCCGCCCATGATGGCCGCGTCCTCCCGGAACAGGCGGTCGCCGTGCAGCTCCAGGAAGTCGGTGAACGCCAGCCGCAGGTAGTCCGACGTGAAGGGACGGCGCGACATGCGCGCCACCTGCACCCGCTGCAGCGGGGTCAGCGTGCGGTAGACCTCCTGCCGCAGCGTCGACAGCCGCGCCTCCAGCGGCCCCAGCTCCGCCTCCATGTCCACGCTGCGCTCGCCAGCCGCCCGGCGGAGCTCCTCCACCTGGCGCTCCAGCTCCACGATCGGCTTCTCAAAGTCGAGGACGGGGGCGGTGGCCATGGCGAAGAGGGGACGAAGGTGAAAGAGAATGGATCAGGATCAACGGCACCGCACGCCGAGGCGCGCCTATCGTCCGGCGCGCACCAGCCGGACCCGGTCGGCACCCAGCAGCGCCCGCAGCTCGGCCAGCAGCGCCGGCGTGGCCGCCACCGTGGCGGCCCGCGACCGGAAGCACACCGGCGCGGCGTGCTCGCCGTGCCACCGCACCTCCAGCGGCACCGAGCCCTCGTGCCCCTCCAGCGCCTGCCGCACGTCGGTCATCACCGACGGCGCCAGCCCCAGCCCGGGAGCCAGGTCGATGGCCACCGCCAGCCCGCCGGTGGCCCGCAGCTCGGCCAGCCGAGTGACCCCCTCCACGATCAGGGTGACGTTCTCCCCCCCCTGATCGCGGCGCGAGTACCCGCCCTTGAGCAGCAGGGGGATGTCCGGCCGCACCGCGTCCGACACCACCCCCCACGCCTCCGGGAACACCAGCACCTCGGAAGATCCGGAAAAATCCTCCACTGTCAACCGGGCGAACTCCGCCCCGGAGCGCTTGGACACCTGCCGCTTGATGGCCGTGACCACCACCGCGATGGCCACCGGCTCGGCGGTCCAGGTTCCCAGCTGCGCCACCTGGTGGGTGGCAAACAGCTCCCCCTCCGTGCGGAACGGCTCCAGCGGGTGCCCCGAAATGTAGAACCCCAGCAGCTCCTTTTCCCGCTGCAGCCTCTCCGACTCGCTCCACGGCGGGGTGTTCGGGAGCGCCGGCGCCCCGGGCGCGGCCGGCGCTCCGCCACCCGCCGCCGGGGGGGCGTCCCCCAGCAGGTCGCCAAAGAGCGACACCTGCCCGCGCGCCGCCTCCTCCTGCTGCAGCGACGCCTCCTGGATGGCATGGTCCAGCGCGGCCAGCAGCTGCGCCCGGTGCCCGCCCAGCCCGTCGCACGCCCCCGACGCCACCAGCGCCTCGAACACCCGCGCGTTGCACAGCCGGAGGTCCACCCGCGCGCACAGGTCGTGCAGCGACGGGAACGGCCCCTCGGCGCGCGCGCCCAGCAGCGAGTCGATCGCCCCCTTCCCCACGTTGCGGATCGCCCCCAGCCCGAAGCGGATCCGGCCGTCCCCCACCACCGTGAAGCGCCACCCCGACTCGTTCACGTCCGGCGGCAGCACCTCCAGCCCCATCTCCCGCGCCTCGGCGATGTACTTGATCACTTCCTCCGTCTTCCCGATCTGCGACGAGAGGAGCGCCGCCATGAACTCGGCGGGGTGGTGCGCCTTGAGGTACGCCGTGTGGTACGCCACCACGGAGTAGGCCACGGAATGGCTTTTGTTGAAGCCGTACCGCCCGAACGTCTCGATCTGCCCCGCCAGCTCCTCGATCACCGCCGGGTCGTGCCCGCGCGCCACCGCCTTGGCCGTGAACTTCCCCAGCTCCTGCTTGATGAGCGCCGCGTCCTTCTTCCCCACGGCCTTGCGCAGCACGTCGGCTTCGGCCAGCGAGATCCCCGCCAGCACCTGCGCGATGCGCATCACCTGCTCCTGGTAGGTGATCACGCCGTACGTGTTCGCCAGGATCGGCTCCAGCTCCGGCAGCGCGTACGCCACCGGCTCCTCCCCCCGCTTGCGCCGGATGTACACGTGGTGCATGCCGGCGTCCAGCGGCCCCGGGCGCAGCAGCGCGTTCGACGCCACCAGGTCGTCGAACCGGTCGCACCGCATCCGCTTGAGCACGTCCGTCGCCAGCGGCGACTCGAACTGGAACACCCCCGCCGTCCGCCCCGCCCGCAGCATCCGGTACGTCTCGGGGTCCGCGAAGCCGCGCTCCTCCAGCACCACGTCGATCCCCCGCCGCGCCTTCACCAGCGCCAGCGTGTCGGTGATCACCGTGAGCGTCGTCAGCCCCAGGAAGTCCATCTTGAGCATGCCGGCCTTCTCCAGCGCCGTCATGTCGTACTGGGTCACGATGACCCGCTCCTCCTCCCCGGCCCCCGACCCCTTCGTGGCCTGGGTGCACACCGGCACGAACTCGTCCAGCGGCCCCGGCGCGATCACCACGCCGGCGGCGTGCACCCCCGTGTGCCGCGACAGCCCCTCCAGCCGCGTGGCGTAGTCCAGCAGCTGCCGGTAGCGCGGGTCCCCCTCGTACAGCCGCTTCACGTCGGGGACCTGCACGATGGCCTCCGCCACCGTGAGGGAGTGGTTGGGCGCGTTGGGGATCAGCTTGGCCAGCGCGTCCGTCTCCGCCGGCGTGAACCCCAGCGTGCGCCCCACGTCCTTCACCGCCGCCCGCGACTTCATCGTCCCGAACGTCACGATCTGCCCCACCGAGTCGCGCCCGTACTTCTGGCGGACGTACTCGATCACCTCCCCCCGGCGCTCGAAGCAGAAGTCCACGTCCACGTCGGGCATGGACACGCGCTCGGGGTTGAGGAACCGCTCGAACAGCAGGTCGAACTCCAGCGGGCACACGTCGGTGATCCCCAGCGCGTACGCCACCAGCGACCCCGCCGCCGAGCCGCGCCCGGGGCCCACCGGGATCCCCCGGTCGCGCGCCGCCTGGATGAAGTCGGCCACGATCAGGAAGTACCCCGCGTAGCCCGTCTTCGTGATCACGTCCAGCTCGTACGCCAGCCGCTCCCGCACCTCCTCGCGGAACGGGTCGCCGTAGCGCCGCACCGCCCCCGCCGTGGCCAGCCGCACCAGCAGGTCGTTCTCCGTGGCCACCCCCTCGGGGAGCGGGAACGCCGGCACGAAGTACTTCTTGGCGAACTGCACGTCCACGCTGTCGGCGATCGCCAGCGTGTTGGTGAGCACCTCCTCGCGCCCCGGGATCGCCGCGCGGATCTCGTCGGCCGACTTGAAGTACAGGCCGTCGTCGTACTTCATCCGGTTGGCGTCGCCGTGGTCCTTCCCCAGCCCGATGCACAGCAGCACGTCGTGCGCCGCGTGGTCCTCGTGCTTCAGGAAGTGCGCGTCGTTGGTGGCCACCACCGGCAGCCCCAGCTCGCCCGCCAGCGTGAACACCTTCCCGTTCAGCTCGGCCTGCCCCTCGCTGCCGTGCGCCTGCACCTCCAGGTAGTAGCGCCCCTGGAACAGCTCGGCGTACCACGCCGCCGCCTCCCGCGCCTGCTCCCACCGGTTGTCCATCAGGTGGGTGGCCACCTCCCCGGCCAGGCAGGCGGAGGTGACGATCAGCCCCTCGCTGTGCCGCGCCAGCAGCTCGCGGTCGATGCGCGGCTTGGTGTAGAACCCCTCGGTGTACGCCAGCGAGCTGAGCTTCACCAGGTTGCGGTACCCCGTGAAGTCGCGCGCCAGCACCACCAGGTGGTAGTAGGGCTTCACCCCCGGCGCCGGACGCCCCCGCTGCCGGCGGTCCCCGGGGGCCACGTACGCCTCCATCCCCAGGATCGGCTTGATCCCCGCCTTCTTCGCCTTCTCCTGGAACTCCCAGGCGGCGTGCATGTTACCATGGTCCGTGATGGCCACCGCCGGCTGCTCGAACGCCTTCGCGCGCGCGATCAGGTCGTCGATGCGGTTGGCCCCGTCCAGGAGCGAATACTCGGAGTGGCAGTGCAGGTGGACAAACGACATGATCCCTCAACAATAGCCACCGGCGCCCCCCCTGTGCACCGGGGCGGGGCGCCTTGCCCCCGCCGCTGGTGGCCGCGCCTGCGCGCGCGCTGGCCCCGGGTGGCCGCGCTGGCCGCCGCCGGCGCCGCGCTGCTGGTGGCCGCCACCCCCATGGGGTGCTACGTCTCGCGCGCCGCCATGGCCGAGGCGGGCATCCTGGCGCGGCGCCAGCCCATTGCCCGCCTGGCCGCCGACAGCAGCCAGGACGCCGCCCTCCGCGCCAAGCTGCGGCTGGTGCTGGAGGCGCGGCAGTTTGCCATCGACTCGCTGGGGCTGCGCGCCGGCGACGCCTTCACCGCCTACTCGCCGCTGGCGCGCGACACGCTGGTGCTGGTGCTCTCGGCCGCCTACCGCGACCGGCTGGAGCGGCGCACCTGGTGGTTCCCGGTGGTGGGGCGCTTCCCGTACAAGGGGTTCTTCGACTTCGCCGAGGCGCGCCGCACGGCGGAGGCCATGCGCGCCGAGGGGATGGACGTCACGCTGGGCGCATCGTCGGCGTTCAGCACCCTCGGGTGGTTCAACGACCCGCTGGTCACCCCCACGGTGCGCCAGGACTCGGTGACGCTGGTCAACACCGTGCTGCACGAGCTGCTGCACACCACCTACTTCGCCAAGGGGCGGGTGAGCTTCAACGAGTCGTTCGCCACCTTCGTGGGCGGGCGGGGCGCCGAGCACTTCTTCCGGGCGCGGGGGGACAGCGCGGCGCTGCGCCGCGCGCAGGCCGACTGGCACGACGACCTGGTGCTGGGGGGCTTCTGGGAGGCGCTGGCCGCGCGGCTGGACAGCGCCTATGCCGCGCACCCGCTCGAGGCCACGGCGCGCCGGCTGGCGGCGCGCGACACCGTGTATCGGTGGGCGCGGGCGCAGCTGGCCGACACCGTGGCGCCGCGGCTGCGCACCTACCCGGCGGGGTGGGGCGCCCGGGTGCCGCTGGACAACGCCGTGCTGCTGGCGCGGCGGGTGTACGCCGAGGGGCTGGGGCGCTTTGACGCGGTGTACCACGGGGCCGGCGGCGACCTGCGGGCGGCGATCGCCCGCGTGATCACCGCCGGCCCCGATGGCGTGGCGGAGGCGTCGCCGGCTACCGCGCCGGCGGCGCCGCCTCCGGCAGCAGCACGAACCGCGCCCGGTTCTCCTCGGTGAGGTAGCGCTGGGCGGCGGCGTGCAGCGCGGCGGCGCTCAGCCCCGCCACCTGCGCGTCGCCGTCCTGCAGCAGCGTGGCCAGCGGCGCTCCCGTCTGCACCCGGTCGCGGATGGCGCTCATCCACCAGCCGTTCTGCTTGCGCGCCACCTCCAGCGCGCGCCGCTGCTGCTCGCGGATGCGGTCCACCTCCGCCGCCGTGGGGGGCACGCGGCGCAGCGAGTCCAGCTCCGCCCGCACCGCCGCCCACAGCGTGTCCGCCTGCGCCGGCGCCGAGCCGTAGCCGATCACCAGCTGCCACTGCGGCACCGGCTCCCGCGCGAACGACCCGCTGGCCGACACCGAGTAGGTCCCGCCCAGTGCCTCGCGCAGCCGCTCCAGCAGCCGCGCCTCCAGCAGCGCCGCCAACGATTGCAGCAGGTACCCCTCCTGCGCCGACCAGGGCGCCTGCCCCGACAGCAACACCGTGGTCTGGCTCTGCGGCGCCACCCCCTTGCGCACCGTCTTGTCCACCTGCCCGGTGACCGTGCGCACCCCCGCGTCGCGGAAGCGCTCCGGGCGCCCCGTGGCCGGGAGCGGCGCCAGCCACTGCGTGACCAGCGGGCGCAGCGTGTCCGGCGACACGTTGCCGGCGATCACCACCGTGTAGCCGGAGAAGTCGGCAAAGCGCGCGCGATAGAACCCCGCCATGTCGTCCAGCCGCAGCCCCTGCACGGTGGCCGCCGACAGCGGGCGCGCCCGCGGATGCTGGCGCGCCAGCGTCACCTGCACCGTGTCCGAGTACACCGCCGCCGGGTTGGCGTCCTTGTTGCGCACCACCGCGTCCAGCTGCTGCTGCAGCGTGCGGAACGCCGCCGAGTCCACGCGCGGCGCCGTGAGCCGCAGCCAGGCCAGCTGGAACATCACCGCCAGGTCGCGCGGCGCCGCGCGTCCGCTGAACCCCTGCGACAGCTCGCCGATGGAGGTGGAGGCGCTGGCCACCGTGCCGGTGAGCTTCTTGTTCAGGTCCACCAGCGAGAAGGGGCCCACCCCTCCGCGCTCCACGGCCGCGGTGGCCAGCGCCGCCGCCACCACCAGCGAGTCGGGGGCCAGGCTGGCGCCGCCGCCCCCCCACGCCGAGAGCAGCACCTGGTCGGCCGTGAAGTCCGTGGGCTTCACGTACACGGTGATGCCATTGGAGAGCGTCCACCGCCGGATCCCCATCCCCGGCACGCTGTCCTCCGCCACGATGCGCCCCGGCGCCGGCGGCGACGCCACCAGCGCCCCCTCGGCCACCGTCTCCACCCACGGCGTCACCGCCACGGTGGCCGCCTCCGCCAGCACTGCGCGCACCTGGGCGTCGGTGGGCGCCGCCAGCCCCGCCTTCTCGGGGAGCGTCACCGTCACCACGCGGTTGCGCGAGGGCTGCCGGGTCCCGCCCAGCGTCGTCTCGCGCCGCATCGCCGCGTTCACCTCGTCCAGCGTGATGGCGGGGAGCAGCCGCTGCACCGCCGCGTACTCCCACGCGATCCCCGGCATGGGGGCCCCCGTGAGGAAGTGCTCC
>JBEIJM010000145.1:0-8313 GCA_040380205.1 Gemmatimonadaceae bacterium
ACTGCTCCAGCAGCGCCGCGAGGCCGAAGGCGCGGATCCCCAGCAGCTGCGCGGCCACCCGCGTGTCGAACAGCCCGGTCACCTGCCAGCCGTAGTCCTGGCGCAGCAGGCGCAGGTCATAGTCGGCGTCGTGCAGCACCACTTCCACGTCGGGGTCGGCCAGCAGGGCGCCCAGCCGCGTGGGGGTGCCGATGGGGAGCGGGTCGATCACCGCCTCGTGCCGGTCGGTGGCCAGCTGGAGGAGGTAGATCCGGTCGACGAACCGATGGAAGCTGGCCCCCTCGGTGTCGAGCGCCAGCGCCCGCACCTCGGTGAGGGTGGCGAGGAACCGCTCGACGGCGTCGGGGGAGTCGAGGTACTGGGGGACCGGTGTGGACATGGGTACAGGGAAGATACACCGTCGGCCAAGGGCACCGGACCCCGGGGGCGGGTCCCGGCGTTAGTTTCCGTGGCCATGATCCCTCCCCTCCCCTCTCCGCCCCCTGCGCGCGGGTGGAGCACCGCCGACCTGGCCCGTGGGGCCACGGTGGTGCTGGCGGTGTGGTTCGGCGTGCAGCTGCTGTGGGCCACCAGCTCGCTGATGTTCCTGGTGTTCCTGGCCACGCTGTTCGGGCTGGCGGTGGCGCAGGGGGTGGACCGGCTGGCGCGGCTGGGGGTGCGGCGCGGCGTGGCCTCGGCGCTGCTGGTGTTCGGCACCGTGGGGGCGATTGGCGGGGTGCTGGGGGTGTCGGCGCCCACGCTGGTGCGCGAGGCGCGGGTGCTGGAGACCGAGGTGCCGGCGGCGCTGGGGACGTTGCAGGGGTGGGTGGCCACGCATCAGGGCGGCTGGGTGGGGCAGCTGCTGCCCAGCACGCCGGCGGCCGACACCGCCACCGTGGCCGCCGACTCGGCCGGGGGGGGGACCGCGCTCCGGGAGGCCGCACCGGCCAGCCCCGGGATGCTGGCGGCGATCGGCGACCGGCTGTCCACCGGGCTGGCCGGCGCCTCGCGGCTGCTGCTGTCGCTGGTGTCGGGGACGGCGGCGGTGCTGGGGGCGCTGGTGCTGGTGATGTTCCTGGCGATCTACATCGGCGCCGAGCCCGAGGTGTATCACGGCTGGATCCTGGCGGGGGTGCCGGCGGAGTCGCGCGCCGGGGTGCGCGAGGTGCTCGCGCGCATGGCCACGGTGCTGCGCAAGTGGCTGGTCACGCAGCTCATCGCCATGGGGGCCATCGGGACGGTCAGCCTGGTGGTGCTGCTGCTGCTGGACGTGAAGGGGGCGGCAGCGCTGGCGTTCATCGCGGGGCTGCTGGAGTTCGTGCCCACTGTGGGGCCGCTGCTGAGCGCGATCCCCGCGGTGCTGATGGGGTTCGTGGACTCCCCCGAGAAGGCGCTGGCGGTGGCGGCGGCGTACTGGGGGATCCAGTTCGTGGAGAACAACCTCCTCATCCCGTACCTGATGCGGGGGGAGATGGACCTGCCGCCGGCGATCACGCTGGTGGCGCAGGCGCTGATGACGATCCTGTTCGGCTTCCTGGGGCTGATGGTGGCGGTGCCGCTGACGTCGGCGGTGCTGGTGCCGCTGCGGATGCGCGCCGAGCGGGAGGACGCGCGGGAGCGGGCCTTGGAGGCGGGCGCCGAGGCGCCGCGATGATCGCGCGGCTGCCGGGGGTGTGGCTGGGGTACGACGACAGCGGGCGCGGCACGCCGCTGCTGCTGCTGCACGGCTTCCCGCACGACCGCTCCATCTGGGCGCCGGTGCGCAGCGCGCTGGCGGGGCGCGCGCGGTGCATCGCCCCCGACCTGCGGGGCTTTGGCGAGTCCACCACGCACGGCCCCTTTTCGATGGACCAGTACGCCGACGACCTGGTGGCGCTGCTGGACCGGCTGCAGCTGCCGACGGTGACGGTGGCCGGGCTGTCGATGGGGGGCTACGTGGCGTTTGCGTTGTGGCGGCGGCACCCCGCGCGGGTGCGGGCGCTGGTGCTGTGCGACACGCGCGCCGACGCGGACGACGAGGCGGGGCGGCGGCGGCGCGACGACCTGGTGACCGTGGCGCGGCGCGAGGGGGCCCGGGCGATCGCCGAGCGGATGCTGCCGGGGATGGTGGGGGCCACCACGCGGGCGCGGCGCCCGGAGGTGGTGCAGCAGCTGGAGGCGGTGATGGCGCGGCAGCCGGTGGCCGGCATTGCCGGGGCGCTGCAGGCGATGCGCGACCGCCCGGACTCACGCGACACGCTGGGGACGATTAGCGTTCCCGTGCTGGTGCTGGTGGGGGAGGAGGATGCCCTCACCCCGGTGCGCGACGCGGAGCGGCTGGCCGTGGCGTTGCCGCCGGCGGCGCGGGTGCGGTTGGAGATCGTGGCGGAGGCGGGGCATGTGGCGTGCCTCGAGCGCCCGTCGGCCACCACGCACGCGCTGGCCGACTTCCTCGCCTCGCTCGACCGTCTCCCCTCCCCCCCTGACGCCCCCTTGGCATGACCGCCCCGATCTCGGCCAGTGAACAGACCCCGGCGGCGCGCCTGGGGGCGCGCCTCTTCCGCAACCGCAGCTGGCTCCCGGTGCCGTTCCTGCTGGTGCCGCTGCTGGCGTCGGGGACGCCGTCGCGGGACACCTGGATCATCGGCGGGGTGCTGGTGCTGCTGGGGGAGCTGGTGCGGGTGGCGGGGGTGGCGGCGGCGGGGACGGTGACGCGGCGCCGCTCGCGCGAGGTGCAGCGGCTGGTGACGTACGGCGCGTTCGCGTGGTGCCGGAACCCGCTCTACGTGGGGAATTTCCTGGCGTGGATGGGCTTCACGGTGATCTCCGGCGTGCTCTGGTTCCTCCCCGTGGCGGCGGTGCTGTTCGCCGTGGAGTACTCGCTGATCGTGCGGTACGAGGAGGGGGTCCTCGAGTCGATCTTCGGCGCGGAGTACCTGGCGTACAAGGATCGGACGCCGCGGTGGGTCGGGCGGCCGCCGGCCGAGCGCACGTCGGGGGAGCACAATTGGGGGGAGGCGCTGTGGAGCGAGCGCTCGACGGTGCTGCAATACGTGGCGCTGACGGCGCTGTTCTGGTTCAAGGGGCGCGGCTGGGGGCTGTGAGCCCCGTGGTCGCCGCGCCCCTGGCGCCCCCGCGATGGCTCAGCGGGTGGGGCGCCCCGGCGGGGTGGGGCCGGTGAACGCGTCCTTGTTCTTGCCGATGAAGCTCTTGAGCTGCACCGGGACGTCTTCCTCGGGGAAGATGGCCGTGACCGGGCACTCGGGCTCGCAGGCGCCGCAGTCGATGCACTCGTCGGGGTGGATGTAGAGCTGGTCGGCGCCCTCGTAGATGCAGTCCACGGGGCAGACGTCCACGCAGGACTTGTCCTTGACGCTGATGCAGGCTTCGGTGATGACGTAGGGCATGGATCGGGTCTCGGGTCAGGCTTGGCGCCGGGCCCCGGGGCGCGCGGGGCGCGCCGTCGGAGTCACGAAGCGGAAAGGGCGTGCGGGTAAGCTACGGCCGCCGGGCGGGGGCCGCCACGGTTGGGGCGCGCCGGGCGCTAGCGGCGCCAGGGGGGGAGCTCGCCGTACTTGAGGTCGGGGTTCTCGCGGTACAGCGTGAAGGTGCGGCCAATGACCTGCACCACGTCGGCCCCCATGGCGGTGGCGGCAGTGCCGGCCGCGTCGCGCGCGGAGAGCTCGCCCCCGCGGGCCACCTGGCACTTGACCAGCTCGTGCGTGCGCAGGACGTCGTCCAGGCTGGCCAGCAGCGAGGGCGTGAGTCCCGCGTGCCCCACGTGCACCTGCACGGCCAGGTGGTGCGCTTCGGCGCGCAGCGCGGCGCGCGCCTTCCCGGTCATCGACATGCGTTCCCTCCAGGGGGGAGCCCGGGGGCGGGAGCGCCTCGCCGCACAGGCTAGCGGCGCCGTCCGTCGAGGGCGAAGTACGGGTACGGGTTGAGATAGGGGCCGTCCCACCAGGTGCGTCCCGCGCCGCGCGTCATCACCTGGAAGTGCAGGTGCGGAAGCGAGCGGGGGGCGTTCCCCGTGGTCCCAACGTAGCCGATCACCTCCCCCTTGGACACCCGGTCGCCCACCGACAGCCCCCGGCGGTAGCGGTCGAGGTGCGCGTAGTAGTACACGAAGCGCCCGTCGGGATCGAAGGCGTACACCACAATCCCCCCGAGAGTGCTGGTGTACAGGCGCCCGATGACGCTGTCGTCGGCGGCGAGCACCGGGGTGCCCTTGGGGGCCATCAGGTCCAGCGCCCCGTGGATGCGCCGGCCGCGGCGCGCCGGGTAGCTGTTGGTGACGTCGGCGACGGCCATCCCCTCCACCGGCACCATGAGCTGGCGCGCCCAGAGGGCGTCGAGGTCGTCCTCGGTGATGCCGCGCTGGAGCGGTTCGGGGTGGCGAGGGGTGGCCGGCAGCCGGCGCAGGTCGGGGGTGCGCTCGGGGGCCGGGCGTGGGGGGGCGACGATTTCGCGCGTGGCGCCACCGCTGGCGCACCCCGTGGCGCCCAGTGCCACCAGCAGCACGCCGCACCAGGCGGCGCCCCGACGCACCGCCCCCATCCGGGGGACGGCGAGCGCCCCCGCGGTCACGCGGACGGCGAGGCGGCGCGGAAGAACGGCGCGAGGAAGCGGAGCAGGTCTTCCACCGTCTGCACCTGTCCGCCCAGCGCATCCAGGTCGCGGACGGCGGGGAGGCGGGCGCCGGCGCGGTCGGCGATCACCAGCACGGCGTCCTCAAGATCCAGCGCCGCCAGCCGGTGCGCCCGTGCCAGATGATCGGCCGGGTCCACCTGCGGGGCCCCCTCCACATCCCCATGCCGCTCGGTCAGGAAGCGGAACACCTGGGTGACCAACGCATCGGGATAGCGCCCCTGCAGCTGGTCGCGGAAACGGGCCAGCCCCTGCAGCTCCGCCGTGGCCCGATGCTCGGCCCGCACCCGCAGGAGCAGCAGGATGCTGAGCCCCAGGAGGATGAGGACGGCGATCAGGAGGAGCCGCACGGACACCGGGACGGAAGGCGGAAACGAGGGACGGGCTGACGCGATGGCAGGCACGACCAGCATCGTCGCTGGACATTGGCGCCCGCACGAGCCCCCCAGGATCGCCAGCGGCAACCGGAGGCGCGCGGAAGGACGGTGGAGCGCCACACTGCTCACGTTCGCACGGCGTACCGAGCCGCGCAATGCAGCGGCCGAGCGCGGCCGCGCGCCGTCTTCCAGCCTGCGGCAATTCGTGAACGGTTTCGTTGACTTATGTCAATGCCGAGCTATGTTATCCGGAATGACGGAGGAGTTGGGTGGGCTTGGGGGGTTCCGCGGGGTGCGGGCCGAGCTGCTGGTGGCGCTGCGCAAGGCGCAGCCGCTGACGGCGCAGGCGTTGGGGGAGCGGTTCGGGCTCACGGCCAACGCGTTGCGGCGGCACCTCAAGGCGCTGGAAGAGGACGGGTTGGTGCGCCATGCCCGCGACGTGCGAGGGGTGGGGGCGCCCAGCTTTGCCTATTCACTGACCGCGGCCGGGGAGGCGCTGTTTCCGCAGCGGGCGGTGGCGGTGCTGGCCCGGGCGCTGGAGACGTTGCGGCGCGAGCAGGGGAGCGCGGCGGTGGCCGGGGTGCTGGAGGGGGATTGGCACCGGCTGGCTGACGAGGCGGCGCCGGTGCTGGGGGCGCTCCCGCCGGAGGAACGGCTGGCGCTGGTGGCCGAGCTGCTGACGGCCGAGGGGTACATGGCGGAGGTGGTGCCGGCGGCGACCGGGGAACCCGGGGCGACGCTGCGCATTCACAACTGTGCGATGCGGGGAATTGCCGAGCAGTTCCCCGAGGCGTGCGAGGTGGAGGCGGCGTACCTGGCGCGGCTGGTGGGCGCCCCGGTGGTGCGCACGGCGCACCGGCGGGACGGTTGCGGCCGCTGCGTGTACGGCGTGGGGGTGGGTGCGGGGGTGGGTGCGGGGGTGGGTGGAGGCGGGACGGCGGCCGGTGGGCCGGTCGCCGGGGATCCCCAGGGGGCGGCTCGGGCCGCCGAGAACCAGGAGCAGGCATGAGTTCGTCGATCGAGGCGCTCGTCAACCGCGAGTATCAATACGGGTTCAGCACGGACATCGAGACGGAGACGCTCCCCCCGGGGCTGTCCGAGGAGACGGTCCGCTTCATTTCGGCCAAGAAGCAGGAGCCGGCGTGGCTGCTGGAGTGGCGCCTGAAGGCGTTCCGGCGCTGGCAGCAGATGACGGAGCCGCGGTGGCCGAACGTGACCTACCCGCCCATCGACTACCAGGCGGTGAGCTACTACAGCGCGCCCACGTCGGTGAAGCCGCTGGGGTCGCTGGACGAGGTGGACCCCAAGCTGCTGGAGACCTACGCCAAGCTGGGGATCTCGCTCAACGAGCAGAAGCGGCTGGCGGGGGTGGCGGTGGACGCGGTGTTCGACTCCGTGTCGGTGGGGACGACGTTCCGCGAGGAGCTGGCGAAGGAGGGGATCCTGTTCATGTCGTTCGGCGAGGCGGTGCGGGAGCACCCCGAGCTGGTGCGGCAGTATCTGGGGTCGGTGGTGCCGCACAGCGACAACTTCTTCGCGGCGCTCAACAGCGCGGTGTTCTCCGACGGCTCGTTCTGCTACATCCCCAAGGGGGTCAAGTGCCCGCTGGAGCTGTCCACGTACTTCCGCATCAACGCGGCGGAGACGGGGCAGTTCGAGCGCACGCTGATCGTGGCCGACGAGGGGAGCACGGTGAGCTACCTGGAGGGGTGCACGGCGCCGCGGCGCGACACCAACCAGCTGCATGCGGCGGTGGTGGAGATCGTGGCGCTGGCGGGGGCCACGGTGAAGTACAGCACGGTGCAGAACTGGTACGCCGGCGACGAGGCGGGGGTGGGCGGCATCTACAACTTCGTCACCAAGCGCGGCAAGGCGATGCGGGACGCCAAGATCTCATGGACGCAGGTGGAGACGGGATCGGCGATCACGTGGAAGTACCCCTCGGTGATCCTGCAGGGGGACAACAGCGTGGGCGAGTTCTACTCGGTGGCGGTGGCCAGCAAGCGGCAGCAGGCGGACACCGGCACGAAGATGATCCACCTCGGGCGCAACACGCGGTCGACGATCGTGTCCAAGGGGATCTCGGCGATGCACGGGCAGAACAGCTACCGCGGGCTGGTGAAGATCGGCCCGAAGGCGGCGGGGGCGCGCAACTACACGCAGTGCGACTCGATGCTGGTGGGGAACCAGTGCGGGGCGCACACCTTCCCGTACGTCGAGGTGGCGAACAACACGGCGACGCTGGAGCACGAGGCGTCGACGTCGAAGATCGGCGAGGACCAGATCTTCTACCTCAAGGCCCGCGGGCTGGACGCCGAGCAGGCGGTGTCGATGATCGTGTCCGGCTTCTGCAAGGAAGTCTTCAAGGAGCTGCCCATGGAGTTCGCGCTGGAGGCCCAGCAGCTGCTGGGGATCACGCTCGAAGGCTCCGTCGGCTGACCGCTCCCCTCTTTCATATTTCTCCCATCCGTTCCATGCTCGAGATCCGCGACCTCCACGCCGCCATTGACGGCACGCCGATCCTCAAGGGGATCACCCTCACCGTGAACGCCGGCGAGGTGCACGCCGTGATGGGCCCCAACGGCTCCGGCAAGAGCACGCTGGCGCAGGTGCTGGCCGGCCACCCCGCCTACGAGGTGACCGGGGGCGAGGTGCTCTACAAGGGCGAGAACCTGCTGGAGATGGACGCCGAGGTGCGCGCGCAGGCGGGGGTGTTCCTGGCGTTCCAGTACCCCATCGAGATCCCGGGCGTGACCAACGCGTACTTCCTGCGCGCGGCGTACAACGCGGTGCGGGCGGCGAAGGGGGAGCCCGAGGCGGACCCGATGGAGTTCCTGGACCTGGTGGAGGAGAAGCTGAAGCTGGTGGACATGGACCCGGGGATGCTGCACCGGTCGGTGAACACGGGCTTCTCCGGCGGCGAGAAGAAGCGCAACGAGATCCTGCAGATGGCGGTGCTGCAGCCGGCGCTGGCGATCCTGGACGAGACGGACTCGGGGCTGGACATCGACGCGCTGCGCATCGTGGCGCAGGGGGTGAACGCCCTCAAGCGCCCGGACAACGCGGCGATCGTGGTGACGCACTACCAGCGGCTGCTGAACTACATCGTGCCCGACTTCGTGCACGTGCTGGCGGGGGGGCGGATCATCAAGTCGGGGGACAAGGCGCTGGCGCTGGAGCTCGAGGCGCGCGGCTACGACTGGGTGCTGGAGGCGGCGTGAGCGCGACGGTGACGTTCGCCGAGCAGGCGGCGGGGGGGGCCGCGGCCCCCCCCCCGGCGCCCCCGCGGGCGGCGGGAGGGGCAGGGCAACCCAAGGAAAAACAAAAACAA